>NZ_KI519557.1:141134-325127 GCF_000483165.1 Tullyiplasma multilocale ATCC 49900 | reverse complement strand
TTAATGAAAAAAGCTACAATTCATTCTAATAAGAAAAAATATAAATCTTTGAAGGATTATATAAATGATGTCATTGGTTGAATTATTTGATATAACAAAAATAAAAAAAGCAACATAAAACTATACTGACAAAAAACATTCTAAATTTATACCATTTTATATAAGTTGGTATAAAAAGATATAAATTTCCAATTATTTAATTAAATAATGAAAAAACTTTTGAAATAAAAAGTTTAATTTTGTATACACTTTTTTAGTTTTTTAGATAAAATTAAATTAATTACTATGCTGTAGTCAAATTTTATTTTAAATGCTCCAAAAAGGGGTAACAGTCTCACATTTATTAATAGCGTCATTGGCGTTGGCAAGCACGCTTGGGGTTTGGTATATGACATTACCATTCAACTCAACACCAATGGCTACAAAAATTCAGTTATATATAATCTTTGCTGGATTTGCTTTTTCAACTTGTGGTTTGTTGTGAGCTCCACTTTGAAAGATTGTTAAAAATCATAATACAGAATATTTGGTGGGAATAGATAAAGAGAAGAAAGTTGGGGCAAATAATGGATTAGAAGGAGCTACTAATGGATTTATTGGTTTGTTTTTAGCTTTGTTAGGAATTCTATTATTGTTATTATCAAGTAAAAATATATTGCCAACAATTGATATTGGAGAAACTTCGATTAGTTTAGGATTTTATATCTTAGTGACAATTTATGTTTCGTTGATAATTACTTCACTGTTTTTGACAATTTTTTGTATTAAAAATATTGAAGATAATAATGAAAGAACCTTATCACTTAAATCTTTAATAAAAGTTATCAAATCTTGAAAGATTTGATGTTTAGGATTATTAGTGCTTGGGGTTTATATGTTACAAATGGGTTTAAGTGCTTATATGAATTATTTAACTAATGTTTTTGGAGTGCTGGCAATTATTACTTCATTGCTAGGAATATCAACTTCTTATATTATTAGGTTTTTAGTATCTTCACGAGCAGGTAAAAGAGCTGATAGATCGCATTCTTACATCGTTTTAACGTGTTTGGGACTCTTAATTGGAATAATACTAGTAGTTGTAGCAATTAGCTTGTCAGGGTTCGATAATGACTTTGTAAGCAAAGGTAAAACTACAAAGATTATTATCGGAGTGGTAGCTTCAATTAATATGTTAGTTTTAGGAGTTGTTGTTTGAGGATTGGTAACTATTAGATGATCTCCGATTGGAACCGAACTTAAAATAGACAACGACAATTATGCTTCAGCTGTAGGATTTATTTCAGTAATTGCTTTCACGCCCGATGCATTTTTCAGAACAATTAAATCAGTGATCGAGAAAAATCACTCAACTGAATATTTAGATACAGCTACAGGTAATATTACACAAGTGGCAAATCAAGTGGGGAATCAATTAATTCTGGCAACAACAATTCCCTTTGCTCTAATTGGTTTAATTTCTGGATTGATATTGTACATTTCAATTTATAAGAAACATGAAAAATTCGTTTTTAGAAAGTTAATGAAAAATAAATAAATTATAAAATAGCGATTTAGGTCGCTATTTTGCGTTGATGAAAGTATTGTGAGGTGTTTCATTGTCTTAGGCTTTAATTGAATGGAAAATATTTATATGAGTGGTCATTGAAATATTAAATTTAGGTTGAGCGATGAATTGAGGTTTATTATGAAATTGAAAAAGATTGAAGTTAAAAATATTAAGTCATTTTTCAAAACAAATCTCCCGATAATAATCTTGGCTTTAACTGATGTTGTTATTTTTGCTATTCCACTATATATGGAAAATTTCATTCCAAATTTGAATAGTAGTTTACATATAACAGCTAGCCAGTATTCGTGAGCCAATGCCATATATGGATTTGTTCAATTACCGTGTTACTTATTGGGTTCATATTTAGGAGATAAATTTAAATCCAAACATTTACTAGTTCTTTCACTAATAATCATAAGTATTCTAGGTGTTTGATATATGACGTTACCATTCAATAGCACCAAACTTGCAACAATGATTCAGTTGTATATAATTTTTGCAGGATTTGCTTTCGCGATTGCAGGGCTATTGTGAGCACCGCTTTGAAAAGTTGTTAAGAATCACAACACTGCTCACTTAGTTGGTGAAGAGAAAGAAAAACAGGTTGGTAAAAACAATGGTTTACAAGGAGGCATTAATGGTTTATTAGGATTGGTTCTTGCTTTGTTTGGAACTATGTTAATGAGCCTTGCCAATGCTAAAAAATTACCAACAATTGAATTTGGTGATAAGTCTATTAATATGGGATTTTTTATCTTGTTAGCTGTTTATGTAACATTAATAATAGCATCTTTATTATTAACGGTTTTCTTAATAAAAGGAATTGATGATAATCATGAAAAAACTTTTACTTTAAAAAGTTTAATAAGAGTTGTTAAAAATTGAAAAATATGATTACTTGGAACATTGGTACTTGGAGTGTATATGCTACAAATGGGGCTTAGTTCATATATGAATTACTTAACAAACATTTTCTTAGTACCAGCACTTGTTGTATCCTTGTTAGGAACATTTAGAACTTATGTAATGAGGTTTCTAATTTCTCCTTATGCTGGTAAAAAAGCTGATAAATCACACTCATATATTCTTTTGATATGTCTTGGCTTATTCTTGGGAATGGTTTTAGTCGTGGTTGCGATGTTATTGCCGGGATTTAATAATTCTTTTGAAAACAAGGGCAAAGTTTTTAAAACAATTATGGCGGTAGCTGCTAGTTTGAATTTAATGATTTTAGGACTATTAACTTGAGCAATAGTAACTATTCGCTGATCTCCGATTGGAGCAGAATTAAAGATTGATAATACTAATTATGCGACTGGAGTTGGAGTGGTATCTGTAATTGCCTTTACACCAAATGCCTTTTTCAGATTTATTAAAGCAATAATTGAAAAACAATATAGCATGGAGTGGGTTGATACAGCTACAGGTCACGTAACGCAAGTGGCAAACCAAACAGGAAATCAACTAATATTATTAACGGTTGTTATTTTTGGAATGTTAGGCTTAATTGCTGGACTTACATTATATTGTTTAATGTATAAAAATCATGATAAATTTGTTTTTAGAAAACTTATGAGAAGTAGATAGTAAAAATACTAAGCAAGGCTTAGTATTTTTTAAATCTGTATCCATGGTGTATGGGTAATGTTAAAAAGTTATTAGTGTTTTTAAAATAAATATCAATAACTTGCTTTGTGGCTTTAACATCTTCTAAAGCGTCATGATGTCCAAAGTGAATGTTATTAATTTCAGTTAAATATCCCAAACCAGCCTTTGGTAAATTGAAAACCTTTTTTAGCATATAAACTGAACAACCATAATTAAAGTTGTTGATGTTTAAGTTATATTGTTGATCAAGTTTTCTTAAAACCCCAATATCAAAACTTGCATTATGGGCAATTACTGGAATATCACTTTTGAAGTACTTATTAATTTCACATCATACTTCATCAAATGTTGGAGCATCAGCAACCATATCTGGTGTTATATGATGAATTGAGATATTAAACCTACTAAAGATATTAGGTTCTGGTTTTATCAACGAACTGTATTGTTCAATGATTTGATTATTTTCGACAACTATTATTCCGATTTGACAAGCACTAGATAAATCACTATTAGCAGTTTCAAAATCTATTAAGACATATTTATTATTCATACAACCTCGCAATACTTTCATTATATCAATTGTTATTTCAATTATAATAACTTGGTTTGTTATAATTGAAATATGGGGAGACCCAAAGAATTAATGCAATGCAATATTTAATTTAGATTGTAAATTAAAAGATCTTAGTACAATTCTTAAAATCATTAAATAAGGAGGTATCATCAATGAATGATATTATTTTACAATGTCCACATTGTGGCAAAGATATAACTAAATCAGATTTTCAAAACTCAAAACATTCTTGAGCAAATGTTGAAAAGTTTTTGGATCAACAAAAACAAGAAATGCTTAATAAAGTTGAATTAGAAGTTAAAGAAACTTTAACAATTGATTTTGCTAAAGAAAAAGAAATTGAAGTATTAAAAACAGAAAACAAATACCAAGAAATTATTGATAAATTAAACAATGAAATTCAAAAGAATAAAATGGAATTTGATAATTCGGTTGTTAATGCTAAAAAAGATTTCGATTTAAAAGCCAGTGAGATTTTAAATCGAAATCAACAAGAGATTAATAACTATAAATCTAGAATTGCTGAAGGTGAAATGAAACTTCAACAAATTAAAGAAGAACGTGAATTACTAATTGCTAATAAAGCTAATGAAATTGAAAAAGAATATACAGATAAAATTAATCAATATAAATTAGAATTAGCAACTTTACAAAACAATCAAGAAACATTAATTCTTAAAAAAGAAGCTCAATTTAGAGATGAAATTAAACCTGTAATTGATCAATTAAAGGAATTAGTTCAAACTCGTGAGATTGAACTAATTAATAAACAAAATGAATTTGAAATTAAATTAGCAAGCGTTCAACAAGAAGTTGAAAAACGTTATCAAACTCAAATTGAAGAATTAAAAATAGCAAATGCTCAAAACAAAATCTTACAATCAAAACGTAAGGGTGAAAACTTTGAACATGAAGTTGAGGGTGAATTGCGTAAAGCATTTGGAATGTATGATTCAATTAGTAAAATTAACAATACAACAGCTGATAAAAAAGCTGACTACTTACAAGTAATTAAAAATAGCCAAGGTAATGAGATTGGGAAAATTGTCTATGAAGTTAAGAATGCTATTTGATCTGAGGCTTGAGAAGGAAAATTAGCGACAGATGTTGCTAATAACAAAACTAAGTACGGAATCTTAATTGCTACAAGCTTTAATGATAAATACAATGGGATTCCTTTCATTAGAAGTGAAAAATATCCAAACATTTGAATAACAGATAGTGAAAGTTTTATCTTCGTTGGACAAATTGTTAGAAAATTAATTGAAGTTGAAAATGACTTTGAATTAAAAACTCAAAAACTAACAGGAGAAGTTAGTGATGATTTAATTAAAGAATATGAAGAGAAAAAGGTTAAGTTAGATGAATACTGAACTATTGAATTTCCTAAAACATGAAAGATTATTGAAACGGAATTAAAAGCAATTGATTCAGTAAGATCTTCATTGGATAATAATTCAGCAAAATTAACTAAAGCATCAACAAGACTGAGTTCGCAATTTAAAGATAAAATCTATAAAGGTTTATCTGGAATCTTGGGAGCTATTAATTTAGAAGAGGAATAAATGAGAAAAATATTAGTTTTAGGGAATGGGTTTGACATTAAAATCAAAAACGATGAATTAACTATGGAAGGAATTTTCAAAGATTTTTACGAAAGTAAATATCTTAATGAGTGATTAGACGTTTTTAACAAAAATTCTTTTGAAAAAGCGCTTTTAATAAGTGTCTTGGAAGATCACAAGAAACCGGGGTTTAGTAATTCTTACATAAAC
Source organism: Tullyiplasma multilocale ATCC 49900 (assembly GCF_000483165.1). Classification (GTDB taxonomy): domain Bacteria; phylum Bacillota_I; class Bacilli_A; order Mycoplasmatales; family Mycoplasmataceae; genus Tullyiplasma; species Tullyiplasma multilocale. The sequence goes on along the minus strand of NZ_KI519557.1, from coordinate 319,618 downwards.
AAAGGTGTAGAGGAGTTTCCTGCTTTTTTACTTAGTTTATGCAAAGATAAGTGATTTATCCAAAGCAAAACAAAATTAGAAGCAAATTCAATAATGAATTTAAAGGAAAATATAAAAAATTATATTATGTTTATTTTGGATATGAAAATTTCAAATGTTTATAAAACGATCCAAGATTTAGAAAATAATAAGTCGATTTTATTTAAGTTGATAAAATCTAAACTTGAAAGTTATGATGTGGTATTAACATTCAATTATTCAAACACCATCGAAATGTTTGGGCTTAATGGTGTTATTCATTTGCATGGTGCTATAAGTGAAAATGAGGATATTTATTCAAAATATGATGAATGTCTTATAGAAATTGATGAAAGAAAAAAAGAAATAAAACTTAAAAGTTATATGGCTCAATTATCACATGATGAAAAACACGTCATTGATATTTTTGGATTAAGTTTCAACCATGATAATGAAGTTTTAGAAATTCTCATTAATGAAAGTCCTAAAAATACAGAAATAAATTATTTTGGTTATGATTATCAGGATGATATTTATATAGTTTTAGAGCATTTTAAAAATAAATTTAAAAATGTTCAAAGAGAATTCAAAGCGTTAAAGAAGGGGTTGGTTGAAGAATTCGATGTTCAACTAAGCAGTGCATTCAGGAATTGCACTAACTGAATCAATAGTTATTTGATTCAAATTGGTACCGAAAATATTCTATGACGTATGGATATGAACAACTATAATCCGTACTGAAAAGAAATTATTGAAGCCGAAGAATTTACGGAAGATAAAATAATATTTAACCTATACAATTCTGTTGAATTTTTTAAATAAATTAAAAAAACGAGAAATTATTTCTCGTTTTTCTTTACACCAATATAAATTGTAATACTTCCATCTAAATCATAGAATTCGAAATCTGTCTCATAAATTCTATTTAATTTACCAGCATCTTCTAAATCTCAAATGTGTTCTCATGTTTTTGAAATAGCATTAGGTTTTTTAGTATCTACTTCAAACTCTTTATAGTGAGCTGTTTCGTTGATGTTTAAATCACTGTATTCAACTCCAATGTTGGCAACTGCATAGTTGTAATCACCTTTATAGTTTGATTGGTATTTATGATAAACACCATAGAAAGGTCCTTCCAATTTTTGTTTAGTAATTATTTCTTCAGCTTGTTTTCAAACGTTAACAAATTTTTCTCCCATTTGAGGATCAGCGAAATTATTAGTTCTGATTTCTTTTAATATTTTTAAGCTCATATTATTTAACTCCTTTTAAATATTCTATAACTTTTATAGTTGATAATGTTATTATTAATTTAGTAAAAAAATAATAAGGGGTATAAAATGAAAATTGCTATCTTCGGAACAGTTGGAGCTGGTAAAACAACTTTAATTGACACACTTAAGAAAAAACTACCTCAAGATTACAAAGTCTTTTGAGAACCATTACAAGATAATCCTTACTTTGAAGATTCTTATTCTCCAGATAAAGCTATTAGACAATCTGCTGCTTATAAAATGGAGCTATTAATGTTATCTAATCGTATGAAACAATTTAAAGAATCTAAACAATATGAAAATGTTATTTATGATCGTGGAATCATGGACACAATTATCTTTGCTCATTGAAACTATGAAGAAGGAAACATTGATGAAAAAGATTGAAATGTTTATCGTGAATATTTTGAATTAGTAGTATTACCTTCAATCTTTGCCCAAAAAGGCCAAGATGGATACGACTTAGTAGTTTATTTAAAAGTAAGTCCCCAGACAAGTATTAAACGAATTACTAATCGTGCAATTGAACGTGAATTAAATGTTAATACTGAATTTTGAACTAAATTAACTAATATGTATGATCGTTGATATAAATACTTAGAAAACAAATTCCCATTCTTAGTAGTGGATGGAAATATTGAAAATCCTGAAGTATATGCTGATGAAATATTATCTGTAATGAATAAAAGTAAATAATATACCTTAAAAACCCTATTTTATAGGGTTTTTATCTATTTAAAGGTTGAATATTAATTAATAAAATACTAATATATATTTAATATAAAAATCTAAGGAGAACAAATGAGGATAGCTATCTTTGGTACTACTGGTGCTGGAAAAACAACTTTAATAACAAAACTAGAAGAAAGACTACCAAAAGAATACAAAATCTTTTGAGAAACATCATTGGATTGTCCTTACTTTGAATATGCTTATGACAACGATCATCCCGAATATCAAAACATGAACTATAAATTAGATTTATGAATGTTATCAGATCGTATGAAGTCATTTAGCAAAAACAAAGGTGAGCCTCATGTAATTTACGATCGTAGTATTTTAGATTCAATGATCTTTGCTCATGCCGATCATAAATTCGGAAGATTAAATGATGTTGACTATACAGTCTTTAAAGAATACTTCCAAGGGTGTATTCTTCCAGAACTATTTAGAGATGATGATTTAAACTCAGGATTTGATTTAGTAATTTATTTAAAAGTAGATCCCGAAGTTTCAATTCAAAGAATTCTTGGACGTGGACGTGAATCTGAAATTGATACTGAATATGACTATTGAAGAACATTGGCTGAAATCTATGAAGAGTGATTTGAAATCTATAAACACATGGCACCATTTATGGTAGTTGATGGAAACTCAACCGATCCTGATGGATATGCAGATGACATTGTGACTCAAATTGAAAACATTGAAAAACTTAAAGCTAAAAAATAAAATAAAATTGAACTTTAAAAGTTCAATTTTTCATTTATAAAGTAAAATATATCTTAAGGAGATTTATTGTAATGAAACTTAACCTAGATTTAATAGAACAACTAGTTGAATTTAATAAAGATTATTATGATAAAGCCCTTTCTGTAACAATTAACAATAACCAAAATAATAATTTAACAAATATTACCAATTACTTTAAAAACACAAACAACAATTTTGAAGTAAATAAATATAACTATCAAGAGAGTCTAACATCATTGACTGGAAGTGCTTTTTACAATACTTTAAGCGTTATTATAGCCTTTTCTAGCCAAGAACTAGCAACAATTGCTAAAGTTGAGCTAACAAGCTTAAATCAACGTTTTAAAGACATTATAACTAATGGGTTTGATAGCATTGATAATGCAATTGAAAACGTTTACCAAACTGAAGATATATTTGAATTTGTTAATAATATTAAATTAAAGATTTATGAAGCATTTCATGAAACTATTAAAGTTAATCTTGGAAGCAAAATCCTTCCAAGATTAATTGATGTTTATTTGAATCAATACTTTCAAATCGAAGATCAAGAATTATTAGAAAAGAAATTAGAAATATTAATTGAAGATGTAATAATTCAGATAAATGAAAAAGTTTTAGATATAACTAAAATAAGTTTAAATGAGATATATCGCAACTATCAATTAAAAGATATATCTCAACAAAATAATAATTTCCATAAGAAAAATCGCTTTGCTGATTTTGATGAAGAGATTGAATTATTTAATCCTAACTTTGATGATGAGAAAATTGCATTAAAAACATTAGGATTAACAAGTGGTGCTAGTTTAAAAGAAATTAAACTAGCATATAAACAATTAGCTATTAAATATCATCCAGATAATAATAAATCTCACCAAGCAGAAACTGAGATGAAGAAGATTAACATAGCATATAACTTATTAAAAAATAGAGAAGGAAACTAATATGTTTGATTTTTTGAACAGAAAGAAATTGTTGGTGTTAAAAAATAAAAATCAAGAACTGATAAATAAGTTAAATAAAAGTCAAATTGAAGTAGCTAAACTAAAATTTCAAAAAAATGAATTAAAGAATGTTGAGAAAGTTATTGAAAAACAAATCGTTAGTGAATTACCACATTACAATCACAATATTAATTACTTAAAAGATATTCAAGAATTAATGAATGGATGAGATATTAAACCAACTGGTAAAGGAAAATATTGATTATACGATTGTTGGGATAGCAAATCAGAAATTCTTGATAAGGGTGGAATATATATGATGTGTTATAAGGTGGACACAAAAGATTATCCTGACCGCAGATTACCCATTTATATAGGCCAAACTCATAAGTTCAGAGAAAGGTTTCAATATCATGCGTCTCAAATTGACTTAGTTAAATCCGTGTTAGAGAGCGATGATGAAAAAATGCTTGAAGGCGTTGCTGATGTTAGATACTTTGAACTGTTAAAAGCTAAAGAAGACAACCTATCTTTGAGGAGTAAACATCCCATATTTATAATATTGGAAACTCTTGATTCTAATAAAATGAGTAAGAATCCTAAAGAAGTTGCGCAAATAGAGGAAAATTACATTAAGAAATATAATACTTTTTTCAAAGGTCTCAATAAAAGTCTTCCACTAACCAATTTAATAGAGTGAAACAAATTTCAAAAAACAAAAAGAGGAGAATAACATGAAACAATATTTAGACTTAATTAAAGATGTCTTAGAAAATGGTGAAAAAAGAGAAGATAGAACTGGTACTGGAACTATCTCTAAATTTGGAACTCAATCTCGTTATGATCTACGAGAAGGTTTTCCAATGGTTACTACAAAGAAAGTTTTCTTTAAAGGAATCGTTCATGAAATCTTATGATTTATTTCAGGAGATACTAACATTAAATACTTAGTAGATAATGGAGTAAACATCTGAAATGAATGACCGTATGCAGATTACCAAAAATCAGAAGCTTTCCAAGGTGAAACTTTAGCTGAATTTATTGAAAAAATTAAAACTGATGATGAATTTGCAAAACAATATGGAGATCTTGGTCCAGTTTATGGAAAGCAATGAAGAGACTTTAATGGAGTTGATCAATTTAAAAAAGTAATTGATTCAATTAAAAATAACCCTAATTCAAGAAGACACATTGTATCTGCTTGAAATCCAACTGAAGTTGATGATATGTTGTTGCCTCCATGTCACTCATTATTCCAATTTTATGTATCTCAAGAAGGGTTTTTGGATTTACAACTATACCAAAGAAGTGGAGACATTTTCTTAGGAATTCCTTTCAACATTGCCAGTTATGCATTGTTATTAGAACTTGTAGCTAAAGAATGCGGATTAACAGCAAGATTCTTCGTTCACACAATTGGAGATGCTCACATCTATTCAAATCACTTAGAACAAGTTGAATTACAATTAACTAGAGAACCTAAACAATTACCTAAATTAATTATTAATTCTGAATTTACAAATATCTTTGATGTAAAATACGAAGATATCAGATTAGAAGGGTACGAATCACACCCGAGAATTAAAGGGGAAGTAGCAGTATAGAAAAAGCGAACATTAGTTCGCTTTTTTGTCTTTAAATTCTTGTAAAACATCTCTGTTAACTCAAAAAGTTTGTTTTGTAATTAATGTTTTATTATCATTCAAAAGATATTTATCTTCTTTATTTCTACCTTTTGGTCTAATGTGGAAATCTAAATCATCTTTCATTTTAATTAAGTTGTTAGATAAACCATTTTTTGTTTGTTTAAATTGGATAAAGGGTTCTCCTTGGAATTTAATTTTTGTGTCATTTCAAACTTTTTCTAAATTTTTAATATATTTATCATTTTCTGAAATATTAAATTCAAAAATACCATCAAGATATATCTCGTGATTATTTCCAACTATTTTTTTGAATGTCACAAATATATACTTATTTAGGACTAATTGCTCAAATTCATAAGAATCAAGAAATTCATTTTCTCCTAACTCTTGAGGATCGATTACTCTTGAAAGGGGCATGCTCTCTTGTATTTTGCCTTTTTCATCTATTGTGATACAGATCATTTTGTATCCTAAAGTCTCCATTCATGGCAGGAAGTTTTCATCATGTTCATTAACAACTTTCTTCATTCATCAGGCATTCATACTCTTATTATCTTTAGGTTCATGAATGCCTTGTTTTAATCTGCGCTGAATGTAATCTTCATAAATGTTGATGCCTTTATATTTATCAACTATTTCTTCAAAAAAACTGAAGATGTCTGATTTTCCTGATTTTGGAGTAATGATTTTTGCATTGTTGTATTTTCTATTGAACAACAATGTCATAAAAGAGGGCTTGAAAGAAAAAGCTCTTCCTTTGGCATTGATATCAGAAAATTTATAAGTTCTAGGCTTTTGGTTCCCTTGACCTTTTGTTGTGGCTGCTAATATTTTTGTATTGCTTTCTGAAAGTTCGTGAGCGTTTCCTGTAATTATTTTATTTCTTATTATTTGGAAATCCTCTTCGATTATATTTTTCTCCATGTCAGTTAAATCTTCATTCAAATCTAAAATGTGAGAGTATAAAATTTTATTTTGAGTTTTTATCTCATTATTGTAATCATGTAGATAATGCATCAAAAGAGTTGACTCAGTTTTTTCAAAAACATGAGATGTAAAAAAACTTTCATCTAAATCAATATTGTTATAGTCTATCATTGATAAAACCAAACGTTCTTTTGCTACTAAGTCTGAATTTAATTCTTTTTTGGGTTTTTGTAATCGCTTAACTGGTGTAACTTTAAGTTCCATCGGGAAACCTAATTCTTTGAAATCGGCCTCTGGATTATTATTTACAGGAATGCCAAAATAACCTTTCTGAATTAGATTACCAACCTTTCCTTTATCATTATTAGTTCCGTAGTCTCCAACTAAATCAATTATCCTTTGCCCTTCAGCTCTTTTAGCTTTTTGCAGGATTTCCTCAATATCTTTATATTTAATTTCTTTCATAATATTACCCCTGGATCTTTTCTTATTTTCATTTATAATATACAATATTATTATGTATTTTACATTTAAGGGGATAAATATGGGAAAAATAAAAGTTGTTGAACTATTTGCTGGGGTTGGTGGATTCCAGTTGGGATTGAAAAAAAGTTCAGATGATTTTGATTTCGTTTTCAGTAATCAATGAGAACCTGGTAAAACTCCTGCCGCTCAATATGCCTTTAAAGCTTTAGAAAAAAATTTTAAAACAGATGATTCTAAGGAGGTTTTTAGTAATGAAGATATTACTCTAGCGAAACATTCAATACCAAATGATTTTGATTTATTGGTTGGTGGATTCCCTTGTCAGGATTATTCTGTAGCATCTACTGGTGCTAAAGGAATCCAAGGTAAAAAAGGTGTCCTATGATGAGAAATTAGTTGAATACTTGAAAACAGACAACCCAAAATGGTGCTACTTGAAAATGTTGATAGATTGCTTAAATCACCTTCAAATCAAAGAGGAAGAGATTTTGCAATCATGCTTAAAAATTTTGATAATTTAGGATATAACGTAGAATGAAGGGTTATCAATGCCGCTGAGTATGGATTTGTCCAAAGAAGAAGAAGGGTCTTCGTCTTTGCATGACTAAAAGATGAAAAAACAGTGGAACTTGATTTGAATAATAAAATATTTGACAGAGAATTATCTGAAAACGGATTCTTTTCTAAAGAGTTTCCTATGAAAATTAAAGAAAAATCTAAATTGCACGTTGTTGACTTTAAAAATAAGAATTTAAAAGATGAAGTAAAAGTTACTAAAAATTATAATCTAGGTAAGTTTTTAAATGCAGGTATTATGATCGATGGAGTGGCTCAATCATTTGATTACGAATCAAATTATAATGGTGAGAATGGATTTGTAAAGCTAGGGGATATTTTAGAAAAAAAAGTTTCTAAAGAATATGAATTAACTCCAGAACAAGTTAAAAAAGTTGAAGAATTAAAAGATAGTAAGAAAATTCCGAGAATAAAACCGGATGGAACACCTTATTTCTATGCTGAAGGGAAAATGGCAAAAGTTGATAGCCCTGATTTGCCGGCTAGAACTATGTTAACTTCGGAATCTACCATTAATAGATCATCACATTTTATAGCTTTAAATAAAAGCGAGAAGAGATTGCGTAAAATAACACCTATCGAAGCTGAAAGATTAAACGGATTTGAAGATAATTGAACAGATGGCGTAATGCCTGAAAGAATGAGATACTTCTGTATGGGTAATGCATTAGTTGTCCCTTTGATAACAAAAATGGGTAATGAAATAAAAAAAATAAAAAAATAACCTGTAAAGGTTTTTTTTATTAACTTATTATATGATATTAGTAAATTAAAAAGGCTGGTATCAAGATGTTGTTAGGGAAAATTTACAAATTAGAAGAAATAAAAAAAGAATACCCAGGAGCAAGACAACTCCCGGGAATAATACCTTTAAAAAATAATACAAAAAATGGGATTATTTATATTAATTCACCAAAATATAAAAGGCCATCGTATCCTAATAAGGTTACTTCTTATGAAATTATTTATTATGGGGCAATTAATGATAAAACCTCAGAATATAGTACAACGGTGCAATCTGGGAATGGGCTTCTAGATAAATCTTTAAACAGTGAGTATTTCTTCGAGGTTTTTGTAAGATTTGCGCCGCATACATATAAAAGTTTTGGAAAAATGAAGGTTATTTCAAAAAAATGAGATGATCAATACAGAAATTTCACTTTTACTTTAGTACCAATAGAAAATGAAAAAAGAGAAATTTTAAACGATTTTATTGCAGAAAACTTCAATTTCGTTTATAAAGTTAATAATAAAAAGGTTTTAAAACCTAAAAATTTGGTAAATGAAAAAACAAAATATTTGAGAGAAATTTTATCCGCTGTTAACTCAAACTTAAAATACTCAGACATTGTGAGTTTCGATAAAGAAAATATTGACGATTCTGTTCGTAAAAATAAATTGGAAGTAGCTAGAAGATTACACGAAAAAGCTATAGAAGAATTTTCAAAAAGTTTGACTGATAAAAATATAGTTTTAAAAGGTAAATTTACAGATTTATATGAAATTGATGAGGAGAATGAAATTGTAAATATTTATGAGTTTAAAACAATAACGAACTCTAATTATTTAGCACAATTTTTAAAAGGGCTTGGCCAACTGGAATTTTATAGTTATATTTTTATATCGCAAAATTTACAATATGCAGATTTTGATGTTAAAAAAGTTTTAGTCGAAGTATTATTAGATGATGTTATAGAAATTAAAGAAATTACGGAATTTTGCCTTTCGAAAAGAGATTTTGAGGTTATAAAATATAAAAATGAGGTATAACCTCATTTTTTTGTTCTCAAATAACAATTATAAGTGGTTTTTTTATCTATAATAAAATTATAAAAAACAAAAGGGGTATATATGTTCAAACAAATATCGGATAGTTTAAATCATAAACGAACAAATAATGACAACATATTATTTATTTTTAGAGATTTAAAAAATGAGATAAATATTTTTTACGGTATAAAAAATATGAATAATTTATCGAAGCAAAAAAATATCAAAACAAATTTTTTCACATATAAAAACAATGAAGAATTGTGAATAGGAGATAATGAAACGGATAAAGAAAAATTTATTGGTGAAATAATAACTTTTAGAAATAATGTGTCAATAGCTAATCAAGAATTTATACATGAAATATTCGAAAACATTTTCGATGGTTTAAATAATTCTGTGTGACCGGACTTGTATTCGTCAATGAATGCGATTTCTGAGTTGTTACAAATAAAAATTGATGGTGATTTAGATAATAAAATAAAAGGGTATATTGGAGAAATGTGTTTTATATATTTTATGACTCAAAAATATAAAGACAAATTAGAATATGTCAAAACAATTTTTGAATCATATCAGAAAAAAGATTCTAAGAAACATGATTTTAAGATACCTAATAAAAAAATGGCTTTGGAAATTAAATCTACATCTGGAGAATATATGAATTTCGTAATGAAGGCTAATCAACAAATGAATAATATTGAAGATGATATATGATATGTCTTTGTAAAATACGATATTCTAGATTATGGCTTTGGGATCACCCTTAAAGATTTAACGGAAAAGATATTTGAAATTTTAACAATTGAAGATAAAAGCGTTCCAAATCATTTACTTTTAAACTCTAATAAACACGATTTTAATAAAATAAATATAGACTTGAGCTCTATAGATATAGTTATTCTTAAGAATGAAGAGTTACCAAATTTTTATTTAAATGCTGATAATAAATATATAGATGAAATTAAATACAAAATAAATATACCAAAATACATAGAAACTGAATTTTCTGATTATAAATTAGAAAAGCAATTAGATATGTTGCAGAAAAAAATAGTGGAGAACGATAATGAAAAATAATATGAAAAAAGTATTGGGTGGAGATACATTAATTTGAGCCCGCCCAGAAAAAGATATAATTTATTTAATATCTGAATTTATAGATAACTCAAAATCTAGTTATGAACAAATGATAAAAGAGGGTAATGAAGGAAGAATGCCTATTGATATAACTTTTGATCAAAGTGAAGGTTATATTTCAATCAAAGATTTAGGTAAAGGATTCGATATTGAAAGTTCTATTGAAAAAATAGGTAGGGATGAAGTTCAAACTGGGCAAACAAACCAATATTTCGTTGGAATGAAATCGGCGATGAATTATTTCGGAGATTATTCAATTTTAGTTTCAGAAAGAGAAATAGATGGAGAGATGAGAAATTTCGCTAATATTTTTATATATAGAAATGGTCTACTGGATGGAGATGTTGAATTAGAATCAGAAGGCAATTCTGGATCAAGAATTTTAATGTTTAAAGATTACTCTTCTGCGAAACAATTTTGAAGAAATTTAAAATTCAAACAAAAAAATGATGCTGAAAAATTTCCTGAAATGAATGATTTGGATGATTCTCAGTTCGTCAATTACTCTAACACAATGAAAATCTTAGATAAGATAAAGGAAGCTTTCCCATTGATATCTGCAAGTCTTTTCAAAAGATATTCACCATTGGTTAATGAATACGATCAAATTTCTATTAATTTCAATTGTTTGGATTATAACAAAAACAATCTTTTATTAAATAATGCCAATGGAATAAAAATAGGGAGTGAGAGACCTGAATTCTTAAAAACAATATCTAAAAACAATTTTAGTCAATCAGCAGCTTTCTCATTTGAAGAATTTAGAAAGAAGAATATTTCTTTATACAAAAAAATAGAAAATGATGAGATTTTTGGTAATGAATGAAAGGGATTTATAAAGAATTCAATTACATCTGATATGAAAAGATTCTTCATCGAAATCAAAAAAAATATTTTCAGCGAAGAAGAGAAAGAGGAGGTGTCAAACATTCCTAACGGTTTCTTAATTAATAAAAATCCGCTTGAAAAATATGGAATCTTGGACAAAAAAATATCTCTGCCTGATTTAGATAATTATCCATTAGCACAAATGACGGCTGAAATTTTTACGACAATGTTTTTTGAAGGTAAAGGTACTTTTTCTGATTTAGAATTCACTATTGATAACCTTATTATTGATGAAAGTAGAAAGATTTTAACCACTAGATATAGCGATGAGGAAGATTCTTTCCCAATCAATTTTACATTTAACTTAGCTTCAGCTAAAATGAATTCACCCAAGTTTTCAGAGACTTTTGGAAATTTCAATGTAGATAAAATTACTGGGTTTGAGTTAATCCAAAACAATCGTGCGATTTATCACGGTCCTAATTTAGATGGCGTTAGTTTTTCGGGTAATCCAATGCCTGAAAATATGATTATTAAAGAATTGAGAGAAGCTACAGCAATGTATTTCCCTAAATCTTGAACAAAAATATCTGGTACCGAAGTATTAGTAGGGGGTAACGTTTCTAAATATACTTCTAAAATCTTTGGTTCAATAAGAATAAGAAATGATAGTAATTTTGAATCAGGAACTAACAAATCACAAACAACAAATCTTGACATTCTTAAAGATTATTTATTGAAGAAAATTTCAGAAATGGGTATGTCTGTACTTGCTAAATGGGTTCATATGTTTGAAAATAATTTTCCCGCGGATTTAGTAACAAATGCATCTAAATATGAAGATAAAATTAAAGAATTTAAACGTCTAGGAGTTAAAAATGTCAAAATAATAAAAGATCTAGTGGAAAGATTTATTTACGAACAAGCCCGTGTAGAAGTTGAAAATTCTGGAGTAAGAAATGAAGAAGGTTCTATTGATATCGAATCTTTAAATGCTAAAGTTAATAATTTATCACTTCAGGCTCAAAAAGAACTTGATTCATTAGTTGAGATTAAAATTGCTAATGATTATGTTAAAAAAGAACTTGTTCAAGATTTCTTGGAAGATGAATCTGAGATTAACAATTTTGAAGATGTTTTAAAATACATAGAGAGACTTCTTAAAGATGCTAAGAAAAATTCTATAAGTAAACAAATAATTAAACAAGTTGAAGTTTCTAAGGAAGAAAATAAAATTGGATTTGAAATTAAGGGTAACGCATTTTCAAATTGAGAAAAGTGAATAATCATCGAATTAAATGAAAACGAAGAAGAAATATTGGAATACATAATCGAAGATGGTGAAAGTATAAAAATTTCATTACCTATTTTGATAAATAAATACGATCAAGAGGTTTTGGATGGGAAAATTAATTCATTCATTTCAGAATTATTATTATCAATATTAGATATTAATGGTTTTTTCAAAATAGCAAAAAGAACTTTGAAATTAAATGGAAATAAATTAAATGAAACTATCGAAAGTGAACTAGATAGAAGATTTAGTGCCATTGAGAAAAAAATATTTTAACTATGAACACTTTAAAAATATTTAAAAAGACTGGTAACAGTTTCCTTAAAACTAAAAGTTATTCCGATTTCCCCTTAACTCTTGAATCTTTCTTACACTATCAAGCGAATAATGTTTTTAATTATCCTGATTTGTACGATATATTACAAGAAAATATAGAAGGGTTATTCGCTGATGAAAGTAATGTTGAATACAAGTCTGATTATAGTGGTGTACTTGCATACGGTGAGGTTCAATCAGGAAAAACTGCTAATATGATATGTTCTCTCATAAAAGCTTACAGTTTGGGCTTTAAAAACGTCTTTATTTTAACTGGTAATAATGACCCTTTGCATAAACAAACATTTAACAGGTTTGTTAAAGAAACATTTGCTTTCAAAAAGTTTTTAAAAGAAGATATAGTAGAAAAAAATGATTTTTCAATATTCAATAATGATTTTTCTAAATTTTTAGGGGTTGATTATAGTCCTGCTATTTCATTTATAAATCTAAAAGGTAGATTTTCAATTAATGATGAAATTCAAACTGCAGAATTGAACAATCAAATCGAAATTTGGAATAGAAATAACAAAATGAATGTATTTTTTGTTTTAAAAAATACTTCTAATTACAATAAGATGAAAAGTATTGTACAGGGCATGAATCCGATTTCTGATAGAAATGGTATCCTTATTCTTGATGATGAATCTGATTGAGGATTTGATAATTCAGAGATTATAAATAATCCTGAGCTATACAATATTTTGGTGGATATTAAAGAGAGTTGTCATTCAACTGGAAAATATTTAAAATATTTGGCCTTTACAGCTACACCTTATAAAATATTTAAAAATACAAGAGAAAATTTTATCAATAATAAAACTGTGTTATTGAAATCTAAGGTGATTGAAGAATGGATGCACTATAATTTTATTATCGAAAACCAGCCTTTTTATTGTGGAATAGATGTTTTCCATAAAGAAAATTCTTTTGAATATTTAAGAGAAGCTGTTGGAAGTGATTCTCAAATGAATGTTTTTAAAACCCTTAATAAAAACTTCATCAAAACAGTTCCCAATGATCATAATGAAGATGATTTACTAAAATTATCTTTAATACTCTTCCTCTTGAACTCTTATATTTATAATAGAGAAAAAGCTAATTTGGGTAAATCAAAGAAAATAGTACATGGTTTATTTTTCCCGAATATTAGAGAAAATAAACATAAATATTTTTTCGATCTTGCCATTTCTAATAATAAAATATTCAACAATTTATTATTAGAACATGAAATTGAAAGCGCGCTGGATTTTGAAAAGATATTTCTTATGAATATTTCACCAGACATGTATGTTATAAAAAGGATGATAATCGAAAAGCTTAATAGAGTTAATGTAATTAACTTTGTTGATTTTTTCAGAAAATGATCAACAATTGTTCTTAATGACCCGGAAACATTTTTGGTAAAAATGTCAGGATTGGAAACTGAAGATAAAAAATATGATACAAAAGAAATCATTGATGGGATAAATTCTGTTTTTATCATTGGTGGTTATAAAATCGCTAGAGGAGTAACTTTTGACAATCTATTGCTAGAAGTTTTAACCGCTAATTCAATTCAATCTGATTCTACATTACAACGCGCCAGATGATTTGGATACAGAGATTTAACAACTTTAAACGCCATGGATATAATATTAAGTGAAGAAACTAACAGAAGTTTCGAAACAGCCATAGCAGAAGATGATTTATGAAGAAAACAATCTGAGAAAAATGGTTTTTAAGCCATTTTTTTGTTTATAATATTTATTTGAAGAGGTAAATAAATATGAATAAAAAACCTGTACATATTATTATAATTGCTGGAGGTAGTGCTTCAGGTAAAACAACAGTTGCAAAAAGGATAGCAAACGTTATATTAAAAGATAAATCTGTGACATATATGTCTATGGATAACTATTATAAAGACTTTTCAAATCTAGATATAGTTGAACGTAAGAAATTAAACTTTGATCATCCAAATAGTATGGATATTGATCTATTAGCTGAAGATTTAACTAAGTTAAAAAATAGAGAAAGTATTGAAGTTCCTATTTATAACTTCAATACAAGTTTAAGAACTAATGAAACTAAATGTATTGAACCAGCTGATGTTATTATTCTTGATGGAATCTTAGCTTTACATGTAGAGAAAATAAGAAACTTTGGAGATATTAAATTATTTATCAAAACTTCTGATGATGTTAGATTCATCAGAAGACTTACAAGAGATATTCAAGAACGTGGATTTACAACAGAAGCTGTTATTGAACAATACTTAGAAACTGTTAAACCAATGCACGAAGCATTTGTTGAACCAAGTATTGATTATGCTGATGTTATTGTTCCGTATTATGATGGAAATGAAGTAGCTATTGATATGGTGGCTACAAAGATTGCTAGTTTAGTAGATTAAAACGACTATTTATTTAGTTGTTTTTTTATTATTTTACATTTTTTGTAATTATTTTACATTTTTTGTAAAATAATGATATATTTAATATTGAGACGTATATATATGAAAGAAATAATGAAGAATATGGATCTTCGCATTTCTGAACTAAGTATACAAATGGGAATATCGAGACCTACAATGTATAAGTTTATAGAAATGTATGAAAATGGTAATTATAATTTGATAAATTCAAATGTATTAAAATTATTTAGATTCATTGAGAAAAATCAATTCTCAAATAAAAATATTATATTGAAATATATATTAAATGATTTAAGTTATGATTCTAAAATTTCTGAAGAAAAATTAGAGTTATTAAATTTAGTTAAATCAATGACAAATCCCCAAGCTAAAAAAGCTTTAGAAAAACTTAAAGGAGAATAAAAATGAAGTATACAGATAAATTTAGTGAGAGAGTTTTGAAATTCAAAAATTATCGAAACATCGGAGTCGAAAGTGAACAAAAAATTGTTTTAAATCATACTCTTGATCCTAAAAAAATGGGAGATGTGGTTATCCTGATTGGACCTAATAATTCAGGTAAGAGTAACGTCCTTTCTGGACTTAAAGCTTTTGCAAATAAACAAATTAATAGCGAAGATATTAATGATGGTTTTTACGAATTAAGTGATGATAACTTACCTGAATTAGAAATGAATTATTCTTTTAAGAATAACAAATATAAAGTTAACTTTAAATATGAAAAAAATGAATATAGTTTAAATAAAATATCAGATAATGCTGAAGAAAGGATAAAAGAAAGCTCATACGATATTTTCAAAGAAGAAGTTATTAGAATTGCTAAAGAATATAAAATAGCATGAGAAGAAAAAAGCGGGTATAAATTTGGTGAAAACTCATATTATGGATATAATCGTGACTATTTCACTACAACCGAAAGAATAATCTCTAATTTTGATGAGGATATTATCGAAGATGAAAGTTATTTTGTACACTTATCCGATATGCTAAAACATATCGAAAATGGATACAATGATTTGTTATATAAAAAAGGAAAAATTAATAGTTTGTTAAAAAGAGTGAAAGATATTAATAGCAATTCGGAATTAGTAATAATTCGAAATGAAATATTGAAAATTAAGCATTCAAATCCTATCATCAAAGATTTTAAAGAAAATTTGGGATTTGATATAATACCTAAGGTTATTGATTATAACGAAAGTAAAGAAATTAAAAATTCTGAATTAGTATGCAAAAACTTGGAATTAACCACACCTATTCAAAATATAATCAAATATTTAGGTTTTTCAAAAGAAGTTATAGAAGGTTATTATGCAAGATCTAAAACTTCACATAACCCTGGAATGTTGGAAGACCTACAAAAAGATGTAAATAAAAAAATGGGTAAAATAAATACACAGTTTAACAAAATATACAATTCACATGCTGATAAATATCAATTTAATTTAAGGTTTACTCCCGAAACTATCTATTTTGCGATGCAAAATAATGACAAAAATATTAGCCTTGACAAGCAATCGGAAGGTTTTAAGTGATTCTTCAACTTTTTCTTCAACTTCTTAATTAAAGAAAATGTTTCAGCTGGAGATATCATCATAATAGATGAGGCGGGTTCTAAAATCCATCCAAAAGGGGTTGAGGAATTGAGAATCTTCCTTAAGGATTATGCAGTAGAAAATGGATTAACTTTTGTAATAGCTACTCACTCTCCTTTTATGATAAATACTGATAATTTAGAAGAAGTTAGAGTTGTGTATTCAAACGCAAAAAATGAATGTGAAATCATAAATAAATTCACAATTCAAAATGAAGAAGATATTGTTGGTAATATTAAAAATGCTTTAACTGTTGAGAAGCACATAATTATGAACCCTGAAAATACAGTTTTCTTTGTGGAAGGTATTACGGATTATAATTATTTAACAGCTTTCAAACAATTAAAACCAGAATATAAACATTTGCAATTTATACCAATTCAAGGTATTAAAAAATCAGATAAAGAATTTAATGAATTAATACATAAACTTCGTGAAATTAGGAAAAATCCAATGTTTATAGTCGATGGAGATAATACTGCTAAGAAGTTTCAAAAAACTGCTGAAAAAGCAGAATATGATGTGATCTCACTAGTTGATATAGACCCTTCTTGAAAAAATATTGAAGATTTATTTTCCCAAGAAGACGTTGTTAAAAACAATTTAGAAGATAAGAAATATAATAATGCTTATGTGTTCAAAAAAACTTTCGAAAAGAAATTACTATCAAAAGATACTTTGAATAATTTTGAAAAATTATTCAAAGAACTTATAAGTTATTAAAATAAACCTATGTGGAAAAGTGGAAAACCTTTCCACTTTTTTTATTTACATAATATTTTGCTTTATAATTTATTAAGTAAAGTTAAAGCAACTTTATATTTTTTATGTTGTAAAAAAGGAGATTTATATGGCAAATAACACAAACACTTATGACGAATCAGCCATTCAAGTCCTTGAAGGATTAGATGCTGTTCGTAAACGTCCAGGAATGTATATTGGTTCAACCGATAGTCGTGGATTACACCACTTAGTATGAGAAATCGTAGATAATTCAATTGATGAGGCATTAGCTGGATTTGCTACTGAAATTAATGTTACTTTAGAGAAAAATGGATCTGTAACTGTGGCCGATAATGGTCGTGGGGTTCCAACTGGAATGCATGCTACTGGAAAACCAACTCCAGAAGTAATTTTTAGTGTGCTTCATGCCGGAGGTAAATTTGGTGGAAGTGGATATAAAACATCAGGAGGACTACATGGAGTTGGTTCTTCAGTTGTTAATGCTTTATCTAAGAAATTTAAAGTAACTATTTATCGTGATAAAAAAATTCATGAAATTGAATTCAAAGATGGAGGAAAACTTTCAATTCCTTTACAAGAAACTGGAAATACTTATAGAACTGGAACAACAGTTAACTTCCTTCCAGATGATTCAATTTTTACAACAACAAAATATAGCTTTACTACTATTGCTGAAAGATTAAAAGAATCAGCACTATTGAACTCAGGGTTACAAATTACTCTTAAAGATGAAACAACAGATAAACATGTTGAATATAACTTCGAAAATGGGTTAGAAGAATTCGTAAAAGAACTTGGTGAAGATATGAAAAAAATCACCGATCCTATGACTATCAAGGGAGAAGCTAAGCGTATTGAATCTGAAATCTGTTTACAATATACAGAAGACTATAATGAAACTGTATTAGGTTTTGCTAACAACGTTAAAACAGGAGATGGTGGAACACACATCACTGGTTTTAAAACTGGTTTAGTAAAAGCTATTAATGATTATGCTAAAGCTAATAAATTATTAAAAGAAAAAGAAGCTCGTTTAGATTCAAATGATTTGAGAGAAGGTTTAATTGCAATTGTTACAGTTAAGATTCCTGAAGATTTAATTGAATATGAAGGACAAACTAAAGGTAAGTTGGGAACTCCGGATGCTAAACAAGCAGTTGAACAAGTTACATACAACTTTATGAGTTTCTGATTAACAGAAAATAAAGCACCAGCTACAAAGATTGTAGAAAAGGCTTTATTGGCTCGTAAGGCCCGTGATGAAGCTAGAAAAGCTCGTCAAGCTATTCGTGATTCAAAAGGTAAGAAAACTGCTCGTACAATGCTTGGAAAGTTAACTCCAGCCCAAGGTCGTAAAAAAGAATTAAACGAACTTTACTTAGTTGAAGGGGATTCAGCTGGGGGGAGTGCAAAATCAGGAAGAGATCGCGCATTCCAAGCCATCCTACCTTTAAGGGGGAAGGTTATTAACTCTGAAAAAGTTAAACCAGCTGAATTAATGAAAAATGAGGAGATTAGAACAATTATTACAGCCATTGGAGCTGGAATTGGATCTGATTTTGATATTAGTGAAGCCAATTATGGAAAAGTTATTATCATGACCGATGCCGATACCGATGGGGCTCACATTCAAACATTATTATTAACTTTCTTCTTTAGATATATGAAAGACTTAATTGTTAATAAACATATCTTTATTGCTTTGCCACCACTTTATAAATTAACTTTCTCAGACCGTAAATTTATTTACTTATGAGATGAAGAAGAATTAGCTGAATATACAAAAACAAGTACTAAGAAATTTGAAATCCAACGTTATAAAGGACTTGGAGAAATGAATGCTGATCAATTGTGAGAAACTACAATGGATCCTCAAACACGTAAATTAATCTTAGTAACAATTGATGATGCCTTAGCAGCTGAAAAAGCATTCAGAACTTTAATGGGTGATGATGCTGAAAAGCGTAAAGTATGAATTCAAGAAAATGTTAAATTCACATTAGAAGATTCTGATGCTGAATTATTATTAGAAGATAATATAGAAGAATAGGAGGAACACAATATGGCTAAAAAAGTAATGGACAACTCGAACGTTGAAAATGAAAAAGGAATAGTAGTATATCCACTTGAAGACCTGATGGGTGATCGATTTGGACGTTATGCTAAATACATTATCCAGGAACGTGCTCTTCCAGATGTTCGCGATGGATTAAAACCAGTTCAAAGACGTATTTTATACGCAATGGGAGAATTAAAACTAACTAATGATAAAGCTTATAAAAAATCAGCTAGAGTTGTTGGGGAAGTTATTGGTAAGTACCACCCTCACGGTGATACTTCTATTTATGACGCTATGGTTCGTATGTCTCAAACTTGAAAATTAGGAACACCTCTTGTAGATATGCAGGGGAATAATGGTTCTATTGATGGTGATAGTGCAGCGGCTATGCGTTATACTGAAACTCGTCTAGCTAAAATTTCTGATTTAATGTTAGAAGATTTAGAAAAAAATACAGTTATGTTCGCACCAAACTTCGATGATTCTGAAAAAGAACCAACAGTTTTACCAAGTTACTTTCCAAACATCTTAGCAAATGGTGCTACTGGGATTGCAGCGGGGTACGCTACAAACATGCCACCACATAACTTAGGTGAAGTAATTGATGCAACTATTAAATTAATTAAAACTCCAAATACAAGATTAGATACAATTCTAGATATTGTTAAAGGACCAGATTTCCCAACGGGGGGAACTGTTCAAGGGCGCGATGGTATTCGTGACGCTTTTGCTACAGGTAAAGGTAAAGTTATCATCAATTCTAAATGACATGAAGAAAAAGGAAACATCATTATTGATGAAATTCCTTATGAAGTTGTTAAACAAGATCTTGTAAGAAAAATTGGAGATGTTGTTGATGCTAATCCTGGTTTAGGGATTAGAGAAGTACGTGACGAAACTGATAGAACTGGTTTAAGAATTGCTATTGATCTTTCAGATAAAGCAAATGTTGAAACAGTTAGAAAGTTCTTATTTAAAAACTCTCCACTATCAGTTTCATATAACTACAACAACGTGGTTATTGTTGATAAACAACCTTTACAATTAGGAATCATTGATATTCTTAAAGCTTACATTGTTCACTACACTGAAATCTTTACAAGAAAATCACAATTTGATTTAAATAAAGCTAAAGTTAGATTAAACATTGTTGATGGTTTAATTAGAGCCATGTCTATTTTAGATTTAGTAATCGCTACAATTAGAAAATCTACAAATAGAGCTGATGCAATTGAAAACTTAATGAACGTTGATGCTGTTGGATTTAATAAAGAACAAGCGGTAGCGATCGTTGATATGCGTCTATATCGTTTAACTTCAACTGATGTGGTTAAACTTCAAGAAGAGAAAGCTAACTTAGAACTTTTAATCGCCAAATTAACAAATATCATTAATAACCCTGAAGTTAGAGATGAAGAAATTATTAATAGATTAAAAGAAGTTAAAAAACAATTCCCAACTCCAAGAAGAAGTGAAGTTGTAGACTTTATTGAAGACTTAGAAGTTGAATTCAAAGATACTTTAGTTGAGAAAAAATTCAACTTATGAGTATCTAAAGATGGGTATCTAAAAGCTATTGAAAACGCAGTTCTTGCTAAAAATGACATGAGTACATTTGGTCGTAAACCAAATGATATCTGAATATCTAGAAGTGAAGTTTCAAACCTTGATCACTTATTATTAGTTTCAAGTGCTGGAACATACTACTCAATTCCTTTACACAAGTTAACTATGAGTAAATGAAAAGATATGGGAGTTCACTTAAACACTGTAACTACAATGGATGGAAATGAAGAAATTGTTTCTGTATTTGTAATTAAAAACTTTGAAGAAGCTACTCAACAAATTATGCTAACTACAAAATTAGGAATGATTAAAAGAGTTCCAATTATTGACTTAGCAACTAAGTTATTTACTAAATCATTTAGAATCATGAAATTAAACGATGGTGATGAAGTTGTATCAGCTAGTTTAGTAACATCTAAAACAAGAACTTGTACTATTGTTACATCTAAAGGATTTGGAGTTAGATACCACATTGAAGATATTCCTGTCCAAGGAACAAACTCTAAAGGTGTTAAGGCTTCAAACTTGAAAGATGACTTCATTATTTCGGGAAAAGCATTATCTGATAATGATGCAATTATGATTATTACTGAAAAAGACAGTATGAAAAAAATTGATCAAAATGAAGTGCCCGTTTATATTCGTCCAAAACGTGGAACGCGTTTATTACCAGAACGCAAACGTGGAAGCGAAAATATAACATTTGGATTTAGCGTAAATCAAGATGACATTATCAGAGTATTGGATTCAAATGATGAATATCAAGAAATTATTGTAGCTAAGGCTAAATTCTTAGATACATCTTCAACAACAGCTGATACTGGTGTTGAAGGGATAGTTGCCGCTAGTTTAGAAAACCAATACACGGCTGTAAATGGGGATTTACCACCTGAATCAAATAGTGGTTCAAATGAAGGTGAAGAATATGTTTCTAAAGCTGAATTAAATGCTAAACGTGAAGCTAACAAAGGCAAAGTTACAGCTAAAGTTGTAGCCACTAAAGAAGTTAAAGAAGCTGGGAAAGCAGCGGCTGCTGAAGTTAAAGGAACTGATCTTTCTGATTTATTAGGAGATATCACTTCAATTCTTGGTTCGGTCAATGCCAATCCAAAATCTGATAAAGAGAAAAAAGCTGCAAAAGCAGAAAAAGAAAAACTTCAATTGAACTTTGATGATTTATTTGAAGATTAAAAATAATAATTAAAAGCATCTATATTCTCGAAAGTTATTTCTTTCTGAGAATATTTTTCTTATTTATTTTCTCATTTTATTATTTTATTATTGTTATATAATAAATGATATAAATGATTTATAGAATGGGTAATGTATGGAATCAAAAGAATATTTAACACAGCAAATAATAACGTATTTGGGTAATAAGAGAGCACTATTGCCACTAATAAATGCTGGAATTACGTACGTCAAAGACGAGCTTCAAAAGGAAAGGCTTGTAACGGTTGATTTATTTTCTGGTTCAGGTATCGTCGCACGCAACTTAAAAAAGCATTCAACCAAAGTAATAGTTAATGATCTTGAAGGTTATTCTAAAATTATCAATGAATGTTATTTAACTAATTCTCGTGATTTTGATTTCGAAAAATACGAGAAATACTATAAGCGAATTGTCAAGGATATGAAGAAAAACTCTTCGGGGATAATACAAGAATTATATGCGCCAAAGGAAGATACGGATATAAAAAAAGGTGAGAGAGTATTTTATACAACGAGAAATGCAAAATTTATAGATTCGCTTCGACAAGCAATTGATAAAATTCCAAAAGATTATCAAAAGTATTTCATCGCACCATTACTAAGTGAATGCTCTATAAAAAACAACACATCCGGCGTATTTAAAGGATTTTTCAAAAACTCAAAGACAGGAATAGGGCAATTCGGGGGAAATGGCGAAAATGCACTTTCGAGAATAAAATCAGACATCGAAATTAAGAGGCCTATCTTCTCTAATTTTAATTCTGAATTTGAAGTTCATCAGGAAGATGCCAAAGAATTAATCTTAAAATTGAAAAATCTTGATTTGGTCTATATTGACCCCCCTTATAATCAACATCCATATTCTTCAAATTATTTTATGTTGAATATAATAAATGATTACAAGAGACCAGAAAATATAAGCAAGGTATCCGGAATACCAGATAATTGAAATAAATCAGATTTCAATAAAATGAGTATAGCAAAGGAATCTTTGCGTTTTATATGTGAAAAGGCAGACTCTAAATTTGTTATTATTTCATTTAATAACGAAGGGTTCATCAGACCCGAAGAAATAAAGGAAATGCTGTCTGAAATAGGTGTAGTTACTGTGATAGAAGAGAAATATAATGCATATAGAGGATCTAGAAATTTGAAGAATCGCACAAAATACGTTAAAGAGTTTTTATTCATTTTAGATAAGAGAGGTAATCAATATGTACAAAATGATTTTTAGTGAAGAATATTTACTAAATAATATGAATATTTTTAATTCTCTTGATGATGATAAAAATGAAATTTATATACTTATACGTGAATTAATAATCATCGACATCATAAATCACGATGAGAAAGATAATATACGAAGTTGTGATATAACAGATGTTTGATTTAATTTTTTTAAAAAGCATGAGAATATTTTTCCTACATATTTTTTTCTTCCAGAAAACGAAAACAACAGCAAACTCAAAATTAAAACTAAATTAACGAATATTGTTTCTTCAAATTCAGAAAGAATTGATGGCTTGAAAAAAAAGAAAAGAAATTAGTTACCATAAAGAAGGGGTAAATACCATTTATCAAAAGAATGAATTTTTTTTCCAAGAAGGCTTTGAGGAAAATATATTATTAAAAATTTTATTTACAAAGAAATATAAAATATTTGGTCTCTTCACAAGCCTTACTATCAAAAAATTGAAGACATATTGTAGTACTTGTTTAGAAAATAGAACAAAAATTTATTATTATGAAAAAGAAGATTTTATGAAACCAAATAAACGAAAATTTATTTGTACAAAGTGTCTCGGAAAGAAAATAGAGGAAATGTAAAAATGGCAGAATTAAAAAGAGGTAATGCGAATCCTAATTTTATAAGTATAGAAACTTTATTTAAAAATATTTTTCTAATACCTTATTATCAACGCAATTATAGTTGAACAAAGGAGCATGTTAATGCACTACTTGATTCATTGGAACTTTTTTATGACAAAACAGATAAAGAAGGCGAAACTTATGTTACAAATTTTATGAATTATATAGGACCCATTGTTATTTTGTCGGGTGAAAAAAAAGAAATAATAGATGGACAACAAAGGATTACAACAATTTTCTTAATAATCGCTTTTTTAACGAATAGTTTAAAAAAATTGAGATCAAAGTTTGACGATGATTCATTTGTAGAACTAGAAGAAGATGTTTCTGATTTTATAAAAAAATGCGAGAATCTTATACTTGTTAATAAAAAGCGAAAAGCAGTTCGCTCAATGTCCGGAAATGAAAATGAAATTCGTTTAACACACCATAATGAAAATGATAGAATCGCTTTTTTTAAAATTGTAAACCAAAAAGATATGGATGACATTAAGAAGAATTCGATAGTGATTAAGAACTACAACAATATTTCTAACTATTTTGATAACAAATTCGCAGAGTTAAATTACGATTGAAATTTAAAAGAGGATTACCAAAAAATAGCAGAATTACTAATTCTATATGGTGAAAACCTTATTGAAAACACGTTTGTATTGAATATCGAAATAAATGATATGTCAAATGCATTTAGTATTTTTGAAACCATGAATAACACAGGAATGTCATTGAAACCGTTTGATCTTATAAATGGTTATATCAGGAATGAAATTGAGAATTTGAGCGGTCCTGAAGCTTTGATGGTTAAGAAAAAATACACAGATGTCATAACTAAAATACATAATGATAGTAATGATTTATCGAATAAGTACGCATTTCATTGAATAAATTCAATTAATAATAACGACACTTCTAATTCAGAAGTATTTGTTGAAATAAAAAAATTTATAGGCGATAGAAAAAATAAAAATTTCTTAACTAATGTCTCAGGCATGGTTAATTCGTTTGAAAAATTAGATGGATATTTAACTGATGAAATGAACTACATAGGTAAATTGATTCATTGACTTAAAAGAACGAAGATTTTACCACTCTATCTTTTACTTACTAAGAAAGGGTATGATTCATCTTCTACAGATGAAATTATTCTTAAAATGATAAAATATTCAATCATTGAGTTGAATTTATTGGGTAAATCACCCGGTAATTTCCAATACAGAATAAAGGAAATAATGAAATTTATTTCCATTTCCAAAGATTGTGTGTCTTTCGATGAAATCGTAGAAGGAAACTTAAATGTAAAGCGAGATTTTAAAATTTATAGTGAAATTGATATTTTTGAAAGATTTTCTAATTTTGAGATTCTAGATTTCAGTCTTAACAAAGCTTTGTTGTTGTTGATTTTTATGGAAACTTTAGAGCCACACACACATTTAAAATTAAATTTGATTGATGGAGAGCATGCCTTTCCTAAAAATCCGAAGCCTGAGTTTATGGAATCTGACGTATGGAAAGATTTGAAGGATAATGAAGAAGCTATTGCAAAATATAGGGACTGTCTTGGTAATATAAGATTGATGAATAAAAATACTAACATTACCGCTTCTAATAACGAGTCTGAGAAGAAAAGTAAAATTGTTAAAGAGAAGTCGAAGGAAACTGACCCTTTAACTTCAAATGATTTCAACATTATAGATTATAATGCTTTAAAACCTGAATATATTGAAAAAAGACACGGTGAAATTGTCGATTTAATTAAGGAAAAGGGTATTTTCAATTTTGTTAACTTAAATGAAGAAGAATAGGTGAATTTTGATTATTATTTATTATCTTCAAAGCAATTGTTTTTAAAAGAGGGTAACCTCTTTTTATTTTGTTAAAATTATAAGTAAAGAAATTAGGTAAAAATATGGAAGATAAAAAAGTATTAAGAGGACATGTTTCCAAAATTTTATATGCCAACGATAATGGATGAGGATTAGCAATTTTTTCAAGTGAAGAAAATGCTAAAGCCCAAATTAAAATCAATGGAAATATTGGATTAATGAAGCAAAAAGTTTTATATGAAATTAATGGTGTTTTTGAAACTCATCCAAAATATGGAAAATCATTTATTGTAGATTCATATAAAGTAGCTGAAGCTAACTCTAAAGAGCAAACCGTTAAATACTTATCTTCACCACTTTTCCCAACTGTCGGAAAAGTAACTGCTGAATTAATTGTTAATCACTATGGTGATGAAGCTATGAAGAAAATCAAAGATGATATTGATTCATTATTTGATATTCCTGGGTTAGATCCTAAATATGCTCATATCATTAAAACTCAAATGCGTATGATTGAAGAGGATGAGAAGTTAACTTCTATCTTCTTTGAAAATAATCTTAAATTAGATATCTTAAATCAAATGCGCAAGTATACTGAAAGTGATGCTGAAATTGAATCAATCTTTAAAAATGATTTCTTTAGATTTGCAATTCGTCGTAAGATGAAACCATTTGAAGAAATTGATAAAATTGCCCTTTATTTCGGTCTTCAACAAGTAGATCCAGAAAGAATAGGGTATTGAGCTTGAAAGCTTACTGGTGATGTTCTAATGCAGTCTGGGGATACTTATACAAATCTCGGAACTTTGATAAACAAAATATCTAAGACTTTAAATATTAATGACAAAGAAATCTTAATGGATGGTATTCTATATGCTAAAGAAAAAGAATTATTAGTACTAACTGAAAAACGTATTTACACATATGAAAGTTTTACAGATGAACAAATTATTGCTAGAAAACTTCATGACTTAAATACTCACATCATCAAACATGATGATGGAACTATAAATAGAGCTATTAAAGAAGTTGAAAGTGATATTAGAGTTGAATCTAGAAATCCTGACTTTAGTTATGATGAAGAACAAAAACTAGCTTTAAGAACTTTTGCAAATTCACGTTTAATGATTTTAACTGGGGGTCCTGGAACTGGTAAAACAACAGTTATTAAAGGAATGGTTAAATTATTTAGAAAACTAGAAAACAGTGTTGATGTAGCAATTGCTGCCCCAACCGGGAGAGCTGCAAGCCGAATTAGAGAATCTAGTTGAGAATTAGCAGCTACTACTTTACATAAGTTATTAAAAGCTAATGCCAATGATGATTTTGAAATTAGTGAAAAGAATCCATTAACAAACGATTTAATTATCATTGATGAATGTTCAATGATTGAAAATAGATTATTTTCACAATTCATACAATCTGTTGGAGATGCTAAAAAAGTTATTTTAGTTGGAGATGCAAATCAATTACCATCAGTCGGATTTGGAAACATGTTTGAAGATATTATTAGCGTTAAACGTTTTCCAACAATTAAATTAAAAAGTATTCACCGTCAAGCTGGCGGGAATGGAATCATTGATTTAGCTTATGCTATTCAAGAAGAAACTGTCGAATATCTAGATTTTGATAATTTAGAAAACTTGACAATTAACTTTGCAGATAATAAAAACTCATTAGAGTTTATAAAAAACGTTTATCAAGATCATAAAGAAACAATGTTGGATAATCCTTTAAGTTTACAAATCATCTCTCCAGTTTATGCTGGTGAATTAGGAATTGAAAACTTAAATAGTTATATCCAAGCAGAGTTCAACGAAAACATCATGAGTCCAAATCTAGTTTATGATCGTGGACGATTCAGATATACGGTTGAAGATAAAGTTATGTTTCTAAAAAACGATAGTGATATGAATCTAAGTAATGGGGACGTTGGAATTATCAAATCATTGAAAATGAAAAACAATAAGCTTGAAGAAGCTTGAGTTGATTTCCAAACAAACAATGCCTTTTTGGAATCAAATAACTTCAATGATGTTGCTTTAGCATATGCATGTAGTGTGCATAAAACTCAAGGTAGTGAATATCAAAATGTAATATTAGCAATTGAACCAGGAAGAAGTTCTTTCTTCCTAAATAAGAAATTATTATATACAGCAGTCACAAGAGCTAAAGATCATTTATATATCGTTGGAGATAAAGAATTATTCTTAAAAGCTATTAAAAGAGAACCAATAACTCGTAAAACAACATTAAAAGAAGTTATTGAAAAATATTAGGAGGATATATGAATATAAAAACATATACATTTACAAAATATATAGCCACTATTTCATCATTGTTTTTATTACTAGCACCATTGTTAGTATTCTTATCATGATGAAAAGATATCTTTAAGGGAAATACCAATACTTTAAATACAGTATCAGCAATTCTTTTAGTTATAGGATTAGTTGGAATAATCGTTTATTTAGTTTTAAGAATGTTTCTTAAAACTAAGAGTGGTTATACATATACTAAAAAAGATAACTGATTTATCACTGGATCTTTAATTAGTTATGGAATAGCAGGATTGATGAGCTTAATCTATACAGTTATTGGATTAACTACTAAAAACCATGAAGTTGGAATGAATACTTTTTATGGAATCTTTCCATTAATCTTTATTGGAATGGTTTGTGGTTCAATCTTTGAATCAGTTTCAAGAATTGGTGAACAAATCTTTTTATATAACCAAGAACAAGATAGGTTAAAAGAAGCTAAAGCTCAAAAAGTTAAAGAACTATCAATTTCTCCCGATGATGAAATTGATGAAAAGGTTCTAGAAAAAGTTGTTAAGCCAACTAAAAAAACGTGTGACGCTGAAAAGTTATTATCTAAAGATACTAAAGTTAGAAAAGATGTTGTTGTTAAAAAGACTACAACAGTTAAAATTGAAGAAGAAAAATACAATCCATTTATGGATGAAAAACTGAATCAAGGATTAGAAAACGATCAAGATTTAAAAGAATTTTTAAATAAGAAAAATAGTAAGAAGGATAAAAAATAATGACTGATAAAAATGAAGAAAAAGCAAGTCTCGTGATAGCAGAAGTAATTTTTGAGGGTGATCATTCCAAGGTTGAATTAGCTGAAAAAATTGCAGAAAATGCATTTCAAGTTTTTCAAAACAGAAGAACTAATAAAAGTGTGGCCGAATTTGATAATATAGCAATTTCAGGCGCGTGAGGTTTAGGAAAGACTAAATTCATTGATGAAAACCTTAAACCTGAATTTGATACTAAATATAAGAAAAAAATGGAATACAGATACCTTTCGGCAATAAATGTGCTGAATTCTTTTGATAAACCCGACCTTGATATTAAGAGAAATTTTTACAATTTTTTGATAGAAAGTCTAGATGGTACTAAAAGGAAAAAGTTCTGATCGAAAGAGTATTTTCTTAGTTTACCCATTTTAGTAATCAGTATCGCGACCACTATTTGCAGTTCGTTGTGAATAGCGTTTGGAATTTTGTGCGAAAACCATGTATTTAGTTATTATGATGAAGTTAAAGAAACTTTTTTCTTGACCAAAGAATATTTTTGACCTGCACTTTCCATTTTACTTTTTGTCTCTATGATTTTAATAGCCATATTGGGTTGATTGATAAATATAAAAATAAAAAATAAAATGTTTTATAAAATTAATCCTCATATAGAAATTGAAAAGTGATGTAACAAAAATAAAAAAGATTTAATCTTCATAATTGATGATTTAAATAGAGTTGAAAAAAATAGTTCAAGTCATAATTTAGAAAATGATATAATAACTAAAATTTCATCAATTAATAAAATACGTAAAAATTCAAAATATAAATATGGTTTCACATTTCTTTTCGTGACTTCTGAACAAATAGTAAATACTTCAGGAAGTGATTTTAAGGAAAAATTTTTCGAAAAAATATTCTTATTCAAACCTTCTGAAAATGTGTTGAAAGAGATATTACCAAATGCAACTGAAGAGGAAATCAAGTTAGGAATGACACTTTCTAATTATAGGAAGTTTAAGAATTTCGTCTATAACAAAAGAGAAATGGAGAAAGTTTTTGATGAAGAAATATAGATATTTATTCGATGAACAAGTAATGAGTGAAATTGCTATGATGGAAACACTTAAATATGATTTTTTATCAGTTCAAAAAATCTTCTCAAATTTAAATCGCGGTTTGAACATTCGATATGAAGATCTCAGAAATTTCAGGACACAACTTGATGGAGGGGTTTTTAATTCATTGAATTTTAATAAGCTTTTTGAAAACTATAATCAAACATTACAGGTGGATGAGAATCGTTTTCAAGAATTTGAAACTGAGATTGTAACGCCGGACGATATCTATATTTATTACAATAAGGAAAGAATACTGGAAAATTTAGCGAGAGCAAATAACGAAAAAGAAAGAAATGTAATCGCTAAAAGCATAATTTCCGAATGAAATTATGAAGAGATTACACCGGTTGAAATTTTTAATAGAGCAACAGGGATAATAAATTTTAAGAATCCTTTTTCGTATAAGTATTTACAAAAACCAGGTGCTATCAAAAATCTAATTGAAAGTAATCTATCTTTGTTGGGAGATAATGACATAGTTTTACGTTCAATAATTGAAATTGATTTGAACAAAGGCCGAGATAATATATGGGATATTGTAGAAAATTCGCCTTTTTTGAAAGAATCCTTTCTTTCGGATTTTGAAAAGGTTAGAAAAAACAAGTTTTTCGGTAATTTATTGTCAATTTGATTACAAAACGAAATTGACAATAAAAGTTACTTTTTAGAAGAATTGGATTCTAGGTTAATTGCCATTTCGAAAAAGACGAGGTTTAGTTTTAATGATCTTTATGATTTGGCTTTTGCGGCAGCAATTCATGGATTTACTAATTATGATGGGTCTAAGTACAAAGAGAGGTTAATTTGTGCATTGTATGATGGGTCTAATTCTACTTTTCCGAAGGTTCAAGAAATAGATTTAAATGTTGATTTAAATCTATTATTATCAAAAATGATGATTCCAATCGCGAGAAAGAATAATTATTTAGGGATGTGCAAGGGTATCAAAATAATAAATGCGGAGTTGAAGAAGACTCAAAAGTTAAAGCGTAGAAATTCATTTGAATTTTTGTTTAAAATTTTATTTATTATTAAAGTTTTATTTAATGATTATAGATATTCTGGATTAATATCAATTGTAGAAAATGACCGTGAGGTACTTTCTAATTTAGTGGAACTTTTTGAAGATGTCTGTCAAGAAGATGGCGGTTCGTATGATGTTGTAAAAAATATTTTTTACGAAATGTGAGAATGAATCATCAGAGTTATAGATAAAACAAGTGATGCGGAGAGAAGAAAATATTTTATAGATTTATCAGATGTATATCGAGAAATTCCATTTTAAAATTGCGGCTGAATTTAAGCAGCGGCTTAATTTAAGTAAAACAATAAGAAAAAATAAGAAAACAATTTAGTTAAAAAATCTAAGTGTTATAATATTTAAGAAATTATATATAAGGAGAGAAAATATATGAAAAAAACATCAAACAAAGTTGTTTTAATCGGTGCTGGTGCCGTTGGAACATCATTTATGTATTCGGCAATGAACCAAGGAATCGCTTCAGATTACGTATTAATCGATGCATTCCCAGCTGCAGCTCAAGGAAACGCAATTGACTTAGCTGATACTATGGCTGTTTTACCACAACCATTTACAACAGTTAAAGCAGGAGATTATTCTGATTGTGCTGACGCAGATGTAATTGTTATTACAGCTGGACGTCCACAAAAAGAAGGTGAAACAAGATTAGAAATGGTTGCAGGAAATGCTGTAATTATGAAATCAATCGCTGAAGAAGTTAAAAAATCAGGATTCACAGGAATCACTGTTATTGCTTCAAACCCAGTAGACGTTTTAACATTAGTTTATCAAGAAGCTACAGGATTCGACGCTCACAAAGTTATTGGATCAGGTACTACTTTAGATTCAGCTCGTTTAAGAAGATTAGTAGCAGACAAATTAAATGTTGCTCCTGAATCAGTAAACGCATTCTTAGCTGGAGAACACGGAGATTCATCAGTAGCTGTTTGATCAAATGCTACAGTTATGAACCAACCAATCTCAAAATTCATCGCTGAAGGTAAAGTTACTCAAGCTGAATTAGACCAAATCAGAGATGAAGCTGTACACATGGCTTACAAAATTATTGAATTAAAAAGAGCAACATTCTACGGAATCGGTGTTTGTTTAACAAGAATTGTTAAAGCAGTTTTAAACAACGAAAGAACTACTTTAATGGTTGGAGCTAAATTAAGCGGAGAATATGGAAACACAGATATGTTCACAGGAGTACCTGCAATTATTGGGGAAAATGGATGAGAATCAATCATTGAATGAGACTTAACAGATGCTGAACAAAAAATGTTTAACGAATCATGTGCTACATTAGCAAACTCAATCGCAAAAGCAAGAGAAGCTATTAAATAGTCATATAATCTTATAATTTATTAAAAAATACCTTAATAGGTGTTTTTTTGTCCACTTTTCCACATTGGTTGTTTTTATTTTAGTTATAATTATTATAGAAAAACTAGAGGTTGAGATTATGAAACATAATATTAAAGATTTTTTAAATGAAAGATTAATTAATAAAATTGATGAATACGTAGATATGAACTTAGATACTGAAACAGTAGTATCAATTATGTCAAATGAATTTTATAGTTTTAGTGACGAACTTTTAGATGATGTAAAAAAATATATTAGTTTTGTAATTTGATTAAAAGATAACCACAAAGATCGTACAAATTCATTTGGAAGATTTGTTGCAAGAATTGAAGCTTTAACTAAAAAAGAAGAAATTGCAGAAGTTGTTGAAAAGAAAGTTGTCAAAACTGAAGCTCATGCCGAATTTCTAGAACAACGAAGAAAAGAACAAGAACGAATCGATCATTATTCTAAATTAATCCACCAACAAGCCTCAAGAGAAAAAACAGAAGTTATCAACCAAGAGTTAGCAAATCAAATCGAAGAAATACGTGAAGAAGTAATTGATAAAACAATTAACAATATCAATGTTGATTTTAATGAAGATCCAACAATGGCTCAAACAATTGATATTGATGATATCTTAGAAGACTTAGATGATGAGGAATTAGAAAAAACTGTTGAAGGTCTTTTAGATGAAACTATTGATGTGCCATTTAAATTAGATGAATTTACAGATAACTTTGATAAAACAATTGATTATTCAGCTAGAAAAGAAGTATATGAAAATGCTATTGAGGAATTTGAATTAAATAGTGATGAGTATAGTAAAACATTTGCTGAATTAGATTTAGAAGAAGTTGAAGAAGATGAATTTGGTTCAACTACTCAAATTCCTTCAATCTTAGAAGACTTAGATGATGAAGAAATGTTAAAAACTATCTTAGAAGATCTTGAAGATGAATTTGAGGAATTAACAGATAATGTTTATACGGTGACTCAAGACAATAACACTCAAACAATTGATGAAGAAGCAATCTTTGGTGAAGATGAATTTGATTTAGATGCTGTAACCCAACAATTTGATTTAGATGGTCTAAGTACTTTATCTGAAATTAACTTTGAAGAAGTTGATTATGACTTTGAAGATAATGGAACTGAAACAATTGATGAAATGTCAAACTTTAGTCAAAATGATCCTAGTTTAGATTTAGAAGAATTAAGTAGAACTTTAAATCTAGATTCAACAACAGAACAATCTCTTGATGAATTAATTACCGAAGTTGAAGATGAAATCACTACATTCTTTACCGAAGATGATAACTTAAACAATACTTTCCAAGACTTTAAAGATATTGTCAATGATTTGACAAGCGTTAAAGAAGAAGTTGAACTTGATGAAGATGACGAAATGAGTTCAACTCAAGATGCATTAAACTTTATTGATGAACTTGATGGTAAATATACAATTGATGATGAATTAATTGAATTTGAAGAAGATGAAATGAGTTCAACTGTTGATGCATTAGCATTCTTAGATAACTTAGAAGATACTGATACAATTGATGAAATGAGTTCAACTCAAGAAGCTTTAGACTTCATTGATAAATATACAGATGACTATTCAGCTACAATGGTTGAACTAACAAGTGAAGAAAAAGAATTTGAATTAACTATTGCTCCTAAATTTGGACAAGAAGTAATTTTAAATGAAGTTGCTCACAAAGTTGTTGGAATGGAAAATCGTGAAGATGATTATGGAATTGATTATCAAGTAGCAAAATTAGCTAACCTTGAAACTGGTGAAATCATCTACGCAAAAGTTAAAAAATAAAAAAAGTAAAATATTTTTAAAACTGGTTGCAAAATATATAAAAAATAATGTATTATTAAAGGGAATTGGAGTTGAATTACATATGGCAAGTGTTATCGTACACGAAGGAGAACCAATTGAAAAAGCATTAAAACGCTTTCAAAAGGTAGCTTCAGCAAACAAAGCAGAAGCAAGAAAACGTGAATACCACTTAAGTAAAAAAGAAAAAAGAATTTACAAACAAAAACAAAACCGTAAATTTAAATAATTTTTACTAAAGTTATTCTTATTAATAAAACGAACCCATAATTGGTTCGTTTTTTTTATTTTCTCCTAATACTATAGGGGTAAACATGCAGAATTACATAATTGGAATAGTTGAATATTTTGATGATGAAGTCTTATATTTTAGAAATCAAGATCAAGGATATAAGATAAATATTCTAACTAAAGATCAAAAGCATTATCTTAAAAATGAAACAGTGAAAATATTTATAGCAAGTCAGACAAATGAATTTGTTCAAACTTGAATCGGATTTATTTCTCGAGCTGAACGTGATATCTTTTTAGAGTTATTAAATGTTAAAACAATTGGTTTGAAAACGGCTAGTCTAATATTAAATACTTATGATAGTAATCAAATATTAGAAATTGTTCAAAACTATGATCTAGATAGATTGGGAAAAATTAAAGGATTGGGAAGTGTTGGATGTAAATTAATTATTGAACATTTAAATAAAGTTTATTTTGAAAATCAATTATCAATCAAGAAAAAGAAAGTGATGGAGTCTTTAATCAAATTAGGTTTAATTCTAAAATGATTTATAACAAACTTAATAAAGTAAACCAAAGTCTTGATGTTGAAGAAATGGTTAAAATAACTTTACAAGAAATGAGTCGCCATGAGTAATCAATTCCGACCAGTTAAATGATCTGAATATTTAGGTCAAACTAAGATAATTGAAAACTTAAAGATTTATGTTCAAGCAGCAATTAAACAAGAAAAAGTTTTAGATCATATGATTATTCATGGTCCCAGTGGAATGGGTAAAACATCACTAGCTTATTTGATTGCTAAAATTCTCAAAACTAAGATTCATATTTTAAATGGACCCAGCATTCAAAAACCAAGTGATTTAATTTCAGTTCTCTCAAGTATTAAAGAACATCATATTGTTTTTATTGATGAAGTTCATGCAGTTAATAAAGATATTATGGAATTGTTATATCCGGTTTTAGAAGATAACAAATTAAATATCATTATTGGTAAAGAATACAATTCAAAAGTTATTAATATAAAACTACCAGCCTTTACTTTAATAACAGCCACTACTGAAATTAATAAGATTCCATATCCTTTATTAAATAGATTTTCGATTAATTTAGAATTGGTTAGTTATACAAGCCAAGAAATAGGGGTAATTGCTCAAAATACAGCCTTTAAATTAGATTTACCCATTGATGAGAGTATTTGTTGGCAAATAGCTGAATATAGTCGTCAAACACCCAGAATTTGCATTAATCTAATTAAAAGGATTAATGATTATTACATAACAGGTAATTATCAAATTGAAGATCTTGAATCACTCAACAAAATTCTTTTACAAATGGGGATTTATAAGTTTGGAATCACTGAACAAGAATTAAGATATTTAAAAATTCTAGATGAAAATAGAGTCATGGGAATTGAAGCTGCTAGTCAAATATTAAATGTTCCAATCCCGACTTTAATAACTAATATTGAACCAATACTTTTACGTTGTGGATTAATTGTAAGAGGAATAAGAGGAAGACAAATTACTAATAAAGGGATTGAGTATTTGAAGTCTCAAATTATCTAGATGACAACGACTATATAAATGAATCGCAGAAGTGACCATCAAAAAACCCCTATTCAAAAGGGGCTTATATGAATTGATATTTTCAATTTGTTTTTTTACTTCAATTTAATGTAACTTCTAAAGCCACGATTTGAATAGTATGAATCAGCACTATTATGAAAAACAAAAGTTTTATCATAACGTTTTTCAGCAAAGATGGCCCCTCCAAGAATTCTAATATCATCTGGTGTTTTCAATCAACTAGAAGTCTTTAAATCAAGATCTTCGATTGATTGCATGAACGAATATATTTCTAAATCAATCAACTCTAATGAATTCATTTCACATGACTCCAAAACTGATGAAACAGGAGGAAATTTTTTACGATTTATTCTAGATTCTTTGTCATAGCACAAACTTTTACGATCTGGAGTTTCTTTAGAGAAATCAACAACATATAAATTGTCATTCATTTTTAGAATATCTGGTTCACCACCAGTTTCTTCCATAAAATTAATCGCATCCATTATTTCTTTGTTGACAAGTAAATTTAAAACATCACTTCACAATACGTTTGGATGTCTATTTAAGTTGTCATTAAATCGTTGTTGAAGTTTTTTAACCATATAAATCTCCTTCTTTTTTAAAATTATACATAAAGTAAAATATAAAAAGTGAGATTAAATCTCACTTTTTCGTTAGGCATTAACTTTATTTAATTCATTAATTAAAACGATTGATGTTTTGATTAAATCTTTTAATGTTGATACATTAGTAGCTACTTCAATATATTCTTGAATATCTCCACCCATATCAATGTTTTCAATATCTTCCATTCCTTGCATGGCTTGAATAGAACCCATGATATCTTGTGATTTAAAGTTTAAGAAGTATTTTTCAATAATTTCAATTGATTTATCTCTTAACTCTCAAACTTTAGTTTCTTCTAATGTTGCAAATTCAGTAATAACTGATTCAGCATCTTTTGGATTAGAAGTTAAGAATTTTCTTAACTTATCCATATCATTTGTTAATAGAGTAGATAATAAATAATCTAGATCTTCAACATCGATATTTCCTAGTTGTTCATCAGCTCCAATTTTAGGTTTAATTGAATTAATCATTTCAATTACTTCACCTAATTTTTTTAAAGTTCCACCAAACTGCATGTTTAGAATAACTTTTGAGAAACTTCCAGTTCCACCAGACATTAAACTACCAATTAGTTCTTGAGGATTGCTCATTGCATCTCCAGAAAATAGTTTTGCTGAGTCAAATGAATTTTGATTTAAAAAGATTTTTAAATCTCCCATGTTTTTCATCAATGAGATTGTTCCAGTTAAATCGTTTACATACATGTCAATATCGGCTTGACTTGGCATAAACATTGACAACATTGGGTTAGCACCCATTTGATCTGTAGCTGTTGTTAATTCTTCTCTAACTTTTAAACTTTTTTCAAAAATCTTTTCTTTTGTTATATGAATTAATGTTTGATCTAAAAATTCATTAAATGTAGTTTCTTTTGTAAATTTCATATTTTCACCTTTTTCTTACAAAAATATTATAACAATTTATTCAATTATTAATTTTTTAATTACTCCTAATTTGTTATTATATAAAAAGGAAATAAGAGGATTGAATGAAACAGAACTTAATTAGGAAATTTGAAGATAAGTATTATATTAATAATAGTCAATATTTTTATGTAGATAAAAAAGAAATGAAGCAGAAACTTAATGAAATTAAGTTTCCGGCAATTGTTATGGATACAGAGTTTTTCAATAGATCTCACGATCATGGGGATTTTGAAAAGAAATTATATAGTGAAGAGCAAAAAGATATTGTTTATGTTTTACAGTATTCATTTGCTAAAAACTTTAAAGAGATTCATAACCGCCAAAATAATAAGGCTATTAAATGTTTATCTGTAAAACGTAGCTTTAAAGATCCAACTTATAACTTTGAACAACAATATAATGCAATGGTTAGAAGCTTTATTAATATGTGTATTAATAAAGGTATTAAAACTCTAGTTTTTGCTGGAAAAGAAAATGATTCTAAAATTTTAACAAACTGAATCAATAATAATAAAAATTTATTAAACAATCGTAAGACAGATTTATTTATCTTCAATGATAAAACTAAGGAATACGAAGTAAATGCTTTTGATATTTATAATGTCTTAAGTCAAAATATGAGTTTTTCAAACACAGATAAATTTGGTAATCAATTTTATGAACCTAAAAACCTTAAAAAAGGAAAAATGGGTGAGAATACTTTATCACTACCAAGTCTTAAAAAGTTCTTCGATTACGCAACAACAATTTATGGTGAAAAAACTTTTATTGAAGAAGATGATATTTATAACTTATGTGTTGGAGCTTTAAAGTTCTATTCACATAAAGAAGCTAGTTATGAAGATTTCACTAAGTGAATCTTAGATGTTAAAAAAGCTCGCATGCATTGTTATAACGATGTCCTTAAATTATTGTATTTAATCGACTTTCTATATGCATTCATGTTCTTCAAAGACGAAGACAACAAATACATCAGAAACCATGGTAAAAAAGCCGAAGAAGACAAACTAGTAGCCTTAGCTTTAAAGAAAGCTAAGAAGAAAGCTAAAAAACCAAGAGAGAACACTCTCAAAGCAACAGTTAAGAAAATAGAAGGGTACTAATATGAAAAAATGTATTGGATGTGGGAAACGCCTACAAACAGAATTTGAAAACCAACAAGGTTATGCTAAGAAATTAGAAAATGATTATTGTTTAAGGTGTTTTAGAATTAGACACTATAATGATTTAGTAGAACAAGATATTGATCCAAAAGCTTTTATCGACAATATTAAAGAAGTTATTAAAACTGATCCAGGAGCTACTTTTTATTACATCTTAGATATCTTTGATTTAGATGGTTCAAGATTAAAAGAATTAGAAGAATTAATTGCTCATAGAAATGTTGTTATTGTAATTAACAAAATCGATCTATTACCTAAATCAGTTAAGTTAGCTAAAATTAGAAGATATATCAATGAAACATTTAAAGATTCAAAATTAAATGATAAAAAAGTTATTATGGTTTCGGCATTTGGACAAGATTCAATTAATGAATTCTTGGATCTATTAGTTAAAAATGTTGGTAAACAATATTTTGTTGGAGTATCAAATGTTGGTAAATCATCATTGATTAATGCTTTAATGTATGCCACAGATTTAGTGCCAACTATTGTTGATTCAAAATACTTTAATACAACTTTAGATTTAATTGAAATTAAATTATTCCCAACTGTAGTGATCGTTGATACTCCAGGGGTTGCTAGAACAAGTTCTATTGCTCACTTAATGGAAAAAGACGATTGAAAATATTCATACTTCCAAAAAGAAGTTAAACAATTCACTTTCCAACTAAATTCAGATCAAACAATCTTCTTTGCAGGATTAGCATGATTTAGTTATGAAAATAATGCAGGATACCGTCAAAACTTCCATATTTACACAAATAAAGAAATTGAACTACATAGAACTAAAACTATTAATGCCAATGATTATTGAACTCGTAATAAAGAAGTTATTAAACCAGCAATTAAAGAAACAACTCATCAAGTAAAAGAATTTACATTCAACAATTCTGATATTGGTCAAGAATATGACATTATGATTTCGGGATTGGGTTGAGTTAACTTAATAATTGAAGTTCCATGTAAATTAGTATTTACAATACCAGCAAATGAACAAGAAGTTCTTATTTATAAAAGAAAAGCCTTAATCTAAGAGGCTTTTCTTTTCTTTTTTTATTGAATTTTAAAGTAGATATCCATTCATTTTGATTAACGACCTTGAAAAGCAGCTTTAATACAATATAATAACTATTAGAATAAATAGAAGGACATAGATGTTTAATCAATGTTTTTATTCTTATAGAATATCTTTTCTATACTCCTCCTTCTTTAGCCCTTGCGGCTCCCCTTTTATTCTTAAAGAATAAAAGTCTAAAAAAGGTCATAAATATGAATACTAATAAATATTACGAGTTTGACTTCGTTATGGTTGACAAAATCCACGAAAATTTAATTTTTTCCAATATTAAAAATAATTTAGAGTCTCTTATTTGTTGTAAGAAGCATCCAACAACTATGATGAATGATTGTGTATATGTTAAATCAAGACCTGCTATAATAGTTGCCAAAATAAGTAATAATCATTTTTTGGTAGCTCCACTCACAACTCAAACATCCCAATCACCATATAGAACGTTTTTGAATAAAACGAACAGTAACATTATGTGAGATTCATTAATGAGAGTTAGCAAAGATCAAATCATTTCCAAATACCGTTTAAAAGGTAGGCTTTTTGCACCCAACGAATCCTTTAAGAAAATATTAGCAGAAGAAAAAAACTTGATGTTTGTCAATATGTTTAAAATTAAATCAACAAAGTAGAAATTTATAAAAGAAAAGCCTTAATCTAAGAGGCTTTTTTTATTTTAAGAGGGTTTTACTTTGTAAAACAGGGTAAATGTTTTACAATAAAAATATATAAGCAAAAAGAGAGAGTGTCACTATGAAAAAAGTATTAGGAATTGACTTAGGAGGAACTTCAGCTAAAGTCGGAGTTGTTAATCAATTTGGGGAAATTGAAAACAAGTTTGTAGTTGAAAATTCAAAAGAAAATGTATTAGAAAACTTAGCACAACAAATTCATACTAAACTAACTGATTTAGGTTATGAATGTTCAGTTGATATTGAAAGAATTGGATTAGCTGTTCCTGGTTTTATTAACCACGAAGAAGGAATCTCAATTTTAACAAATAATTTAGGATGAAAAAACTATGACGTTAAAGGTGAAGCAATTAAATTGTTTAATAATAAAAATGTTTCAGTTTTAAATGATGTTAATGCAGCAGCACTTGGAGAATATTGAACTGGAGCTGCCAGCAAATATTCTTCAGCGATCTTTTATTGATTAGGAACTGGAATTGGTGGAGCAATTGTAATTGACAACAAATTAGTATCTGGAGCAAACGGATTTGCTGGAGAATTTGGACATGGTGGAGCTATGCAAACTATCAACAAATGTAATTGTGGATTAGGACAATGTATTGAAGCTACTTGTTCAGCAATTAACTTCGGTAAAACATTTGCAACTATTCTAGAACAACGCCCAGAACATTTAGCAAACCAATATTTTAAAGATGGTAAAGAAATCACTATGAAAACAATTGGTGAAGCTTACATTAAAAATAATAAACCATCTGAAATTAGAGAATTAATGGATGAAATTTATAAACCATTCTACGATCATATTTCAATCATGGTAAATGCTTTAAATCCTAAAGCGGTTATTATTGGTGGTGGAGCTGCTTTAATGGGAAATGATTTATTAGAAATTATTGAAACAGGAGCTAAAGCTCACATCTTACCATTTATGGCAGATGAATTAGAATTCGAATTAGCATCATTACAAAATGATTCAGGAATTATTGGTGCAGCATTTTATGCAATCAATAACTGAGAGGATTAATATGTTAGTCAAAGATATGCAAATGCCTGACGTTATTGCTGAAATCAATAGATTAGCTGCAATTAAGAAAGAACGTCCACTAGATGAGGTTGAAAGCTCTTATAGAGAAGAATTAAAACAACGTTATCTAGAACTTTATCGCGAGGGTTTTGTTCAACAACTAAAAAGCTTAAAAGTTGTCAATGAACAAGGAGAAGATATTACTCCAGCTAAACTAAAAGAGTTAAAAGAACAAACTAAATAACAAACTTATTGAATATAGGTGAATATTAATAGATAATATTTATATGTAAAAAGAATAATAGGAGAGATGATTATGACAATTTCATTATTAACTACAACAGTTTTATCTGGTGGAGCAATCGCTGGAATCGTTTTAGGAGTAATTGGAGCTTTAATCGTTGGGGGAATCGCTGGTTTCTTCATTACTAGAGCAGTTGTTAAAAAACAATTAAAAGACAACCCACCAATTAATGAAAAACAAATTAGAGCTATGTACATGAGCATGGGGAGAAAACCATCTGAAGCTGACATTAAAAAAACAATGAACGCTATGAAACGTAGTAAATAGATTAAATAATATCAAACTAGCTTCGGCTAGTTTTTTTATTTGTCTTTTGATATTCAAAAATGAACATCTTAGCATTATAATAAGAAAGGAAATGAAAGTTGGGCAACAATGCAAGAAAAATTAGAAAAAGTACTTGCCTCTGTACAAAGTCAAATAAATAAATTTGATAACAAGGCAAATATATTATTGGTAATAGTGGGTATTTATTATGCAATAATTGGAGTGTTTTTAGGTGTAACGGGAAAAATTGGTGAAATCAAAAATAGTGATATAAAAATTAGTTTGATAGTTGTTTTGGTCATCACTATGATATTGATTTTTATATCAACAATTTCTTCTATATTGTGTGTTATGCCAAGAAAAAGAGTGGATTCTAAAAACAAGTCTCAATTTTATTACTATCATATTTTTAAAATGAAAGAATCAGAGATTACTGGCGAAGTAGATATCGAAACTCTAAAGGAACAAATAAAGATCAATGCGACAATTTGTAAAGGTAAACACGACTACGTTTTAACTTCTTCTATTTCATTATTGTTAGCAACATTTATGCTAATTCCTTTGTTGATATTGGTGGTGATATAGTGAATAAGAATCAAATAAAAAATGATGTTCTAGAAATTCTTCAATCTAAAACACAAGTAGTGAGGCGTAAAAAGGGTATTCCCAAGGAGGAAGAGGCATTCACTTTTAAAAATGGAATGCAAAGTTATGTAGGGGCTGTTTTCGTAGATATAATAGATTCAACAGCACTTTTTACAAAAGAGAAACCCGAGGTAGTTGCACGAATCATGAGGGCGTTCACGCAGGAGATAATTAAGGTTTTAAATAGAAATTACACATATAGACAAATAGGAATAAGGGGAGATTGTGTTTATTCGATAAATAATATATTAGATGAAGAAGATATCGAAAATTTGTTTTCTGCCACATACGAAATAAATTCATTTCACATTTTTTTCAAATCTATATTGAAAGAAAATAACTTTCCAACTTTTGAAATCGGTATTGGTATGGCAGTCTCTAATACGCTAGTGATTAAAGCAGGACAAAAGGGTGTTGGGATTAATGATAATATTTGAATTGGTGAATCAGTTTCATTTGCAGCGAAATTATCTGATGAAGCCGGAAGAAATGGCAAAGACAGAATTCTTCTTAATTTCATGGCGTGAAATAATCTTTCTGATCATTCAAAAAGTTTTTTTAGAAAAACCTGATCAGAAAAAATTAAAGAATACGTCTATGAAGGAGATGTAGTTGTTAAAGGTTTTTAAAACTAGCTTCGGCTAGTTTTTTTATTTCCTAATTGGAAAGTTAAAATAGTTACAAAATGATACCAAAACTTTTACAATAACTTTGTTATTGTTTTTCATTGAAAGAAAAACAAGCAAACTGAAAGAGGAATATCATGAAAAAGAAAAAAGGTATGACAAAATTATTGGCGATATTAGCTGGTTTAACGCTAACTGCAACACCAATAATTTTAATGGCCACTACTTTGGATAAAGTTACGTCAACACCAGATCCAGGTCAAAGGCAATCTATTGCGAATATTAAAATTGTAGATGTAAAGGTGGGAGACCCCTTACCGAATATTCAAAAGGAAATCGATAAGTTAATTCTTGGAACTGTTCTTGATATTGATTACATTGTTCAAGGAACTACAGAGTATGCGGGAATAATTACAGTTAAAGCATTAGCTAAATCTGAATTAATTACAGGAAAATTCACCTTCAAAGTTACTGAAGAGAGCTCAACAAACCCAGATTTTAATATCAAAGAATCTTATAATGAACTATCAATTAAAAGAACTAATATAAATGTTGAAAGATATATTCAAAATAAATTGGTTCCATATTTAGGTTTGATTGCTGATGATATCGCTACAAACAATGATTTAGAAGTGCCTGAAGTTATCATAAATACAAAAGAATACATTTCATCATTTGATCAACTCGAAAGAGAAGTTGATCTTGATATTTTCATTAATGGTAATATCTACCATTCAAAATTAATAGCAACAGTTATTGATACAAAAGAAATTGTTATTCCACAATCATTTTCTGCAATTACAATTGGGGAATATAACATTGATAGTATTGATTATTATGATGAGGCTAAAAAGATAGTTGATGGTTATCTTGAAGAATATGTGATAGCTAGTCTTAAGATTGATTTACTTAACGTAAACGATTGAATCGATGAAAATCAATTGGAATTAACTTTACTTGATAATTTCCTAACTGAAGATGATTATCACTGAAATTCAGGAATTATTGTTGATGAAGGAATAAATTTAGTTAACGTTAAATTAAGTGAGGGTGAGCAAAATTTTGCCATTGATAAAAAC
Source organism: Tullyiplasma multilocale ATCC 49900 (assembly GCF_000483165.1). Taxonomy (GTDB): domain Bacteria; phylum Bacillota_I; class Bacilli_A; order Mycoplasmatales; family Mycoplasmataceae; genus Tullyiplasma; species Tullyiplasma multilocale. The sequence goes on along the minus strand of NZ_KI519557.1, from coordinate 275,044 downwards.
GTTGACGTTTCACAAACTGAATTAATTTTAAAAGAATATGAATTAACCGAAATTGATTTTGAAAGCGATCTTAATGAATACGATGAAAATGAAGAATTAATTAGACCATTCAAAATTATTGATGCCGATAGCGTTGAAAGTGCAGAGGATCTTGTAAACTTAATGATGAATTATAATTTTGATGATTGAGCAGAGTTTGCGTATAGACGTGCAAAGGAAATCAATCCAGAGTTAGCTCATCTAATGGGAGATGAAAGCAAATTCCACTTTAATTTATCAAAATTATATATTGATGATCACAGTCAGCTTGAATGAGAACATATTCAATGAGAATGATTAAATAACGTTGAAAGTATCGGATTCTATTTTGAAATTTATTACGAACAAGAAGCTGGTATCCATCCACAATTTGATTTTATTTTAGAAGCTTACGTTAGACCTGTAATGAGCGGTCCTGAAATTTATGAAATTCAATATTCATTTGAAAGAATGGCTGAGTGATTAAAAGATGGTTATGAACGAATGTTAGAAATGAAACAAAGTGAATGGGGATATGAAGACGAAGTGAATTATAAAGTTGAAATTTATGAAACACTTGCAGGTTATAGTGAAATAGTTTATTTCTTTGATGCTTTCAACGTAATAGATTATGGTGTCAATTTCGAAATGAAAATAGATGGTGTATTGGCTGAAGAAATTGATTTTGGATCAGTTGAACAAAACCTAGAACTATTGAGAAACTATGAAGAAATTAGAGTTGATTGAATAAAAATGTGTGAAGATATTCGAGAAATTCGTTATGCAAACAAGAGTGGAACATCCACAATTATAGAACTTACAGATTCAAGAGGAGAAGATTAAAATGAAAAAAATATTATCAATATTATCAGCAATTACAATCAGTTTATCTTCAACGGCTGCTGTTGTAGCTTGCTCTAATCCAGATACAAGCAATATTTCGAAAGGTGAAGAAGAACTTCCTATTAAACCTGCAGCACCCGGAAATGCAATTTCAACTATCAAGGATGAATATAATATAGAATTTGTTCAAAACCGTTATTTTGCATTTTGAAATATTTGACTAGATGATACAACAAGGGAAAAGGATCTAAGCCTTCGTTATATGAAAGATTTAGAAAAAATGAAAGATTCATTGGTTGCTTTAATAAGAGAAGATAACCAATTAGATGAATCTCAGTTGACAAGTGAACAAATTACATTAACTCCAGACTATGGAGTTTCATCAAATGACATTACAAGAAAATTAAATATTTTTGGCGGTAAAAATCAACTTGAATTGGCAAATGAAGGATACAAAGTAAAAATTAAAATCATTTTAAATGATGAAGTTTATGAGTCAAATACAACTATTAAATTCCAAATCAGCGACAAAATAGAAGTATTAGAGAATCCTGGAGCTGTAAGCCCAATTTACAGCTATTTTTGAAAAAACTTTAATAGTTTAAATCCTAAAGACTATAGTGAACAAGTCTTATCAAAATACACAAGACAATATTTCGTTCAGAGAAATAATTATTACCTAAATGAAGATTTCGGTGATCTTGGTGTTGTATTAAAAGAAGAAGAAATTAAAATAGAATTCTTGAATATGCCAGACACTTGAGATGAACTTGAACAAATGATTGTTGAAGATGAGTTCGAACCTAATTCAATAATTGTAGATACTCGTGTAATAATCGAAAACAAATCATTTGTTGAAACTGATATTGTGGTAGTTGATAATGCAAATAGATATACTTTCAAAGATGAGACACCTAACTACAATTTACCTGTTCCAAGTCCTGTAAGTGCTGAAATAAAAGAAGCAGATCTTGCAATTAATAGCACTATTACAAATGAAGAATTTAAGGAAAGACAAAAGTATTTCGGCGATAAAATGCTCGAATTTTGAAAAGTACAAGAAGGGTCATTCAATTCTCAGGACAATGCCTATATTAGTACAATAGGAAAACACAAAGAGGTTATGGAATCAGCTGAAATAACAGCAGTAAACATAAGAATTTCTTATGGTGAAGAAATTAATATTACAAATATGAATGGTCAAGAAATAATCGAAGTCATGAAAAAACTTTTAAAGGCTGCTGGTGTAACCCCGACTCCAGGTCCGATCAAAAACAAGACTTTTAAAATATCCGTTACAGTTAAAACCAAAGAAATTCACAATGTTAATACTGGTGAAGAAAAAGTGGTTAACTTAGGGGAATTCAAAAACTTATATTACACAGAATAAATATTGCACTTACTAAGTGATACCCAAGGGAAAAGAGGCATATAATGAAAAAAAGAAACGGAATGAGCAAATTATTGGCTATTCTTGCAGTTTTAGCTTTAACGGCAACACCAATCGCTTTATTAGTATCGAGTCATCCTGCTATTGCTGAAAAACCTACTGAACCAGGAAATCCAGAAGAACCAGTTAAGCATGAACCTACATTACCTTCACAATTTTCAGATGTATTGGAGTTTCCGGAAGTTGAGTATGGTGGCTATGATGGAAACTGACTGAAAGAAGAAATATTAGAAATTCAAAATGATTTTGCTAACAAATATCTTTCGCCTTCAATTATCGAAAATCTCAAAATTGAAAATAAATGAATGACTGATAATTCAATTGTTAATGTAGAATTTGATTTCACCTTCTTGGGTGAAGACCAAAACAGTTTCAAATCAAGGGAATTGTATGAACAAGGTCTTAAAACCGCTATTGTGACTTTTGAAGAAACTTCAATAAGCAGCGAAGCTGTTTTCGAAATAGATCTTAGTGATGTTGAATTAGTACTACAAGAATTTGATGTCGAATATAATGGTATTACAGTAAATGACATAAATGAAATTGATGAAGATTCTAGAACATTGATGGGTATTGATGTTTATGATGGAGATTTAATTAACTCAAAAGAAGAATTTGTAGAATTCTTTAAGACTGTTGACTTAGGCCAAAGACGTCAATATATTTTAGAAAAATTTAAAGCTGCCAACGCAGACTTACTGAATTTTTTTCCAAACGATGATGATTTCAAATTAGAAATAACTAGAAGTTTCTTCGCACTGATAGAGGAAATGGAATGAGAGGAAATTCATGACAGTTATATGATGGGTCGTTATATCGATGGAATGCTTGGTTATTACATAAAATCTTATTATGAACAAGTTCCTGGTTTACATCCAGATTTCGAAATTCCTTATTGATACGGTATTCGTTTTATTAAAACTCCACCCTCTGCGTTTAAAGTTGGTGAATTAGAAGATAAATATCTTCAAGGAATATTTGATGAATATCAATTCAAAAAGGAAAGCGGTAATGATTGAACTGAAGAGAAGCAAAAAGAATATGAAATAAGTATTTTCAGATCTTTAACGAATGGTAATATGAATGATATATTTAGCGAATCTGAATATGCGAATGCTAACCAAAAATTGAAATTAACAGTCGATGGAATTGATTTTGCAACAATTGACTTCGAAAGTGTAGAAGCAATAGAACAATTAATAAATAATGCGGGCGAAGTAAGATTGCATTTCATAGAAACAAGCCCTGAGAACTCAAATATTGATATTGCTTACAAGAATAACACATCTTCATTACTTAAATTTGAGGATCAAGAAGATATGCTTTAAAAGAGCTTAGGTTCTTTTTTTATTTGTCATAGGCTTAAAATTAACCTAATATCTTGCAATGTCTTTATAAATAAATATGGATATAAAAAAGAACTCTTATTGAGTTCTTTTTTGTTTAATTCGTTCTTGTTTTAATTTAATTCGTTCTTCTTTAGTTGGTTTTGGTTTTCTAACATCTTGATGACGTTTTATTTTTTCTTCTTCAGTCATTTTTGGGAAAGTTTCAGGTTCTGTTTTAGCCTTAATTCTTTTCATGTTAGGGAAATGTCTTCAAGCAAGAATTCCAAACCCTAATAAGATAACGATTTGCATTTCTAGAATACTACTTGCAAAATTTTGATCTGTTGCTAAATGGAAAGCATTAAATCAAGCGAAGTATCATCCACTTGGATTGGCTTCAAATAATCCATAAGCATTTCATAAGTTAGCAGTAGAATATGCAGCTTGTGCATCAGCAATTCCATAAGTATATGGGATTCAGATAATAATTCCAATTACAGTTGCTGCTGCAATTGAAGCTACACTAACTTTTCTACTAATTGAAACAGCTATGAATCATACAGCTAGGAATACTAATAAATACATTCAGTTAATTACGAATAATAATCCTAAGAAACATGAAACAGCTTTTCCACCTTTAAATTTGTAATAAACTGGATAACAATGTCCAATTAAGGCAAAGATACACGGAATGAAGAAACTAGTTTCACTAAATAGTGGAGATGGAATTGCACTCATCCCAACAGCAAACAATGCTGTGAAGACTACTTTAAATCCATCAAGGAATGTAACTACAAGTCCTCATCTCTTTCCTAAAATTCTTGTTGTGTTTGTAGCTCCAGCATTTCCAGAACCTGTTGTTCTAACATCAATTCCACGTCTTCAATAGACAATGATAAGAGATCAAGACACAGCTCCCATGAAATATCCGAAGATACAAGCTAATATAATACCTAAGTAATGCATATAGTTATTCCTTTCATATAAATATTATTATAGAATAAATAAGATAATATTAAAAGCAAAGGCGGAATTACAATGGAAAAATTTAATGAAATTATCAGTATTGAAAGAATTAGTTTAGATCTTTTAGAAAAAGACTATTTAATTCTTAAAGGATTAAAAGATCAAGGGTTTGAAACAACTGTTGAATTTGAAGAAGGGATCCAAAGATTAAGTGAAGTTACAACATTAATTCAGGTAGTTGATGTTCTAGGAAGTTTATTTGATAAATTAGCAGAAGCTAAACAATTTGATTTGGCGATGATTATTCAACAATTTTTACAACGTTACGCATATCTAGCAGCAACTAATAATGATTATCTAAACTATTCTGATGAATTTACAGCAGAATTAATCAACGAAGATCCAGCATTTACATTCTTAGATGTATTTGCACCATTCTTCTCATCACAAATTAACTTTTATGTTGGTAACTATATCAACACAATGAACAACTACCCATTACACGAATGAAGTAATGGAGTAAAAGATAAATTAGCTTTATATACAAGTGAAGTTATTACAAGTGACCAAATTGGTGAAAAATTACAAATGATGGAAGAGTTCACAATTTATTTACAAGATTTAAAAAACTTATATGCTGAAATTAACCCAGCAGACAACAATGCTGAAAAACAAGTATTCTTAACTCAAACAAATGAAATGAAGATTATCTTACAATCTTTGGATATGTTAGTTAAAGAAGTTTTAGAAGAACTAGTCGGGAAAAGAGGATAACATGAAACCTGAATACAACACAATCGAAGAGTTACAAGCTCACAACGAAAAATTAACACAAGAAATTAAAGAGTTTGACAAAATTGTTAAAGACATTAATAAGAAAATTATTTCAAAACATTGATTATGATGATTATTACCAATCGTTGGGTGATTTATCTTTATTGCTATTACAAATAAAAGAAGAAGTCTTCCTGAATTTCATAATGCTTTAGTTAAAGTTAAAACTGAAATTGCTAGAAACGAATTAAAAATAATCGTTAATAATGTTGAAATTGAAAAGTTATCAAAAAAATAAAAAAATAATTGAAAAATAGTTTCATATGAGATAGTATCATTTTGTTATCAAAAATAACAATGGGGGAACATATGACTGAAAAAAAACAAATCGTCTTACCTTTTACATTCAAAGTTTACTTCCTAATGATTAACGGAATTAAATATGTGAACAAGAAGGCAGGATTAAAAAGAACTATTGATAAAATGCACACAAGTGTTTTATTATTAATCTTCTTTAAACCAGGTATTAACCAAAATGGAATCGCAAAAGGTTTAGGAATTGACAAAACTACAATGAGTAGAATTGTTATTAAACTAGCTGAAGAAGGACTTATTACTAAAGTTCAAGATCCATCTAACAAACGTAGTAACATTTTAAAAGTTACTGACAAAGGAAACGATTACTCAGTTATGTTAACTGAATATGTATATGAGTATCGTGAAAAAATGTTAGAAGGGATTCCAGAAAGCCAATGAAAAGCTGCCAGAGATATGGTTGACTTAGCACTTGGAAACGTGAATAACCTAGAAGGCGATGACTATTTCGATTTTATTTAAATAGTCACGCAAACTAAAGCCTCACCGCTTTAGTTTTCTTATAGAAAAAAGGAGAAATTGGTATGAAAAAGAGAAATAAAAATACTAATTCAGAATCTAAAAATAATAAATGATGAACATCAGTTAAAGAATGATTTTCAACTTTAGGTAAAACTACACAAGTAGAATTCGAATCAAGAGTTTTCATGTCATGAAAACGTATTATCAAATTCGTTGGTATTGCATTAGTACCAATTATTTATGGGGTAGTTTGTGTTCTAGCATTCTGAAACCCAATTGCCGGAATTGGAAAAGCTCCAATTGCAATTATGAACAATGATCATGCTATTATTATGGTTACTAAAAATGAACCAGCTAAAGATGATTTAATAGGGGACAAACTTAAATTAGGAGTTCTAGAATCTGTAAATGGAAAAACCTTCTCATATGATGGTAAAACAGTTAGAGATTTAGAAGAAGAAATATTTGACTTAGAAAAATCAGCAAACACTTTAGTTTTAAACAACGGAATCACAATCGATGATGCTAGTGGAGTTAAATATAAAGCAATGGGTGCTTGAGATATTTTAAAACAAAAATTATTACCTAAAACAGATGAAACTATCAGCGATCAAGACTATACTTTCTCAAGTCCAATGATTAAAAATAAAATTCAACTAGACAACATTCGTTATATCGATAATTCACAAACTATCGATAAAGAATGACAAGCAACTAAGTATTATGCTCAAATGCGTATTGAAGAGAACTATATGGCTAACCTAATTGGTTATGCTGGTTCAATTCTATACAATGATGATTCAATTAAATCACCAAGTGATTGAGTTAATACATTAAATGGTAACCAAATCAAAATGTGAACTACTTTTGAGAGAAACTTCATGTTTGGATACTTGATGGATACTTTTACATCATTTGTAGATGGAATTATTATTAAATCAATTCCAAGTGTCTTCACTTCAGTGATTTCAGGAACAATCATGGGTGATTTATCAACTAGTGGAGCTGTTTTAAATAAAGCAATCACTCCAAATGGTGAAACTACTTCAAATTACTTTGAAAAAAATGAAGATTACGTATTATTATCAACAAACATTAATGCTGCAGATAATAATCCAGATGATTTAGCTAAATACACATTATTTGGTAATGTAAACATTAAAAATGGAGAGTTAGTTGGTCGTGGTGGAAAAATCATCAACATGCTTTCAAACATTAAAGCAAATGGTAAAAATTTATTAGCTAATGCTAAACTATTTGAAATGATCGATACTATTACTGGAAATAAAACTATTTCTACAATTATTAAAGGGGCAATTGAATTTGTTCTTGATGAAGCTTTCAATGAAGTTCAATTGAACCAAACATTGTTTAATGCAGCTGTGGGTAACCCACAACAAGATCAAGGAATTATTAAAAACATCATTGATCAAATAATTAAATTTATTGAAGATAAAACAAACATTAACATTTCAAACAATAAATTAACTGAAGCACTTAACCGCTTATTAGTAAATATGAATGTTTTTGATGCTAAGCAACCTAAATTAACTGAAAAAGAATTTTCAGTTAAGATTGATGAAGTTATCGTTAAAAATCCAGACCTATTTTTAGGAATAACAAGTGCTAGTCAATTACCAGGAGCAATTATTGATTTAATTCACTTCTCAATTACTGGTGGAATTGGAAAAGATGACATCATGACAATCGAAATCCAAGGAGAAGAATTTGGATTATATGGAATTGGATTAGGAATCTTCTTCTTAGTGATTGGACTATGAATTGGTGTTCTTATGCATACTTTCGTCTACGATCGTGGAAAACGCCTTCAAAAAGCCTCAGGACGTCAATGATACTTATCAAAAACTATCATGATGATGACAACAGTTGTTGTTCAAGCTACATTAGAAATATTAGCTGTAACAATCGCTGGATGACACATTCTTGGATTTGCTACAATGTTCTACATTTGATTATGATTCATAGCATCAGGATTGATGTTTGTGGTAATCATTCAATCATTATGATTTGTTGTTAAAGATGAAACAGTTGGTAAGTTCTTAGTAATTATTATGATGGTATTATCACTTGCAGCTGGAGGGGGAACATTCCCAGCCTTTGCTCAATTACCATTCTTCCACTATGTTGGATACGTAGTGCCATTCACATACGTTATTAAAGGATTCACCGCAATTGTTTATGGAACAAGTCTCGGAGTACCAGCAACAGCTGCTACAAATGCCTTTATCTTACAAAACTTTGCTGTATTCTTTATCTACATCGCAATCTTCTTAACATTAGGATTAACTATTGGACAAAGAAATAGATTACGTGATATGAACTATGGTGGACACATGGGACGTAAAGTTGCTAGTGCTATGAAAGCTTTAGGAAGAGATACAAGCGAATTTGAAATCATTAAATCTAAAGAAGGTAAAAAAGATAAAATTTTTTATAACTGAAAAGCTTTACCAAATGCCTTTGATCAAGAATTATATATGAAAACAAGAGCTATGTATCCATTCGAAGGAAGCTTCAAATGATACGATAAAAAAGAATATGAATTTGTTCAAAAACCTAACTACTCTGATGAAGATCAAATTAGTAGAAATGAATAATCTAAAAAGGAACTAATCTAGTTCCTTTTTTTATATGCCTTAAACTAGTTTCAAATTTGAGAACTATAGATAAAGGCAACTTTGGGTTGCTTTTATCTTGCTATTATATGGAATATTTTCCATATAATATAATATCTTTTGGAATATCTCTCTTTTAGGACTAAAATCATATTGTAAACAAAGGAGGACTTATTATGAAAAAGTTCACGAATAATATTGATCAAATAGTTGAAGAAATGATTCAAGGAATGGTTATGGCTAATCCTGAAACCTTATCTAGAGTTCCTGAATTTCAAGTAATCACTAGAAAGAATTTAAATAAAGATAAAGTGGCAATTATTTCTGGAGGAGGATCAGGACATGAACCAGCACATGCCGGATTTGTTGGAACTGGGATGTTAGATGCCGCTGTTTTAGGCCCAGTATTCACCAGTCCAGCCGCAGATCAGGTATTGGCAGCAATTAAGGCCGTTGACAGCTCTAAAGGGGTTCTTTTAGTGATTAAGAACTATACTGGAGATGTTCTAAACTTTGAAATGGCAAAAGAATTTGCGGCAGCAGAAAATATTGAAGTTGAGACAGTTATTGTAAATGATGATATTGCTTTAGAAGATTCACTATATACAACAGGTAAACGTGGGATTGCTGGAACAATCTTGGTTCATAAAATCGCTGGAGCCGCTGCTGAATTGGGAAAAGATTTAAAAGAGGTTAAATGTTTAGCTCAAAAAGCTATCGATAACCTTGGTTCTTATGGAATTGGACTAGATGCCTGTATAGTTCCTGCAAATGGAGTAAAAGGATTTGAGATTCCAGAAAACGAAATGGAAGTTGGTTTAGGAATTCATGGAGAACCTGGAGTTAATAGAGAACCTATAAAATCAGCTGATGAAGTTATTGAAATGTTATACAAAGAAATTGAGAAACATTTAAATTTAAGCCAGGGAGATGAGGTAGCGATTATGATTAATGGACTAGGAGCTACTCCTCTGATGGAATTAAACATCCTTGCCCGAAAAGCTTTAATGATAATGGACGAAAAACAAATAACTGTAAACAAAACTTTTGTAGGAAATTATATGACTGCAATTGATATGCCTGGTTTCTCATTATCAATCTTAAAATTAGATGATGAATTAAAAACATTATTGAATGAGCCTGTAATTACAAATGGAATGGTGGTAATTTAATGAAATTAGATGCAATTTTTAAAAATATTTATCAAACTCTTTTAGAAAATAAACAACACTTGAATGATTTGGATCAAGCAATTGGTGATGGTGATCATGGAACTAATATTGTTAGGGGTTTTGAAGGGGTTGTTAATGAGTTGGACACTTATGGAGGTAAAAATACCGACACAATTTTGAGATCTGTCGCTATGACGTTAATGTCTAAAATTGGAGGGTCATCAGGACCATTGTTAGGTTCTATGTTATTACAAATGTCTGGGGTTTGGAAAAACGATGATTTGCAAACTGCTGTCAAAAGTTTTGAAGCAGGCCTAAATGGTATTATTCGTATGGGGGAAGCAGAACTTGAAGATAAGACAATGATTGATGCTTTAGCTCCAGCTGTTCAAACAATGAAAAACAATCTAGATAAAGCAGCAAAAGAGGTTTTTGAATTAGCTGCCATCGCAGCAAAAACCGGTGCTGAAAACACAATTAATCTAATAGCTAAAAAGGGAAGAGCTTCATATCTTGGTCAGAGAAGTGTTGGACACATGGATCCAGGAGCTTATTCTATGTATCTAGTATTAGACGCTATTGGGAGAACTTTATAATGATTGGGATAGTTGTTGTTTCACATTCGCATAAATTAGCAAAAGCAGCTATTGAATTTGTTAGTGAAATGCAATTTGAAGATTTTAATCTAATGAGTTGTGCCGGCATTAATGATGGAATCGATTTTGGAACCGATCCTATGTTGATTAAATCAACAATTGAAAAAGCCGATAGTGGAAGTGGGGTTCTTGTAATTTGTGACTTAGGTTCTTCGATTATGAATACTGAAATGGCAATAAACTTTTTAGATTTAGAACTACAAGCAAAAACATTAATAGCTGATGCACCATTTTTAGAAGGTTTGCTAGTGGCAGTTACTTCTAATAGTTTTGAAATAAATCTGGATGATCTTAAAACAAAGGTAGAAAAAGAATCAAGAACTAAGAAAATTGAATAAATAAAAAAAGCGAATACTCGCTTTTTTTATTTGTCTTTTTAATATCTGATAAAAGCAATGTATAACAAACAACAAAAAGATAACCTGAAGCTATGTTTGTGATTTATGATATTTTATTATTTTCTATTAAAAAATGTTCAAATATTTTTTAATAAGTTTTAGTTGTTTTCTTATTTTAACGCCCATAAACAGCAATATTCATTTAAGCCAGGTAAATACTCATCTTTTTGCATAGATACATTTAAAAGGGCTCAAATTTGTCTTATTCGATATGCTACAGAACTGCCAAATAGTGATTTTCAATTAGAACTCTTTTGGATTACAATAAAATTAGAATATTTTCCAAAATATTATTATATAAAAGGAAAAATAATAATTAAACACAAGTGTTTACCTTAAATATTTTGGAAATTATTCCAAAATAAATACATTTTTAATAAAAAAATAATAAGGAGGCACTATGAAGGTAGTAGTTATCGGTACTAATCATGCAGGAACAACTGCAGTTAGAACAATTAAACGTATTAAGCCTGAAGTGGAGGTTGTGACTTTTGATAAAAGTGACAATATTTCATTTCTTGGATGTGGAATAGCTTTATGAGTTGGGGGAGAAGTTGAAGATCCTAATTCACTATTCTATGCCAATGCAGAGATTTTGGAAAATGAAGATATAGAAGTTAATATGAATCACGAATGACTAGCGTTAGACAATGTTAGTAAAAATGTTGTGGTTCGCAACCTTATAACTGGAGATACATTCGAAGAGAGTTATGACAAATTAATAATTGCAACTGGTTCTTGGCCAATTATTTCTCCAATCCCAGGAGTCGAATTGGAAGGTATTCAAATTTGTAAGAATTATCATCATGCAAAAATTATTGAAGCCCAAAATAATACTGGAGAACACAAAAATATTGCCGTTATTGGAGCTGGATATATTGGAGTTGAAATTGCTGAAGCATTTAATAAAAAAGGACACAAGACGACTTTAATAGACTTAGAAGATCGTATTATGAAAAATTACTATGATAAAGAATTTACAGATGATGTTGAATGACGAATGAAAAATTCAGGATTAGATTTATATACTGGTGAAAGAGTTGTTGAATTTATTGGTAAAGATGGAAAAGTTGTTGGCATTAAAACTGATAAAAGAACTATTGAAACTGATTTTGTAGTGATGTCAGTTGGAACAAAACCTCAAACCGATTTATTAGATAACATCTTAGACTTGAATGTTAATGGATCAATTGTTACTGATGAATATTGTCAAACATCAGATAGTGACATTTACGCTATTGGAGATTGCTGTGAAGTCTATAATGCAGCTTCAGATATGGAAGTTGAAATTGGTTTAGCTACAACTGCTGTTAGAACAGGAATTTTAGCAGCGATAAATTCTATTACAAACAATACTATGCCATCACCTGGTTTTACTGGCGCAAATGGAATAGATGTTTTTGGAATGAAAATGGCTGCTGCTGGAATGAGTGCTGAAGTTGCTAGAAAAGTTGGTTTTGAAATTGAAGAGAAATATTTCACAGACAATAATCGCCCTGAGTTTATGAGCACTGTTAAAAAAGTTGCTTTGAAAGTTATTTGAGACAAAGAAACAAGACGCATTCTTGGAGCACAAGTAGCTAGTGAAAATAATCACACTGAAGTCATGTATATGTTTGCGTTAGCAATTCAAAAAGGTTTAAAGATAGAAGAATTACCCTTAATAGACATTTTCTTCTTACCACACTTTAATAAGCCGTATAATTTCATCACTTTATTAGGATTGGAAGTTTTGGGTCTAAACTACTTTAAGAAAAATGATTAATTTAGTTGTTGGTACGAGCAATGATGCTCGCTTCAACTTAGCAACTGAAGAATATCTAGTTTATAAAAAGAAATTCAAAGACCCTTTATTCTTTTTATGACAAAACGCCAACACTATTGTCGTTGGTAGAAATCAAAATGCCTTTAATGAAATTAATGTTTTAAAAGCACAAGAAGATAATGTAACAATCATTCGTCGCAATACTGGCGGAGGAACCGTCTATCAAGATATGGGAAACATTTGTTTTTCCTCAATCGTTGAAAATAATAATCTCTCATCAAGCCAAAATTACCAAAGAACCCTCGCCCCAATAATAGATTTTTTAAATCAAAAAGGAGTGAAAGCTTACTTTAGTGGGAGAAACGATATTGAAGTTGATCAAATGAAAATTTCTGGAAATGCCCAACTAAAAACACAAGACAAAATCTTAGAGCACGGAACATTATTATTCGATGTTGATTTAAGCAAATTACCAAAATATCTAAATGTCGATAAGACAAAAATGGAATCAAAAAAAGTTGCAAGTGTTGGAGCTAAAGTTACCAACATCAAACATCTTTTAAATGAACCTTTGGAAATAGAGGAATTTACAAAGCAATTAATTACTCATTATGTCAAAGGTGATGAAGTTAATCTAATTGAATTAAACGATGAAGACATAATGCATATCAAACACTTAGTATCTGAAAAATATTCAAACTGAGATTGAACATTTGGTAAGAATGCTGAATTCAAAAAGAAGAATAAAGTTTATGAACCACACCTTGGGTTAATTGAAGTTAATTTTGATGTTGTTGATGCCAGAATTACGAAAGTTAAATTCTATGGTGATTTTATGGGTTATCAAGGAACAGAAAAATTAGAACGTGCACTGGTTAAATGTTTATTTACCGAACACGATATCCAGAAAGTCTTGAATAAATTTAAAGTTAAAAATATCTTTGGCCCCAATTTCAAGGAACAAGATATTATCGATTTATTTTTCAAATAAGGAGGAAAAATGAAATACATTGGAAAGTTTGATCCATTAAAAGACCAAAGGGTCGAGATAATGGATAAAAATGGAAAAATTATTAATCAAAAAATAATGCCAAAAATAAAAAATGAAATCATAATTGAAGCATATAAATTAATGAACTTATCAAGAAGACAAGATGATTTCCAAAACAAAGCTCAAAGACAGGGGCGACTTTTGTCATTTCTATCTTCAACTGGTCAAGAAGCTAGTGAAGTTGGTTATGCCATGCATCTAATCGAAGGTCAAGATTGATTCTTATCAGGTTACAGAAATAATGCAGCTTGATTGACAGTTGGAGTACCTATTAGAAATATTTTATTATATTGAGTTGGAAATGAGTTTGGAGCTCAATCTCCAATTGGAGTAAACTCTTTACCACCAAATATTGTAATTGGTTCACAATACAGTCAAGCTACAGGAATTGCATTTGCTGAAAAATATCAAAATAAGAATGGTGTTGTTTTAACAACAACAGGAGATGGGGGAATGAGCGAGGGAGAAACTTATGAAGCCATGAACTTCGCTAAATTACATGAAGTTCCCTGTATTTTTGTTTCAGAAAATAATCAATGAGCAATTTCTACACCATATGAACAACAAACTAAATCATTAAATATAGCTGTTAAATCAATATCTTCTGGAATCCCTTCAATTAAAGTTGATGGAAATGATTTCTTCGCCGTATATGGGGTTATGCAAGAGATATTCGAATTTGTTAGAAAAGGTAATGGATCTTTCTTTGTGGAATTAGAAACTTATAGACTTGGAGCACATTCATCTTCAGACAACCCAGATATTTATCGCGACCCAGAAGAATTTGCAGAAGCTTGCACTCGAGATCCTTTAATTAGATTAAAAGCTTGAATGATTGAAAATGGAATTTGAAACGAAGACTTACAAGCTAAATTAGATGAAGAGCAAGATGGACATGTTCGTTCAGAATTTGATTGAATGGAAGAAAATAGAGATTATCCCGTTGATGATATCTTTAATTACACTTATGAAAAACTTACACCAGAATTGGAAGAACAATTAGCAGAAGCCAAAGATTTCTTCACAAGAAATCCACTTGATAAAGGAGGTCACTAAGATGGCAATTATAAATAACATCAAAGCCGTTACAGATGCTATGGAAGTAGCTATGGAACGCAATAAGAACGTCATCACTTTTGGTGAAGATGTTGGGTTTGAAGGAGGGGTTTTCAGAGCCACTCAAGGTCTACAAGAAAAATTTGGAGCAGACAGATGTTTCAATGCACCAATTTCTGAAGCTATATTTGTCGGAGCCGGAATTGGTATGGCAATTAACGGAATGATTCCGGTAATTGAACTTCAATTTGAAGGTTTAGGTAGAGCATCTTTTCAAAAAATAAGTACTCATTTAGGAAAACTAAGAAATCGAACAAGAGGTAAATATACTTGCCCGATGGTCATTAGAACTCCAATGGGTGGAGGAATCAGCGCTCTAGAACATCATTCAGAAACTTATGAAGCAGTTTATGCAGGAATTCCCGGAATCAAAGTCGTTGTCCCTTCAACTCCTTATGATACAAAAGGATTAATTTTAGCTGCAATCGAATCTCCAGATCCAGTAATCATTTTAGAACCAACAAAACTATATCGTGCTTTCAAACAAGAAGTACCAGAAGGATACTACACAGTTAATATTGGTGAAGGTTACAAGATAGTTGAAGGAAAAGATTTAACTGTGGTTACTTATGGAGCTCAAACTGTTGATTGTCAAAAAGCTCTTAAATTACTTAATGAAACTCATCCCAATACCACTGTTGATTTAATCGATTTAAGAACTATTAGTCCTTGAGATAGACCAATGGTCTTTGAATCAGTTAAAAAAACCGGTAGGTTGATTGTTGTTCATGAAGCTGTCAAATCTTTTTCTGTTTCTTCAGAAATAATCACTTCAGTAAATGAAAATTGTTTTGAATACTTAAAAGCTCCGTTGCGCCGTGTCACAGGATATGACGTAAACATCCCATTTGTAAGAGGTGAAAAATATCATCAGGTAAATCCTCAAAAAATATATGAAGAAATGGTTAAAACTTTAGAGTTCTTAACTTAGAAGGAGGAGATATGTATAAAGTAAAATTTACCGATATCGGTGAGGGATTAACCGAAGGAAAAGTAACTGAAGTATTAGTTAAAATCGGAGATAAAGTAAAAATGGGAGATAGCCTATTTCATGTTGAAACAGATAAAGTTAACTCCGAAATTCCAACACCTGTTGATGGAATAGTTAGTGAAATTTTGGTAAGCGCAGATCAAGACATCAATGTTGGTGATGTAGTTTTTATAATTAATACCCAAGAAGGAGCCGTTTCGGCCCCTGTTACTGAAACAGTAGTTGAAACACCTATTAAAGCAAGAGAAGAAAATGCCTCAGTGGTCGGTTCCACACCAGTCTCAAACGAAGTAATTAAAAGAGATGTTTCAGTTAAACAAAAAAATGACACTTCATTAATTCGTTCTACTCCAGTAGCTAGAGTTATGGCTGCTGAAAATAATGTTGATCTATCTCTAGTTAGACCAACCGGACCAGGAGATCGAATTCTAATAAAAGATATTCAAACTTATTTAGATTCTTTAGCATCAAAAGTTGAATCAACAATGGTCAAAAAATCCGATCAGGTTATCAAAATAAAAGAAGAACCATTTATACCAAAAAATGATAGCACCATAGATTTTTATGAGAAACCTCTTACTGGAATGAGAAAAGCCATCTCTAAAGCAATGACATATAGTCATACAGAGAACGCAGCATTTACAGGAATGAGTAATGTTGACATCACAAGCACATTTGATTTAAGAACAGAATTAAAACAATACGCTATTGATCAAAATATCAAATTGACATATCTTGCTTTCATTGTTAAAGCGGTCTCTAAAACATTATTAGAAATGCCAGGAATAAATGTTCAATTAAATAAGGAAACAAATTCGATAAAATACATAAATTTGATTAACATTGGAATAGCTGTTGATACTCCAGATGGACTGGTTGTACCAGTTATTAAAAACGCCAACCATTTATCTCTATTTCAAATAGCTCAAGAAATATCTTCTTTAGCAAGTAAAGCTAGAGACAAGAAATTAACAATGGCTGATATGAGTGGTGGGACTTTTACAATATCTAATTTCGGGAGTGTTGGTTTAGATTATGCTACCCCAATTATTAATTCACCTGAATCAGCAATTCTTGGTGTTGGAACAATGACCAAACAACCAACTTATATTGGTGATGAATTAGTACCGAGATATATAATGCCATTTTCAATAACATGCGATCATAGAATAATCGATGGTGCTGATGCAGGAAGATTCATTCAAAAACTTGAATCATTTTTAGATAATCCTGTAACGCTATTGGTTTAGAAAGGGACTTATGAAAAATAAAATAAATATTGTAGAAGATGAAAATGCTTCAGTAGTAGGATCAACACCAATTTCAAATGATGTAATCCCTAGTCGCATACCTAATATGGTAAAACCCGTTAAAGATTTAATCAAACCGCACTTTGACGTAATAGTTGTGGGAGCCGGGATTGGAGGATATATCCATGCAATCAAAGCAGCACAGCTGGGATTGAATGTTATGGTGGTTGAAAAAGGTGCATATGGAGGGGTTTGTTTAAACATCGGTTGTATCCCTACAAAAGCATTGTTAAAAACAGTAAAAGTGTATGATGATGTAATTAATAAAACTAAAAAATTTGGAATCGATATCGAAGCAGGGGCTTCAATCAACATCAACTGAGATACAGCTCAAGAGCGAAAAAACAATGTCGTTAAAAAATTAACGAATGGGGTTAAGTATCTTTTAGATAAAAACAAAGTTACCCGAGTAGCTGGTGTAGCCAAAGCAATATCATCAACAGAAATTGTTGTAGATGATAACAAATATTATACTTGTGATAATTTAGTAATTGCGACCGGTTCAATCCCTAGAAAGTTAAATTTACCAGGTTTTGAAAGAGCACGAGAAAAAGAATTCTTAATAGATTCAACAGGCGCTCTAGGTTTACAAGAATTACCTAAGAAAATCGTCATTATTGGTGGCGGGGTAATCGGAGTTGAATTTGCTTGCCTTTTCAGTAATTTAGGAATCGAGACAACAATACTACAAGGATTACCAACCATTTTAGAAGTGTTGGATGAAGATCTCTCAAAAGAGATGACAAAAGAGTTGCGTAATAAATACAAAATTCAAATTATCACTGGAGCTAAAATAACCGAAATCAAACATGATGAAATATTCTTTAAGCTCGAAGGTAATGTTAATTCAATTAGACCTGATGTGATTTTAGAATCTATTGGTAGACAAACAGTTATTCAAGGATTTGAAAATATTAATTTAGAATTAAGTCCTCAAAAATTCATCAACGTTAATGAATATTGTGAAACAAACATAAAAGGCGTTTATGCGATTGGAGATGTAACCAGTAAAGCAATGTTAGCTCATGTTGCATCTCACCAAGGAATAATCGCTGCTAATCATATCGCTAAACTAAAAGGTCTTGAATCAGCTCACGATTTAGTCTTAAACATCGATCGCATTCCGAGTTGTATTTACTCACATCCAGAAATTGCCACTATTGGAAAAACTGAACAGCAATTAATTGAACAAAACATCGAATACAAACAGTTTAAATTCCCATTCAATGCTATTGGAAAAGCTTTGGCCGATGATCATACATCGGGATTCGTGAAGTTAATAATCGAACCGAAATATAAAACAGTTATTGGGGCCCACATAATTGGAAATAGGGCTACTGAAATGATTTCAGAGATAACTACATTAATAGAATGTGAAGGAACAATAAGTGAAGTTGCTAGAGCAATTCACCCACACCCCACAATGAGCGAAGCCATTGGAGAAGCAGCTGAAGCTTTAGATAGTGGTTTTACATTGAATTTATAGAAAGGAGTTTTATGATTACATTAAATGAAATAATTGAAAAATTAGGAAATAAAGTTGTTAAACAAACAGTTGTTTTTCCTGAAGGTGATCAAATAGAAATTCAAAAGGTTGCCAATTATCTTGCTAAAAATAAATTAGCACGCCCAATTTTGATAATTGAAAATCCGTTTAAGATTATCAAACCTTTAGATGAGGAAGTTAGGGTTATAGATATTCACAATTTCGCAACTGAAGAAATGAAAAATCAACTATTTGAAATTAGAAAGGGCAAGTGGGATTACCCAATGGTTGAAACACTTCTAAAAAGACCAACCTATTTAGCAGCAATGTTAGTAGCCACTAACAAGGCTGATGTACTATTGGGAGGTTTAATTAATACCACTGCCGATACCATCCGACCAGCATTACAAATCATCAAAACAAAACCTGAATTTAAATTAGCATGTTCAACGACAATTTTGCAAAAAAATGGAAAAACAGTATTCTTTAGTGATTGTGGTTTTAATCTAAATCCAAACGCTGAACAATTAGCTGAAATTACCAAAATGACTGTTGATTTTGCCAAATCCATGGGAGTTTGAAACCCTCAGGTGGCTTTATTAAGTTATTCAACTAATGGTTCAGGAAAAGGCGAAGATGTAACCAAAATTATTGAAGCAGTAAATTTATTAAAACAAGACAGAGTCGATTTTGAATTTGATGGTGAGATGCAATTTGACGCGGCGTGAAGCAAAGTGGTAAGAGACAAGAAGAAACCGGATTCAACTATAACAAAAGAACATCCAGATATTTTCATATTCCCAGACATCAATTCCGGAAATATCGGGTATAAAATAGCGCAACAAATGGGTGAATGAGAACCTATCGGTCCATTCATTTTGGGATTAAATAAAACTGTTAATGATTTGTCACGTGGAGCTAAAATAGATGAAATAATAAGAACCGCTTTATTCACTTTATACCAGGATGATCGAAACTAATGATTTTAGTAATTAATTCAGGTAGCAGTTCAATAAAATTTCAACTCTATAAAGCTCACAAAAAAGACACTTCAACAATAGCCCAAGGTTTAATTGAAAGAATCGGAATTGATGGAAAAATAAAAATCAAATATGGTGATGAAAAAAAAGAATATAACATTAACATACCAACACATTTTTTAGGTATCAAAAACATCTTTTCACTATTAGAAGAATTAAAAATAATAACTGATATTAAGCAAATTAAAGCTGTTGGTTTTAGAGTTGTTCATGGCGGAGATATTAGAAGTGCTTCTTTAATAACTGATGAAGTTTATAAAAAAATTCAAGAAAGTACAATTCTTGCACCACTTCACAACCCTGCAGCTCTTGTGGCAATTGATTCTATTAAATTACTCTTGCCAAAAGCTGTGTTGGTAGCATGTTTTGACACAGCATTCCATCAAAGTTTAGATCCAAGAGAATTCCTATATCCAGTACCTTATGAATGATATGAAAAATACGGTGTCAGAAAATATGGTTTCCATGGGATAAGTTATCAGTATGTTTTAAAAGAAATGGAAGCCATATTAGAGAAACCAACTAATAAAGTTAATTTAATAATTTGTCATTTAGGAAATGGAGCCAGCATTAGCTGTATTAAAAACTCTAAATCCATCGATACAAGTATGGGGTTCACTCCATTAGATGGTTTGATGATGGGTTCAAGAAGTGGGGCAATTGATCCTTCAATAGTCCAATATATTCACAGAATTACAAATGAAAATATCGATAACATCACAGGTACTCTAAATAACGATTCAGGTGTTAAGGGTTTGAGCCAAACTTCAGGAGATATGAGGGATTTATTGAATAAATATGAAACTGGTGATTCATTAGCGAGAATAACATTTGATAAATATACTCAAATAGCTGCAGACTATATCGTAAAATACGCCAACAAACTCGAAGGTGACATTGATGCTATTGTTTTCACCGCTGGAATTGGTGAGAATTCTGTACGTACAAGAAAAGGTATTATTACAAAAGTAAAATTATTGAATACATGAATTGACACTATTCAAAATAAAACCCCATATTCTCATCATTTGAGAATATCAACAATCAATTCTGAAATACCAATATATGTAATTAGAACAAATGAAGAAAAAATGATAAGTTTAGAGACTTTAGAAAAACTCTAATATAGAGAGGATAATATATGAATTTATACGCAAGTTCAGAAGTTAGTGATGCTATATTAAAGGTTGTTGGAAGTTGACCTTTATGAACAGCAATTGGAGCCACAATATTTGTTATTGGACTTGGATACTTTTTCACAGTAAAAGGTGTTCTTAAAAAAGATTGAGATAAGGTCTTTATAAAAATTGTTATGCTAGTTGGTTTACCAGCATTAGCTTTGAATGGTTTTTTAAACAGTGCAAATATTGACGATTTGAAAAGAGAGGCAATGGTTATCCTAATAGGATTTTTATTCTATTTCATTTTAGTTTTAATAGCCAAATATTTCTTTTATAAGTCAGACAAAGATGTTAGAGATACATTGGCTATGTGTGTGGCATTTGGATCAACTACATTCTTTGCAATACCCTTAATCAAAGCATTATCAGAAACATTACCACAAGGAGAAATCACTGGTAATAACTTCAACATTCCTTATCGTGTATTCTTGTACACAATGGGATTCACAATTATGAGCAAACTAACAGTCGAAACAGTTAAATCTTATGCTAGTGGTAAAAAAGTTGAGGTCAAATTAACAACAGGTCAAAACATGACTCAAGCAGTTATTAAGCCCGGACCAAGTAAGAAGGAATTAAGAATTAAGATGTTAAAAAATATTTTTGCAAATCCAATTATTATTTGTACTTTTATTGGGTTCATTATTTGAGCAACTCAATTGATACCTGGAATTCAAGTGATGAAGGGTGGTCTTGATAAGGATGGATTACAAACATATTACTCACCATTGAGAATAGACTTATTATTCCCACCATCAAAAAGCATTTTATCAACATTAGCCGGTATTTGTACACCACTATCATGAATTGCTATTGGTATGACAATTGCTAAGGGTAAAATCAAAAATGCTATGAAATCAAAAACAATTTGATACGCAACAATTATCAGAATCTTTGCTATTCCAGTTTTTGCATTAGTTTTAGTGTTGGGAATTGCAGGAATAATTTATGCAATTGATCCAGAAAGTACTTTAAGACTAACAAAAACACAACTGACAGTTATTTTAATGATGGCAGCGACACCACCAGCAAATGTAATTGTAGCTTATGCTATCAATTACAATAAAGCCCCCGAGGCTGCAGCTGGTTTAACATCACTTTCGACTTTAGGAGCCGTTATTGCTATGCCATTATGGGTTGTTGTCGGAATTGCTATTGGATCAACACCATTATTTGCCCAAGTGGGATAAAGGAGAAAATATGAAAATAGTATGTTATGGAGTTAGAGAAACTGAAAAAGTATTCTTTAATCAAGTGAATGAAAAATTTAATTTTCAATTAACATTGGTACCCGAACTATTAACTCATCAAAACATTGATACAGTTGATGGTCATGAAGCAGTTTTATTGAGAGCTAATTGTGTGGCTGATAAAATTAACCTTGAGAAAATGAAAGAAAAAGGTGTTAAATACCTTTTAACAAGAACTGTTGGAGTAAATCACATCGACATTAAAGAGGCTCAAACATTAGGCTTTAAAATGGGTTATGTGCCATTTTACTCACCAAATGCTGTTAGTGAACTAGCGGTTAGTTTAGGTTGTGGATTGTTAAGAAACATTTTCCATACGACAAACAAAACTGGAAATACTAAAAACTTCAAAGTTGATAACAAAATGTTTGCTAAAGAGATTAGAAAATCTACAATCGGAGTTATTGGGACTGGAAAAATTGGATATGAAGTTGCCAAATCTTGAAAAGGAATTGGAGCTAAAGTTCTTGGATTTGATATTTATCCAGCAGAAATAGCAAAAGAGGTTCTTGAATATACTGATATTGAAAATCTAATATCACAATCAGATTTAATAACTTTACATTGTCCTTTTATCAAAGGTGAAAATTTCCATATGATAGATGAAAAATTTATCAGTAAAATGAAAGATGGAAGTTATTTGGTAAATACAGCTCGTGGAGAATTAGTAGACCCACAAGCTTTATATGATGCCATTGTTAATGGTAAATTAAATGGAGCAGCCCTTGATGTTGTAGAACAAGAATCAGAAATATTCTTCAAAGAATATCTCGATGCAAAAATCACGATTGACGCTTATGAAAAATTACATTCATTATACCCTCAAGTGGTCTTTACACCACATATTGGTAGTTATACTGATGAAGCTGTTACTAACATGGTAGAAACATCATTTAATAACTTAAAACAATGAATCGAAAACAATAGTTGTATAAACGACATAAAATAAACAAAACACCTCCGGGTGTTTTGTTCATTTATATAGAGAATGCTTTATAATTATCTAAAAGAGTTCAAGGGGAAATATATGAGAACAGTAAATTATAACGAAATGGCAATGATGCTATACAACATGAAACCAAGTATTGGTTTAGTAGGAAATTGAGGAAATTGAACAGATAACGAATATGAGTTAATTCAACATGCAAAAGCTCACAATCCTTCAAACTTAGATATGAATTTAATCGTGATGACTGAAGATTACAATATCGGAAACATTTTTTCAAATAATATTATCGAAGCAAAAGCAAAAGAAATGGGAGTTGGTGTTATTTACTGATACCAACCAATTATTTCAAAAAGAAACTGAGATAACTTAAAAAGAGATTTAAACATCACATGTTTATTTGCATTTTCAAATGTAAAAGGATTCCACAAAATCAAAACTTCATTTGCTGGGGTTGTTGATGGAATTGAATTTAAAACAGGAATGGATGAAGATCTAATTAACAGTAAAGAGTTTTTAGCAAATGGACAAGTTGAAGAATATAAAGCTTTAAATAAAGCCAACTTCCAATTAACAGCACACGTTGCACACGGAAACAAAATTGGTAGAACTTTAGGTTATCCAACAGCAAATCTATTAACTGAGAAAAAACTACAAATTAAAAAAGGAGTTTACTTAGTAAAAGTAACTTTACCAAATGAAGACTTTTTCCACTGAGGAATTTCAGCATTCTGAATCAACCAAAATAAAATTGAAGTTTTTGAAACTCACATTTTAGATTTCGATCAAGATATTTATGATTGAAGAATGACAGTTGAGCTAGTTTCTTATTTAAGAGATAACGTTCAAGTTGAAAGTACAGAACAATTAATTGATTTATTAAATCAAGATAAAAAAACTGCACAAGAATTAATTTCTAAAGGAGCTTAATATGAAAAATTATCCAATTTTAGGATCACACGTTGGTGCTAATTCCAAAGGAAAATATTTAATTGGTTCTGCTGAAGAAGCAATTAGAGATGGTGGAAACACTTTCATGATTTATACAGGTCCTCCACAAAATGCTAATCGTAAACCAATTGAAGAATTTAATATTGAAGAAATGAAAGCTTTAATATCTGAAAATAATATTGATATTAATGATTTGGTTGTCCATGCACCATATATCATTAATATTTCAAACCCGGTCAATCCTGAAACTTGAACATTCGGGGTATCAATGCTAAAAAGAGAAATCGAACGTTGTCAAGCTATTGGTATTAATATTTTAGTTTTACATCCTGGAGCATATACAAAAGGAAATACTGAAGACGCATTAGAAAAATTAATCGAAGGATTAAATCAAGTAGCTGATACTCAAACAACACTGAGAATCGCTATTGAGACAATGAGTGGAAAAGGGACTGAAGTCGGAATAACTTTAGAACAAATTGCTTATGTACTTTCAAAAGTTGATTATCCTGAAAAACTTGGTGTTTGTTTAGATACTTGTCATATGAATGACGCTGGATATGATTTGAGTAATTGAGAAAAAGTTAAAGAAAACATTTCTCAAACTATTGGAATTAAAAACGTGTTAGTTTTTCATTTGAATGATTCAAAAAATGCTATTGGAGCTAAAAAAGATCGACATGAAAATATTGGTTATGGAACAATTGGTTTTGATATTTTATGTGAAATTTTACATGATGAGGATTTCAAAGAAATTCCTAAAATTTTAGAAACACCATATATTGGAGATATATCACCATACAAACAAGAGATTAAAGATTTAAGAAATAAGAAATTTACAGATCCATTTAAAGAAATTAAGGAATAATATACCTTTCAATAAGACCTATTAAATGAGATAATAAATAAATGAAATTGAAGGAGAATGATTTTATGAAGAAATTATTAGCTATTTTAGGAGCAGTCGGATTAACAGCAACTGCTGGAACAGCTGTTGTAGCTTGTGGAACTAAAGTTGAATTTAAAACCGAATATAAAGGTTTGTCTTCAATTAAAGCAAGTTCATGAAAAGGTGAACAAACAAAATTACCAGCAGAATTTATCACAACAACTGACGAAGCTTCATTCATTAAAGCCGTTGGAGCAGTTATTGCATCAAGTTTTAATAAAAACGAATTAAAAGCTTTTAAAAGTATCACAAGTGATGATGTTTCAGTGGTTTTCAATGAAGTACTTTCTGGAGTTGCTAAAACAATCACATTTGATGATGTTAAAACAAAAGTGGCAGCAGATGATTTTGCTAATAACATTCAATTCTCTTTAATTAAAAAAACAGACGAAGGAACTATAACTTCTAAAAGTGATTTCTTAAAACTTGACGTTTTAAGCAAAACAGTTGAAAATCCATTAGCCGGAAAAGTTTTATCAATTACTGAAGCTCAAGAAATTGAAATTTCTATTTCAAACACTAATTCAAATCCTAATGTTGAAAAATTTATGGTTGGATTTGTAAATGAAATGAAAGAATCTAAGAGGGTTTATGATCAAATCAAAGATAAAAATTCACCTTACAAAGATAAAGATTTTGTAAAAAATCAAGCTATGGAAAATGCCATTAAAAGAACATCTAGATTATTGGGTGATTACTTACGTTTTGAATTACATGCAATGGATTCATTTATATTAACTGACACATCGTTCAACTTCACAACAATTGATAAAGTTTTATACAATGAAATGGAAAAAGATAAAAATCAACAAATCGCAAATGGAATTGATGATTCTGCAGCTACATTATTTAACTTCATAAAATGATATAGCAATTTAACATCAGCAGAAAAAGAAACAAAACAAACAAAAAGTTTAGCAATTGGCGCAATTGTTATTAACATAGAAATTTAATAGGGGATAAAATATGGAAGAATTAAAATTAAGTGTTTCAAAACGTCGTAAAGTTTTAGTACACATGTATTACAGATATTTATTAATGAGTTCAAGTGAAGAATACATTAAACAAGATATCTTAGATGAGATTCAAGCTCAAGTTGATGAAGATACTGCTACAATGGCAAATGATATCAACTCTAAATTAGAAGAGTTGATTGAAGAAGTTGAAACACACTTATCAGAAAAATGAAGATGAGAAAGATTACCAGCTTTAATTGGTGCTATTCTTGTTGTTGGAACATATGAAATTAAACATACTGATGCTCCTAAAGCTGTTATTGCCAATGAAATGACTGAATTAACAAAAGAATTTGAACCTGATTTTGATCACAAATTCGTAAATGCTGTGCTTGATAAAATCATTAAACTATAATGGAACAAATTTTAACAGTTCAAGAATTAAATCAAATTCTAAAAACTGGATTAGAACAAAATGAATATTTAAAAAATTTATACGTAACAGGAGAGATAAGTAATTTAACTTTTAACAAATCCGGGCACGTATATTTTTCAATTAAAGATGAATCATCATCTGTTAATTGCATGATATGGAAAGATAAAGCACAATCATTAATTAAACTAAATCCTAAAGAAGGTATGAAAATAACTTGTTTGGGTCGCATCACTTACTACATCCCTACCGGAAGAGTTTCTTTTGAAGTTCGCGATGTAAAAATTGAAGGTAAAGGTGAATTGCAACAATTATTTGATAATCGTAAAACAGAATTGCAAGAAGCTGGATGATTTGATCAATCAATTAAAAAACCAATCCCTAAATTTCCGACAAACATTGGAATTGTAACTGCTGATACCGGAGTTGCTGTTCACGATTTAATAACAACTATTAAAAGAAGAATGCCTTCAATCAATATTTTCTTATTCCCGAGTCAAGTACAAGGAGAACAAGCACAATTTGATATTGCTAAAAAAATTATTCAAGCAAACAACTTCTCAACTCCACTAGACATTTTAATTGTTGGACGTGGTGGTGGAAGTTATGAAGATCTTTGATCTTTTAATGAAATGCCTGTTTTAAAAGCAATCAAAGATTCAGTAATTCCAGTTATTAGTGCTGTTGGTCATGAACCCGATGTCACATTAGCAGATTATGTAGCTGATTTAAGAGCAGCCACTCCAACTGCTGCTGGAGAAATTGCTAGCCCGAGTATGGATGAGTTAAAAAACGAATTAAGTTATAACTATAAAAACATGAAAATGAATATTGCCAATATTTATAAACGAAATGCAATCAACATTAAAACATTCACACCCGATTTAACAATTAGAATAACTAATTTATTAAACGTTCAAAAACAACGTTTTGAGAGTAATTCAACTCAATTGCTAAATAGTATGAACAATCATATCAAAAGTGCTGATACAGAGCTTAAAAACATCACAGAACGCAATTTATTTAGAATCAATAACTTAATAACAAATGATTTCAATAATTTAGCTAATTTAAGTGATCGAAACACTATGTATATGAAAAATATTTATACAACTAACTTAAATTACCTTAATAATACAAGTGAAAGAAATAACTTATTAAACCCAATCAAACCTTTAGAAAAAGGTTTTGCATTATTATTAGACGATAACAATAAAGTCATTAGAAAAACTAGTGATGTTGCCATCAACCAAGATATTAAAATAAAATTAAAAGATGGCCATGTAATCACAAACATCAAGGAGATATACAATGGAAAATAAAGATAAAAATTATGATCAATTAATCGAAGAGATTAAAAGAGATACAATGAAACTTTCTTCAAACGAAATCACTATGGAAGATGCTATGGTAATTTTTGAAGATAACTTAGAAAAAATCAATCTAGCAAAAGATAGGTTAGAAGAATACAAAGGTAAAATTAACAAAGTTTTAGCCGATAACAAAATTGAAGAGTTCGAATAATGAAGAAACGTATAGATGAATTATTAGTAGAACTAGGTTTTGCTGAAAATAGAAGTAAAGCCAAACAATATATCAAAGACCAAAAAGCAGTGACTGCTGATGGTAAATTAATCACTAAAGCTGGTTTTTTAGTTGAAGAAACAGCTAATATAGTTGTTGATAAAAACGAAGTGGAATTTGTTTCTAGAGCTGGTTTAAAACTTGAGAAGGCCTTAAGTCGTTGAAGTTTAAACATTGAAGATAAAACAGTTTTAGATATTGGTGCATCAACTGGTGGTTTCACCGAATGTGCTTTAAACAACGGAGCTAGTAAAGTATATGCTCTTGATGTTGGAGTAGGACAATTACACCCAACTTTATTAAATGATTCAAAAGTTGTAAACATGGAGAAATTTAATTTCAGAGATGCAGTTAAAACTGACTTTGATCAAAACATCGATTTCTTTTGTTGTGATGTAAGTTTCATTTCTGTTGAAAAGATTCTGATTCCATTAAAAGATATTGTTGAGATTGGTGTTGAAGGAGTTATCTTAATCAAACCGCAATTTGAATCAGAAATTGAAGAAGTTAGACATGGAAAAATTAACTCAAAAGATATCCATTTCAAAGATATCGTTAAAGTTATTCGTTATGCATTGCATAATGGATTTACAGTTAAAAAAATCACTTATTCACCAATCAAAGGTAATAAGAAACAAAACATCGAGTACTTAGCATTATTAGAAAGATCTGATAATCCAAGTTCACGATTCAAAGATGAAGACATTTGAGAAATCGTTGATCGTACTTGAAAAACATTAGTTTAGTAGGAGGGCAGACATATGGATGGTAAAACACATAAAGTGATATTCCATTTAGATATGGATGCCTTTTTTGCTGGATGTATTCAAGCAAAATACAAACAATATCGTAATCAACCAATTGTTGTTTCTGGATTTGAAAACCGTAGTATTATATCTGCGGCTAGTTATGAAGCTAGAAAGTATGGAATTCATGCAGCAATGCCATTATTTGAAGCCAGAGAACTTTTTCCTGGTGTAATTCCAGTAGAGGCAGATTACCCCTTATTTACCCAATATTCGCAAGAGATTTGAGAGATTCTTTACACTAAATTTACCAAAAGAATCGAGGTAGCTTCAATTGATGAATGTTATATGGATGTAACTCACGATTGAAAGAAATTTGGTTCACCAAGAAATATGGCGATCAAAATGCAAGAAGAAATCTATAACCAATTAGGGTTAACTTGTTCAGTTGGAATATCTTCAAATAAATTCTTGGCAAAAATGAGTAGTAAAATGATGAAACCAAATGGGATAACAATAACTAATCCAAATACTTTTTATCAAAAAATTTGACCAATGGAAATTGAAGAAATGTTTGGAGTAGGGGTAAAGACAGCAAAAGTTTTAAGAGATAATAATATCAATAAAATTGGAGATCTAGTAAAAGTAGAAGATGAAGAACTAAAAAGCATTTTAGGGGTTTTTGGTCCAAGTTTAAAACAAAAAGCCAGTGGTCTAAGTTCTGATGTTGTTTTATTAGATAACAATGATTTAAAATCAATTTCAAATGAAGTTACTTTAGATTTCCCAACCAATGATGTAGATGAATTAGAAGACATTATCTTGCATTTATCAAATCACATTCATCTTCGTGCCACAAAGCGTCGAATGAAAGCCAAAACAATTAGCATTATTATTAGGTATCGTAAAAAAATGGCGGTGTTTGATAAAAGTGAACATCATAAAAACCTTCGTAAACAACAAGGTTTCGGAGAATATACCAATGATTTTGAAGACATTTATTCAGCTGCTAAAGCATTATTCAACGAAGTGTTTGACACTGAAAGAGAAATTTCTTTAATTGGGGTTGGTCTATCAAATCTTCAAAAAGAAGGAAAACTATCTGTTCAAGAAACTTTTGATCTAAATCAAACCTCTAAACATGAAAAAGATATTTCTTTCAATCCTGTTGTAAATGATTTAATGAATAGAATTAATCAGGAGATTGGTAATAAATCAATTACTAGTGGAACTGATTGAGAAAAGCAATTTGAGTTAAATAAAGCTCAAGGTAAATATATTAAAAACTATGATACTCATATCTCTAATAAAGATATTAAAAATAGACGTGATAAAAAAGGTTCAGACTAACATCTGAACCTTTTTATTTTTCTAAATCATTTAAATCATCTTGGAAGTCTTGGTTTCCTAAGAATTGATATCCGGTTGGTATTTTAAATCCAAAAGCTTTATCTAAATAATCAAAGCTCATTGGTTTTTCAAATTCCACCAACTCTTTAATTTTAATAGCAAAAGTTCCTTCACGTTTTCCGATCAGTTCTTTCATTATGTTGTAGTTCGAATCATAATCATCGTGCATTTTAGCATCAAAATCACAAGCTTCTTCTTTATCTAATCAAATCACTTCTTCAGGTTTAATATAACCCACAATTGCATTTTGAGTTTTAGGAACAAATAAATATATTTTATCTTCACTATTAACTCTTGGGAATTTAAAACGATACTCTACTGTTTTCTCCCCTGCTTTTATTTGATCAAAAAATGTTTGATTCATTGATATTACTAAATTCATTTATTCTCATTTCTACTATTTAAAAATAGTTGTTATTTGTTTAATAAACCCTTTTGTTGAATCTATTTCACTTGTTGGTACTGCTCCAGCCAATAATTTAAGTTGTTGATCAATAATACCTTGAGTTTGATGTTTATCTTTGCCATCTCTTTTAAGCACTCTTTCAAGGTTTATTTCAGTATTTGGAGTAGTTATCAGGATTTTGTGATCAAGTCTCTCATATAGGCTTATTTTGGGCAAAATAGCCCCTTCTATTACATAACCAAGTCCAGGTTTAATCATTGATTCCACATAATCATTAATAGCTGGTCATGTAATTGAATTGATGGTATTTGCATAATCTGGATTTGTAAAAATTTTCTCTCTGAAAAGATTTCTGTCAATCACATTATTATTAATAACCTTTGGATCAAATGATGCTATTTTTTCTAAAACATCTTCACGATTGATAATTATTTTAGCAACATCATCTAGGTTAATGTTTTCGGCATTCAACATAGCACTAATTTTAGCCGCGACCGTTGTTTTACCACTCCCGATTAATCCATAAATTCCAATTAACATATTATCACTCCCTACTCATTAAACTAAGTTGTTTTTCAGCAGATACTTTTGTTGCTGTAATTATTAAATTAGATGTTTTATCAATGATGAAGTAAATATCTGTATTAGAAGCTGAAATGTAAATCTCTCTTCCTATTTCAAAAGATTTAGTAGATTTTCTAATATGTTCCATAACAGCTGCTTTTACTTCATAATCAGCAGCATCTTTAAGATTTAGTCTTTCACGACAACGTTGAAGACCATGATATGAAAAATTGTAATTGTGTTTGTAATAATAACTCATAAAAAATCTCCTATTAAGGAGATTATAATATATTTTAGTGTCTTTATTCAAAATACGGTCTTAATTCGGTGATTGTCTTTTCAAGAATTCTTGTCATTCGATTTCGGGAAATATTTAAATCATCACAAATACTTTTTCGAGAATGTCCTTCGACATATTTTCTAAAAATAACTTCAGCAAATTCTTCATTGGTTTGGGCAAAATATTTGCGTAGACAATCTTCATTGGAAATATTGGTAGCAAAATCGTCTTGATATTGAGGATTGTTGCCATCTTGTTCAACAAACATCTCAAGTGCTTGGTTTAACACTTTGTATCTATTGTTAATGTAAGTGACACATGCATCCATGCATTTTCAATAGATGGCATCTACCAAAAATGAAAGAAAATTTTTTCTAAGTTTTTTTGTATTAAAAATTTGTAAACTTTTCTCAAAAGCGCTTCAAGCAGCTAATTCTAAATCAGATTTTTCTAGAGGAAGGGATTTGAATTTCATGAAAGCTTTATTTATTGCATATTCAACTGGTCCTTCATAAATTTTAAATAGCCTTACTTTGTCTTCTTCACAAAGGTTACTTAATCCAATCTTATTGAAGTGACTAAATTGTTCAAGCAGTCTTTTGGATTCGATAATTTTCATATTAGATATCCTTCTAACAAATTTACCAATTTCATTTTCCCAATTTAAAAATCACAATGCAATATCTTTTTACAAAGAAAAAGAGAGATTTTCCAATCTCTCTATTTGTTATTGTCCTTTTTACCAAATACTTTTTTAATTCATAATGCAAATTTAGATTTCTCTTTAATAATTACATCATTATCATCTTCATAAAGTGATTGATCCATTGTATAACTTTTTCCTTGCATAGCCATTCCAACTGCATTTTGGAATTCCATGTTAGCTCTACCAATTTTTTGTCTATCTAATTTTGGATTCATGATTAATAATACAATTCCAAACGCGATTGATACACAAATCATCGCAAGTGCCACTACCATTAGAGTAGATCCTGCATCAAATTTAGATGCGTTATTGCTGTACAATAATGAGAAAAAGTCTTTAAATTTATCACCATTAAAATCCGCTAATACAGTATCGAAATTTTTATTTCAAACTCTTTCAATGTTATCGATTGATACCATGTTTACGATTGTAGCAATATTAATTCCGAAGAACATTATCATGAAAATAATTGGTCACATTCCAGCTTTATATTTCATTCTCATGTTGTTTGGTTTTTTAAATGCATCAAAAGCAATATAAACTGATGGTAAAACAATGAAGATATAACTAAAAATGTTCATTGTTGAGAATCCAAATGTTCCCGCTAGAGAAACTGAATTCGGGAATTCACCAGTATAGTTATCTTTCAGAACTCAGAAAGGACCATCATTTCCAAATAATTTAATTGCATAGTCTTCTGTTCTAACTTCAATTCTTGTAGCCATCACATATGATAAACCAACAATTAATAGGATTGAAGCAATAATACTTACAATTGCTAATCCCATTTTAGCAAATGGCATTCAACTTGGTTTTCTATCAAATGGATAGAAACGAGGATCTTGCATTGGGTGGATTGGCATGTTGTTTACAAAGTTCTGTTGTGGGTTAAATCCCATTCCAGGACCAAACATTCCAGCTCCAGCTCCCATGTTACCCATATTTTGTCCTTGGTTAGGATTTTCATTTACTTTAACATCTTCTGGGTTAACTTTTTCAACTTTAGCCTCTTCAGCAAGTTTTGCTTCTTCTTTAGCTTTAGCTTCTAATTCTTTTTCTTTTCATTTTGTTTTCATTGTTTCATTTAAAACTGAGTTAAATTTAACATCTTCAACTGTGAAATTAATTGAGTCATCAATTAATTTAGTTCTTGGAGTTTTAAAGTTTTTAACAATATAAGTTATAAATTCTGCATATTCAGCATAAATAGAATCAAGATCTTTGTTTTCACTTTTTTCAATTCTTTGCTTTAGTCCAGTAATCTTCACGATTGATTTACCAAATTCTTTGGCTCATTTAACTTCGTTAAGTTCTTCGTTAAAATCTATTTCTAAAGCTAACATATTGTTAACTTGAGTAATAAATTTATCTTTGAATTCTGTGTTTGAATTTAAGTAATAACGTAGTTTTTCAACTTTGATAACGTTATTTAATAAATGTGCAACACTAGAATAAATTTTATTTGATTCCATATTTACCTCATTATCTTTACAAATTCATATTCAGTTATAACCTCTTTATCGATTTGATCTGAGATTATCCCCTTTTGAATTTTATATAACAATTTAATTTTATCATTTAATTGTTTGATTTTAATATTATTAATTTCACAAGCTAATTTAACACGATAAGGGTGAGCTTTTAATAGTTCTGCAATTGTAGCTTGTGATTTACCTTGACCCCTCATTACCAAGACATCTCTTGTGAAGGAAATGTTTGCCAATATTAAATTTATTAAACCAAAAATATCATCATTTAATAATAAATAATCACGATACAACTTTAAAAACTTCTCGATATCATTTTTGATAAAAGCATTTGAAAGTTCAAAAATATCTGCCTCTAAATATTTAGTTAGAGTATCTTTAATAATGTTTTCAGTTAATGGTTGATCTATTTTTGATAACTTGTTTAATTCATTATTAATTATTAACATGTCATGTGGAAGATTCATAAAGATGAAGTTAATTAATTTGTCACTAATTTCTTTACCTTCTTTTTCAACCATAAAAGTCTTAATGTATTTCTTAATCGTATCTTCAGTCATTGGAGCAATGTGTTCAACTTTTGCCAACTCATTAATTCTTTTGGCAATCTTTAACTTTTTAGAAAACTTACCAGAATTGAGTGTAAATATTATTTCAACGTTTGGATTAGGATTCTTTAAAATGAATTCTAATTTCTCTAAGCTGAAATCTTTATTAAGATTTACTTTATCTTCATTTACAAATCAAGCATCTTTCAAAATTACAATTTTGTTTTCAGCAAAAATAGAAATTGTTGTGATTGTTTCAACAATTTCGTTGAAACTATCTTCAATTAAAGAAAAGTTATGAATTTCAGCTTGTTGATCCTTATTTAGGAACTTAACAAGTTTATTTGTGGCTTTACTTAATAAAAAATAATCTTCAGAATATATGAAATGCATTTTATCGTCCTCAAATCTATTATTTATATTTTAACTTTTTTATCATTAAAAAAATATCTTTTTTATACAAAATAATTACACACTATAACTTAATCTTTGTTATAATTTATTTTGTATTGACGATTATATAAACAAAAGGAGTTGAAAATATATGGCAAACATCAAATCTCAAAAGAAACGTGTTTTAACTAACGAAAAATCTCGTTTAGCAAACAAAGCTTTTAAATCAGAAATCAAAACTGCAATTAAAAAAGCTTCAATCGCTAAAAAAGAAGAAGCAGCAAACGCAGCTGAATTAGTTACAACAGCAGTAAGCTTAATTGATAAAGGGGTTAAAAAAGGAATCCTAAAAATGAATAAAGCAGCAAGAGAAAAATCTCGTTTAATGAGTGCTTAATTATTTTCAATTAATCATTATTAATAATAAAAACAGCAATCTTCGGATTGCCGTTTTTATTATGCGTGATTGCAGTTACATTTAAGAATTGATTTAGCACCTTTAGGTATTACAAGAGCATTAATCCCAAATACAGCTTCATTAAGCATTGAGATCGCTCCTTCAATTACATCCAGTCTAGTTTCAATCTTATCTAACCTATCTTCAATTTTGTCTAGTCTACCATTTATCATTCCAAATTGTCTCAATACTTCGATTTGAAAATCCTTTTGTAACATTGGTTCCTCCACTTTTAAGGCTATATTAATGATTTTTCATTTAGCCTTTAGATAATTATTAATTTTAGTTTTCTCTTCATCTGTTAATACTTCGATATTTTTGAATCATTTTTCTTCGAAAACAAATTCCAAATCTGAAATGCTTTCGAAATTGAATCAAAATACTTTTGTTGTTTTCATATGTCTCCTTTCGATAAGTGAACACATGAAATTGATCATTCTATATTGTTAGTATAGCAATCAAATTACACTTTAAAAAGATTTACTTGAAAGTCCTTTTGTTGTATTGATAAAAATATCAATTTCACTTATCCATTAAGTATTAGAGATTTTTTAAAAATATTTACCATTCCAAAAAATTTAAATTAGAAAGATTAAAACCTCAGTTATAATTTCCTGCCGTTATAAAATAAGGTATTTTAAAGCTATTCAAAGTATTTATTGTCTCTATATTAGGAAATTGTAATCGCCCCTTACTATGACCACTTATAAGGGCATAAACAGGATTAATTAAGGATATGAATTCTGGTGATGAGCTAGTTTTTGAACCATGATGTGGTACTTGTAAAATATCTACTCTTCGTTCTTTCAATTTATTAATAAACTCTTGATTGTTAATAAAATAATTCTCAGTTTGTTTTTCAATATCTCCTGTAAAAACAACTCTAGTATCATTTATATCAACAATATAAACACTTGAAAGATCATTTTCACTTATGGCATAAGGATTATCAAATTTGAATATATCAATTGAATTAAAACTAAAATGATAAGTATCAAATTCTCTAGTTATGATTTGCTTTATTTTTATAACTTCATCAATTTTTTCAATTCCATTATAGTGGTCTTGGTGATTGTGAGAAACAAAAATTGCATCAACTTTATTTATCCCTTGATATATTAGAAAATCAGCCACTGTTGATTTGCTAAAACCAGACCCAACTCCTGCATCAAATAAAAATGTTTGAAACCTTCATTTAAAAGATATAACAAAAGCATTTCCGTTCCCAACGTTTAACATATCCAATCTAATATTTGGCTTAAGAATCCATCATATTAAAATTAAGAGAAATAACATTACATATTCTAAGATAATGATTTTATGTTTTTGATATCTGAGATTAATAACCTTAAATAAAATTAGGTAGTGCAAGACAAAGACAAACGATGGCAAACTCCCAATATTTATAAAGAATGAAATCTTATTCATTATGATAAGAACGTTATAAGTTACATAATCCAATAATGTATAAACACTTTGAATTCCTGGAATAAATCAGGTCAATTTCACTAAAAGTGAGTTTAATTCTATTAGAGGATAAATCAAAAAGATATTTAATTGATTGAATAAGTTTAACCGATAGGTGAAGTATATTTGAAGTGGTAAAAAGACAACCGATAAGGTAATTAGTTGTTTTACAAAACCCTTAATCCCCTTTTTCTTGTTATTGATTCATAAGTATAAATAAGCTATCGATACATATCAAAATCCTTGATTCAACAAATATCAAGGATCAATCATTAAAACAAGATATACCACTGTCATTCGTTTAAATATTTGGTTTAAATTAAACTTAGAATAATTTAGAATGTTATTTAATGTTTTAAAGATTAAAACCCTTAGAAAGACATTAGGATAATTTAATAGATATATTCAAAACCACAAAATTGCAAGAATTACAGATTCTGCTTTTCTTCTTCTTTGGTATTTTTTAATTGGATAAAGCACAACACTTAAAGATACATAAAAACTCAACCCATTGAAGTTTGTTAAAAAACCAATCCCTAAATTATTTAGTTCCTGATTAATTAGTATGTCTTTGCTTTTATCATTTAACAAAAATAACTTTATTGAATCATTAACATCAATACCATTAATTCATTTCCAGAAAAGATAGCGCATTCCTGTTGTTGGAAGTATTCTGATATTAGGTTTTTTAATCTGATAATTAACATTATTGTTTTTGAGATATCCCATAAAATCAAAACTATAATAATTACCATTACCAACAATCGATTCAACTTCTCCAGAAACTAATATTTTTTGATATTGTAAATAACTGTTTTGGTAAATACTTATATAAAAGTCTTGTCGATTGATTCTTACAATAATATAGCTTTTAGTCGATTTCATAATTGTGGCTGGTTCATTATAAAAATGTTCTTTTTTATAATTATTATTGATAATGAGAATCTGAAAAACCAGAATAACAATAGTTATTAGATATATCAAAATAAACAATTTATAAAATTGCCTTTTAAATATTAAGGTTGTAATCAGACATGAAATTGATATCATAAGTATTCATCAATTAATTAGTAATCCAGCTATTAAAGTTAATATACTAATACTAAAAAATACTAGATGAATGTTTGCAAAGAAAAGGTTCTTAGAGAATTCCTTTCTTAAACTAAACATTTATTAAACCATCTCGTATCAATGTTCCGATAAACAAACCAATCAAGATCATCATTATGATAATTGCTATAATACTTTTCTTCACATATAGTATTAGGAATAAATTTCGAAAAGTGCCCAATAAAAAGACTATAATTAACATATGTGCAAACATTAAGGGGAATATTATGAATAAAAAAGAATTAATGGAAAGTTTTTATGAAGCCTTCTCAAAAGGTGACTGAAAAACTATGAATTCATTTTATGCAGATAATACTACATTTACAGATTCAATTTTCAAAGGGTTAAATCACGAACAAGTAACGGCAATGTGAAAAATGTTATTAGAAAATAATGAGGATATGTCAGTGGAATTCACTATCATCGAAGACAATGATGACTTCAAAGTAAATTGAATCGTCACATATAAATTTGGTCCAAAAAGACGAAAAGTTATAAATTCAGTTTTAGCTTCATTTGAAATTGAAAACGATAAAATTGTTAAACACAAAGACGAATTCAATTTTTACAAATGATCAAAGCAATCACTGGGTTTGGTTGGTTTCCTATTCGGATGAACTAAATGATTCAACAAAAAAGTCGGAGTTGGAGCTTTAGAAAAAATAAATTCAAACATTAAATAAAAATATCGCCCTTTATAGGCGATATTTTTTATAGGTATTTATCTAAAATTAAATTCATTTTCTCTTCAGCTACATTTTGTAACTTTTCATCAAATGAATAATGTTCGACATTTTTAGAATTATAAATTTCAAAGACATCGATTTTATCAACATCTTCAAAGATATCAGTTAATAATTTTTCATAGAATTTTAGTTGTAAAGATTCTTTGTCTTTATTTAATCTAGAAGTAGTTTTGAAATCAACTAAATGTCATTTATCATTAAAATCTTTATATAGTAGATCAAATGTTCCATTAAATTCACCATTTGATAATGATACTTCACTATAAATTTCTTTGGCTTGGATTTTTTCTAAACCATCTTTTATTCATTGGAACTCACTTGTATGAGTTCTGATCGGTCAACCATTGTATGTATGATTACATTTACCCAAGTCTTTATTAATAATTCATTTACTTAAACGATCATGAACACAAATCCCCTTCTCAATCCCGGCTTTTAAAGCCTCTTCTGGGATGTTTACTGGATTAAATGGGTATAAGTTATCAACTAACTTAGTAACACTCTTTAATTGAATTATTTCGTTTGTTTGAGTATTGTAGTATTCGTGCGTTTCTTCATTTAACTTAACTAATGGATTTGCATAATATTCTTGTATTTTCATCTTTACCTCTTAACTTATTATATTTTAACTTATATTATTTATTTGTTTGGTTTAAATTTCCCATTCTTTTAAACACTTATTAATAATTGCATCATTTTCTTTTATAGTATTAAAACAAATCGCTCTGATTAAGATTATTATCACCACATTCAAAAGAGTTGCAATTCAAAATAGAAAAATGATAACAGGTCAAACTATCAAATCTAATGCATCAAATGATTGGTAAAATTGTAATTTGAAAATTCGTGACACTATACTTTTGGGTTTTGATGTATTAAAAATTTCATTATACAGTCTTTTACTTAAAAATAAGGTTGCTAATATCTTTATCCCAACAATCACAACATCTGGATACTCGCTGCATATAGATCTTTTTGCTTTACTGTAAACACACAAGATCCATATCATTTTAATTCCGGTGAAAAATAACAATATGCCAAAACCGCCCGCTAACTCTCCAGAAATTTTTGAGCTAGGTTGTGTCGCCAGAACAATTAAAGTGATTGTAGCAATCATAGTCAAAGTAAATAGAAATATTGCCAAAATACAAAAACTTTTTAATTGTTTTAAAAAGCCTTTAAAAACTTCTTTAACTGCAGTAGATAAAATCTTTTCCATATCAACCTCTTCAACTACATTGTATATAAGAATTCCAATTTTCTATAATTTCAAAAAAACTTTTAGATAGATAAAAAATAAAAAAACCCTTTCAGGTTTAATTAGTCTTGATTTTCATTTTGGTAATGTCTTGTAGAATTTTGTCTAGATATTTGTGAATTAATTGAAGGTTGAGCTATAAGAATGCAAATTCCTGCAATAAAACTTAAGAATAAGATAGATAAAATACCTAAGGCATCATGTCTAATTTCATTAGGTGTTCCATATTCATCCATAGCTTTTTTAGTAGCGATTGTCATCGGGATACCTCAAGCTAATGGGATTATCATAACCCCTAAGATGATAGTACATACTAAGTTCATAATGAAAGCTATTAAGTATGGGTTAAATTCATTTCTATTTTGTTCGTATGGTTGATTGTTCATGATCTTCTCCTATATTTATATATACATATTATAGCAAAGTGAGGGTATTTATTTGAATTTGGTCAAATAAATACTTTCTAATGATTAAAATAATATTCTTGTATTTATTAATCATAAGGTTTAAAATTGATTAACAACAAGGGGGTAATTATGTTAAAGATAAAACATTTGCAAAAAGGCGATAAAGTAGCAATAGTTAGTCTTTCAAGTGGAATGCTTGGAGAAGACTTTTGTAATCATACTTTAGAAATCGGTACTGCTAGACTTGAAGCATTAGGATTGGTTCCAGTTTTTATGGAGAATTCTTTAAAAGGA
This sequence comes from Tullyiplasma multilocale ATCC 49900, assembly GCF_000483165.1. GTDB lineage: Bacteria > Bacillota_I > Bacilli_A > Mycoplasmatales > Mycoplasmataceae > Tullyiplasma > Tullyiplasma multilocale. The sequence goes on along the minus strand of NZ_KI519557.1, from coordinate 234,678 downwards.
ATCGAATATGTTAAAAATAATCCAGATAAAAGAGCATATGATTTGAAGGCTGCATTCTTAGATGATGATATCAAAGCCGTTATTTGTGCCATTGGAGGAAACGATACTTTCTTAACCCTTGCCCATTTATTAGATGATCAAGAATTTATTGAGGCTGTTGAAAATAACCCGAAAATCTTTTTAGGATATTCTGATTCAACAACAAATCACTTCATGTTTAACAAATTAGGATTACCTACTTTTTATGGTCAATCATTTGTAACTGATATAGCTGAATTAGACACAAATATGCTAGAGTATTCAGAGAAAGCATTCAAAAGATTGTTTGATGAAGAATTCGTAAATAACATTAACTCAAGTCCAGTTTGATATGAAGAAAGAAAACAATTTGGTAGTGATCAAGTTGGTATTTCAAGAATCAAACACGGAGAAGCTCGCGGACATGAATACATCAACTGAAGAAATGACATTGAAGGAATTGTCTTTGGAGGATGTTTAGAAAGTATTTATGAAATGCTGAAACCAACTCAAGGAAACATTCAAGAAGAAATTTTTGATAAATATAACTTATACCCTGATTTAGAGTATTGAAACAATAAAATATTATTCTTAGAAACTAGTGAAGAAAAACCAAATCCAGAAACATTTGAAAATATGATTAAAGCAATTGACGATACTGGAACTTTAAAAGTTATTCAAGCTCTAATTTTTGCTAAACCTCAAGATGAAGTTTTTTACGAAGAATATAAATCTATCTTATCTAAGTATGCAAATAAATATAATCTTCCTGTTATTTTAAATATTAACATCGGTCATTCTTATCCTAAAACAATTTTAAAATTGAACCATAAAATTAAATTATAAAAAAAGAGCTTTGAAAGCTCTTTTTTTATAGACTATTTAATTTGTCAACAATTGCAGTTAATTGTTCTTTATAAGCTTCATACTTAGCTTTCTCTTCAGCAATCTTTTCAGGATTTGCTCTTGAGATAAAGTTTTCATTATTTAACATTTTTTCAGATCTTGAGATTTCGTTTTGTAATGAGTCTCTTTTTTCTGTCAATTCTTTAATTAACTCTTCTTTATTGATAAATGAATCATTTGCAACTTCTAAGAAGTATTCTTCAATTGATAAAGAAGTTGTATCTGTTGAAGATAATGTTTCAATGATTGTTGAGTTAACAAAACCATTCAAGAATTCATTAATATTTGATGTATAACTATCAAATATATTTTTATGAGTTTCATTTAAGTTTGATAAGCTAAACTCTAATGCGATTGAATTTTTGATATTGTTTTTATTTCTAAATTCACGAACTACTGTAATGATGTTAATTACTTCATTGATGTAGTCTGTTGTGAAATCAAACTCTTGTTCATTTCATTCTTCATTCATGATTGAATCTTTTAATCCTAGTTTTGAATAAATTTCTTCTGTTACAAACGGTGTATATGGATGCAACATAATTAAAATATTTTTTAGAACATAGAATAAAGTTTGTTTTGTTGTTCTTTTAGCTGCTGAGTTATCACCATTTAAGTTAACTTTAGCAAATTCGATATATCAAGAACAATATTTTGATCAAACAAAATCATAAACCAATTTACCAGCTAAGGCAAATTCATATTTATCAACCAATGTTTTAACTTCAACTTGAACTTTACTTAATTCATTTAAGATTCACTTATCAATTGTTGAACTTGGTTCAACATTGTTTTTAATATCTTCAATAAATGTATCGTCCATTTTGAAATCTTCTTCAATATTCATTAAAACGTATCTTGAAGCATTTCATAATTTATTAATGAAGTTTCAAGCGCTTCTTACTTTTTCATTTGAATATTTAATATCTAGACCAGGTGTTGAGTTTGTTAATAAGAAGAATCTTAAAGCATCAACTCCATGTTCTTCAATAACATCAATTGGATCAACTCCATTACCCAACGATTTAGACATCTTACGTCCTTGTTCATCTCTAACTAAACCGTGAATCAGAACATCGTTAAAAGGTTTTGAATCAGTGTATTCCATTGTTTGGAAAATCATTCTAGCAACTCAGAAGAAGATGATGTCATATCCAGTTACTAATACTCCAACTGGGAAGTATTGTTTGAAGTATTCGCTATCAAATCCTTCCCCACGCATTAATGTAGCAAATGGTCATAATCCAGATGAGAATCATGTATCTAAAACATCTTCATCTTGTTTTCAGTTTTCGATATCAGTTGGAGCTTCATTTCCAACATACATTTCCCCTGTTGTTTTGTTATATCATGCAGGAATTTGGTGTCCTCATCATAATTGACGAGAAATCGTTCAATCATGAGCATTTTCCATTCACTTGTTTAATACATCATTAAAACGTTCTGGGAAGAAATTAATTTTTTCATCACTGTTTTGTAAATCTAAAATCATTTGAGCAAATGAATCCATTTTAACAAATCATTGATCAGATAAGTAAGGTTCAACAACAGCATTAGTTCTTTCGCTAAATCCTACTTGGTGAGTTATTGTTTCGGCTTTGATGAATGTTTGAGCAATCGTTGTTAATTCGATGATTTTTTTACGTGCTTCAAATCTATCAAGACCTTGGTAATCAGTTCCACCCATTTCATTAATAGTTCCATCTTCATTCATACATACTGGTTTTTCTAAACCATGACGAACTCCAATTTCAAAATCGTTAAGATCGTGAGCTGGAGTACATTTCATAACCCCTGTTCCAAAATCAACTTCAACGTAATCGTCTGCAATAATTGGTAATACATCTCCATTAACTGGATTAATAACATTTTTACCAATTAAGTGAACATATCTTTCATCAGTTGGATTAACTACAATACATTGATCTGCAAACATAGTTTCAGGTCTTGTTGTAGCAACTTCTAAAAAGTCATTTGTTCCTTCGATTTGGTATTTAAAGTAGAACATTGAACCTTCTACTTCTTTATAAATTACTTCAACGTTAGAGATTGCAGTTTTTTGTTCTGGATCTCAGTTAACGATTCTTTTTCCTTTATAAATAATTCCATCATTGTAAAATTTAACAAAGATTTCTTTTACTAATTGATTAACGTCTTCATCAAGAGTAAATTTTTCAACTGAGTAATCTAGAGCAAGTCCCATTTTAGCTCATTGTTGTCTAATTGTTTGGGCATACTCTTCTTTTCATTTTCAACACTCTTCTAAGAATTTTTCACGCCCTAAGTCGTAACGACTAATTCCTTGTTCTTTTAATTTAGCCTCAACTTTAACTTGTGTTGAGATTCCAGAGTGATCCATACCAGGTACATAAAGTACATCATGACCAGTTAATTTTTTAAAACGAATAATAGCATCTTGTAAGCTTCCGTCTCAAGCATGACCGATGTGCAATTTTCCAGTTACATTTGGTGGTGGAAGAATAATTGAAAACTTAGGTTTTGCTGATTTTGGATCAGCTTTAAATAAACCTTGTTGGTTTCAATTATCATATTTCCCCTCTTCTACTTCAGTTGGATTATATTTAGTTGCTAATTCTTTATTTTTATCCATAATGTACCTCACATTCAATAATATAATTTTACAATATTATACCTACTTAAAAAACACTTAAGGGTAATAAAAAAACATTAATTTTATAGACGAATGATCCAACTTGTAAAACTTTTTTATGTATTTTCAGCAAAGACAAGTTTAGTCACTTGATGGCACAACGCTCATTGATAAAAAAATATACAATGAAATTACACCCTGCTTTCACCCCTTGCCCCTTAAACCGAATAAATAAGTATATCTAAAAATTTATTTTAAATAACCTTTTGATTGAATTAATTATGCTATATAATGTTGTTTGGTAACAAAATTTCAAATTTAAATGTTAAAAAGTAACAGAATATAAGTCCCCTATAGGGCCTAGAATGAAAAAGGCGGAGATAATATGACCAAAATTAAAAGACAACATTTCTTACCAAATTTTATAATCAAAAGATGATCAACAAAAATCCAAGATAAATCTTTTTTTAATATTTTAAAATACAATGAAAAAAATTCAGAAATTGTTGAAATAAGATCACAAGACGATCCATTCTTCAGAAATTATTTTTACGAATCTAATACAGCGGGTTTTGACTTTAATGAGATAGAAATAAAATTAGGGAAAATTGAACAGAAATATTATACTATCAGTGAAAATATTATAGGAAATTGAAAAAAGTACAATACTATTAGAATAACAAGGAGCGATCTGTTAATTATTAAATTATTCATGATTGTCCAAATGGCTAGATCGGAATCTCAAATTATCAGTTCAAACGATTTAGACGGTGATTTTTTATTTAATAATTTAATGGAAAAATATAGTCCACAAGACATCAAAGATGCTCAATTAAAAAATTTGAATTTTTATTATTTATTATTTGAATCTATCGAAAATAAGCAATATAATGGCAATCTTGATTCGATATTACCAAATGATGAATATTACAAAAGTGAATTGTTTATTAGACAAGCAATAAGAGTTCTGGAAAATTTTTTAAAGTATACTTTTCTTAATTTTTCAGAAATAGACACAAATGAAACAAACAAAAAATATATTCTGACCGACCATGGACCGATTTATGCCGCAGGCACAATAACACACACTCCTTTGGTACATTTTTATCCATTAACTCCAACCATTTGCCTTTCGTTAACAAACAAATTTTTGGAAGAAAATACATATACCGAAAAAATATTTCATGCAGATAAGAAAATATTTAATTCTAATTTCGAGCTTGAGGACATCTGGAAAAGAAACTATAGGGTTAAATATAAAGACCACAAAAATGGTCCCCACCTTGATGATGAATTTATATACAATAAAAATATATTTAGTGAAAGGCAGATTAAAGTTATTAACGGTATTACAAAAGTCCAAGTCAAAAACTATTTAATATTTATAAACGAACAAGACTATACTGATGTAGCACCTTCTTATAGGTCTGAGGATGTCTTGAAATAAGAAAACTTTGAATAAGTGTAAAAAAGTTTTTACACTTATTTTATTTCAGAATTATAAATATCAACATCTATTTTATAGTTCCAGTCAATTATCCTTCTCAAAATATATTTTTAGAAATAAATTTTTTCAGCCTCTTTAAATTATCTTTTATCACCTAATTTAATTGATACTTAGTTAATTCAATTCTAAATTTTGCAAACATAATTAAGTCAAAACTTCAAAGAGTATAAAAAAACCTTCTTACGAAGGTTTTTATTATTTATCTTCTGCTTTGCGTTTTTTTGCTGCAGCAATTTCTTCTTTTCTATCGTTTTCAATCATTGTGTTAATTAATTGACGATTTGTTTGTCATGTTTTAGGTGACAAGTGGTATGAGTAGAATGTAATTGCATCAGTTAATAAAATTCCAGTAGCTGGAACCAATCCTAAAGCTAATGAAGCAAAGATTACTCATAAGTTATCGTTTGTTCAACCAGCAATTTCAATTCCGTTTATAGTTCTTGTTCCATAATGAACTAATCCAAAGATTTGATCATTTAAACCAGGAATAAATACTACCATTAAACTTAATCCGAAAGCAATTAATGAAGCATATACTAAAGGTAATGAAACTAACATATTTACATGTTTAGATGCTTTTCAGTTTGAAAGTTTAATCAAGTGAGCAAATAACAATGGTGAAGTAACGGTTGTAATAAACATAGCTGTTCTACCAAATGAGATAAAGGCAGTTTTATCAACTAATTTTAAAGCATTATCTCTTGCTAAATCAAATCAAGAACTAAAGTCAGTTCCTGCAACTTGGTTTCAAGCTACCATATCTACAGCTTCCATTCCGATAAAGAATGCTGAGATTGAAGCTAATCCTGAAAATACTCCAATTTTCAAGATTGGTAACATCAATCCTTTTAATAATCCATTTTTACCAGTCATTGGTTTAAGTTTCATTAGAGAACTGTCTAATGGCCCCATTCCAATAGCAATAGCTAAACATGATTCAACAATTAAGTTAATGAATAAAATGTTTGTGGCTTCTAATGGTGATAAGTGGAATAATAGTGAAATCACAAAGATTCCAATAACGTTAGCTAAGTTGAATCCCATCAATAGAACAATAGCACGTCTAATTTTTTGATATACATTTCGACCTTCATTAACTCCAGTCATAATTGTTGCAAAGTTATCATCTGTAAGAATAACATCAGAAGCTTGTTTAGCCACATCTGTTCCAGTGATTCCCATAGCAACCCCAATTTCAGCTTGACTTAAACTTGGCGCGTCATTTACTCCATCTCCAGTCATTGAAACAATGTTTCCTTTACTTTGTAAGGCTGCTACAATTCTAACTTTATGTTCAGGGTTAACTCTCGCAAATACTTTAATGTTATCAATTACTCTTACTAATTCTTCATCAGACATAGATTCTAATACTTCAGAAGACATTACTTCGTATGGTGTATAAGCTAAATCTAAATCTCTAGCAATTGCTAAAGCAGTAATTGCATGATCTCCAGTAATCATAACTACTCTAATTCCAGCAGCATGAGCTTGTTCAATCGCTTGAACAGCTTCATTTCTAACAGGGTCAATCATAGCAACAGCACCAATAAAGATTAATCCACTTTCGTAGTTAGCTTTATCTTTTGCTGGTTTGTCATTATAAGCAAATGCCAATACTCTTAAAGCATCATCACTTAAGTTAAGAGCTTGTTTTGAGATTTCTTTGATGTGATCTTCAGTTAATTCAACTACTTCACCATCTAGATAAATTCGGTCACAAACTTTTAATAATTGATCAATTGCTCCTTTTGTGAATGAAGTAACTTTTCCATCAATGCTATTTAATGTAGTCATTAACTTTCTTTCACTGTCAAAAGGAATTTCGTCAGTTCTTAAGAATTGAGCTCTTGTTTTTTGCTCATCAATTCCCATTAAATCAGCATAATCAACTAATGCTAATTCTGTTGGATCACCAATTCTTTCAGTTCCCTCGGTAACTGAATCATTTGGTAATACTAATGCACGTAAGAAGATTTCTTTATGCTCATCCATATCGAAACCTTCATATTTTTTAGCTTCGATAATCTTATTATTAATAATAACTTTTTTAACTGTCATTTTGTTTTGAGTTAAAGTACCAGTTTTATCTGTACAAATAACATTTACAGATCCTAATGTTTCAACTTATGCTAATTTCTTAACAATAACATTTTCTTGAGCCATACGCTTTGTTGAAAATGATAATGTAATTGAAACAACAGCTGGTAATGATTCAGGAATAATCCCAATTGCTAATGTAATAGCTACCATTAAGTAGTTTGATCATTCATTTCTTTCACCAGTTAATAACATGGCTGTGAAAATAATAACTCCAACTAAAGCTGCAGCCATTGATATTCAGTAACTAAATTTTGTTAATTTTCTTTCCAATGGAGTTTCAACATCAGCATTTTCATTAACTGTTTTAGCAATTTTACCAATTTCTGTATCTAATCCAGTTTTGATAACAACACCAATTCCACGTCCTGCAGTTGTGAATGTTGACATAAATGCGATATTAATTTTCTCTGCTAAGATTGTAGTTTCTTTAACATCTTTATGAGTCTTTTCAACTGGTAATGATTCACCAGTTAAGATAGATTCATCAATCATAAAGTCAGAAGAATCAATAATTCTTAATTCGGCCGGGACATATTTCCCAGCTTCAAGAACTACGATATCTCCAACAACCAAGTCAGCAGCATCAATTTCTTTTTGATTCCCATCTCTAATTACGATTGCTCGTGGTTTAGACAATGATTTCAAAGCATCAACTGATTTACGAGCTTTAACAGCCTGTACAGTACCTAGAATTGCATCAATGAATACAATTGCAATAATAACAGCAAAGTCAATGAAATCGTGTGCTGTTAAGTTCCCTGCTCCATGAGCAATAATTGGAGCTACTACTGATATAATTGCAGCGGCAATTAAGATAAGTTGTAAAGGTTCAATTAAGGCCAACATAAATGTTACATATCAAGGTCTAACTTTACCGGCTGGTAATTCGTTTTTCCCATTTTTTTCTAATCTGATATCAGCTTCATTTTGAGTTAATCCATTTTTAAGATTTGTTTCTAACTCAGCTTCGATATCTTTAGTTTTTTTCGATTCAAAATTTTCCATATTTCTCCCAATTAGTCTTCTATTAACTTGATGAACTCTTCATAAGTTCCCTCAATGTTAGTTTTGTTTAAGTTTGAAACTTTAATAAATGTATCTGTATCTACAAATGATAATGTTTCTTTAATCATTTTTTCATTTTTAGCAATTTCATTTCTTTTTAACTTATCTAATTTAGTTCCAATCATTAATACTGGAATTTCATTACCCTTTAAAAAGTCATACATATTTCTGTCATCTTGAGTTGGCTTATGACGTAGATCAACTAACATTACAACCCCTCTTAAATTTGGACGATTGATTAGGTAATCTTCCATCATTTGTCCAAATTTAATTTTCATACTTACGTTAATCTTGGCATATCCATAACCTGGAGCATCAACAATTCTAAATGTTCCTTTGTTAATATCAAAAAAGTTTAGTAATCTAGTTTTACCTGGTGTATTAGCAACCTTTGCTAACTTATTTCTATTTGTAATTGAATTAATGAAACTTGATTTACCAACGTTACTTCGTCCAACGAAACAAATTTCGGGCATTTCATCTTCAATTCAACCACTTCTATCAGCTGCTGATTTTATAAATTCTGCTTGTTTAATCATAATTTTATCTCCTATATAAATTCTTTTTCTACTTTTAGTTCATCTAGGAAATCTTTTAACCTTCAGTGGTATTTTAATTTAACCTGACCAATTACTCCATCTTCGGTTTTAAAGTTGATGAAGAAGTTTTTTCTTTTAATATCATTTCTGATATTTGTAATATCTTTAACATCCACAACATCATCAAGGAATGCTAATTTATCATTTTTATTAACAACAATTGCAGCTTTACTTATTTTTAAGATGTAAAGATCAAAGTAAATCGCAAAACCAATAAAGATTAAAGCGGCTATTTCTAAACAAATTGAATATGTCGTCTTATCAGTGGCCATATATAATGCAAAAAATATTGTATTCAATATAAACATTACTGGCATCACTATTAATGTTGAAAGAACGATAACTTTCAGCATTCTTTTATTTTCGTAAATTCTTACTTCTTGTTTTTTAAATAACATTAATTTTCTTATTTTTAAGAATAGATCAATTGTTAAGTAAACATTTAATCCAAATACTACAAACATTAAAATAAATGTAGTTATTGACATATACTTATCCAACATTATTGTTCCCCCTTTTTAGATTTATTGAATCTCAATAATTCATTTAAAACAATTGTTGATTCAGGATGTGATGAGACAACTTGATATATTTCATCTTTTGTATGAATAATATATCCTTTGTAAAAATCTCTTTTGACTGCAATTGGCGCAACATAGGTTTTAATTATTTTTGACAATGGTAGTTGTTCATAACCACTTTGGGTTTCAAACATGATTCTTTTATTAGTTATATAAACAACTCCAAGATAATCTTCTTTCATGATTTTCTTTTTAAAGACTTTATAACTACTTTTCAAAGATATGAAATCATTGTCATCATAATAAGAATCGATTGCATCAATTTCAGGAATTCCTGTTTTATTTAGATTTTTTAAATCTCCACTTTTTTTATCGAGAATATAAGTTTCGGCATTGTCATCAATTAGATATACTTTTTCTCCAACTGGTAACTCTAGTTTTACATTGATTGGTTGTAATAATTGTTCAATGTCAATGCTGTTTTTTTGCAGATTTCACTCTTGATAATATTCTTCACGTAATTGTTTCATTGGTTTGTGGGTTTTTTGGTATTTATAAGCCATAATCCCACTCACTAATAAAACAATCAAGTATATTGCCACAACCGCTGTTAAAACTATATATCCGATGCTCATTTGTCCTCCAATTATTCTTCTTCTAAGTTATCTTGTTCTCAGAAATCAATCAATGTAATTAATCCATTAATTTCATTTAATGTTTGAAATTGTAATAAGACAGTTTCTTTAGATTCATTATTGATTTCGTGTTCAACAACATATAAATCCATTAATACTTCAGTACCATCTCGTAGATCTGCTAATTCTTTTTCTTTTGCTAAAATTTTAACAACTTTTTTAAATTCATCAGAAACTGGTGTTTCATCTGTAATTCTTTCTTGAATGTGAGCATATAACTCATTTACTAAGTTAACTACTAATCCTTTGTACTCAACGATAATAACTTCATCATTGTTTACCAATTCTTTATTAGCAATCTTTTCTTCTAGTTCAATTGCAAATTGCATTAATTTTTCATCTTCTTTTAAATGTTTAGCTAAAGTTAAAGCTAAGAATAAGTAAGATAATAATTTGAAGTGATCAGCATCAACGATTTTTAAAATATTTTCAATTAATCCTTGTGACATTTCATCAAGTTTATTAACTAAACCATTTCATTGTTCTAAGTCTTCAATTTCATTAAATTCATCAATTAAGTTTGTTAAAGCTTTAACATCAATTTTCTCTTGTGCTAACTCTTCTTCTAAGAATTCTAAGTTAGTGATAATTAATCCTAAACTTGGTTCAAAGAAACCTAATTCTACTTCTTCTTGTACATTGTTTTGTTTATCCATAATACACCTCTTTATATTATTAAATTATACCTTATATGACTATCAGTTTTATTTTATATATAATATAAATAATATAAAAAGGAGAAACTTATGATAGAAATCTTCAAACTAAGAGAGTTATCTGAAAAAGATTTAAAACAGCTTAATCATGTTAATCCTTGATGGACTAAAAACTTAAACAAAATAATTAAAAAGAATAAGGTTTGAATTAGTAAATTCAATACAAATCCAAATGATTTCATTCCTTTCGATACCATTGAACAAACAAGTTATGACAAACTTTTTAGAGCGGTAAATAATTACTTAAATTTCTTTAAACCAAAATTAACAAAAATCATAACCGATGATAAGTTATTTAGAAAATTCGACCGTATGTTTACAGATTATATGTCATTGGTAGGTTTTTGTATGGCAATAGATCAAATCATTGAATACTATAATACAATTGATAGCAATGATGTCGATAACAAACATGTAACAGCTATGCAATTGGGTAACAAAACAATTTCAGTTAAATATACACGTTTTAAAAATGAAATATATAAAGTCATCAAGGAAAAAGATATCCTGGATGAAATCTTTGCAAACGAAGTACACAATGATAAACAATTATTTGAATCTAACGTTTTTGTTCATACTTTAATGAAATTTGCAGCAAAGCTAATGAAAGCTGGTAAATTAGAAAAACCCGATTATCTTAAAGTTGTTTACTTATGCTATGTCAACTTAGGATTTAATCAATCATTTAATTTCTTATATAATCAATTCTTATATCAAATAAAATAAAAATTCTCTTGCGAGAATTTTTTTAGTATTATTTTTCTTTTTTGTTAATAATTGCGTATTCATTTGAAACCATGTAAGGATCAACATCACCACTAAATGGAGGTCAATTAGTTTCTTCAAACGCTGATTTATTTGCGAAAAAGTCTGCATTTTCAACTTTACTTACATCTCATCCATTTAGATTTTGGTTAAATGCTTCTGCACCATAAAACATTTGTTCCATATCAGTAACGTTAGAAACGGTTCATCCTGAAATATCTTGATTGAATTGAGTAGTACCACTAAACATTTGAGTCATTTTTGTAACTTTTGATGTGTTTCATCCTGAAATATCTTGGTTGAAAGCTCCATCATTGAATACTCCAGACATATCAACAATATTAGAAGTATTTCACAACCCAACGTTAGAGTCATTCATTTCTTTAGACCCGACAAATATACCATTTAAACTTGTTATATTTTCGGAAATAGATGCAGGAACATGTTTTGCTCCCAATAGTTCAAAAGCTTCACCAGTTTCTAAATCATAACCAACTTGAATAACGATAGGTTGCACATTATTTTCTTCGTCCCAAATAATAACATTACCTTTAGCATCAATATACACAAGATCATTCTCAGCAGCCTCATTAGGAATTTTAACTGTATAAGTTAATTTAACACTACCTATATATTTTGGTGATTTTTTACTCATTGTTCAATCTACTGATACACCAGAAAGTGTATCGTAAGTTGCAGTATCATCAAGTTGACCATCATTTCAAGCGTCTGTAATTATAGCTAAAACATCTTCAGAAATTTGAGGATTTTTAACCTTTATAGCTTCTGCTAAAGTTTCAATAGTTAAATCTTTAAGTTCTCCCAAATCAGTATTAACAATTAATGTATTGATTTCTACTTTAATATAATTTACTGTAATCGATTTAACTTGTACTTCATCATTTCAATATTTTTCTTTAGATGTCAGTGTAGCTTTTATTTTACCAACAACTGAACTTGGTTGGAAAGTGATATTTAGATCTTCTTTAGCTTCTTCAAAAGATTCGTATGCTTCTGGGTTTTTTTCGATAAGTAGATTGATTAAATCATCTTCTTCACTAGTTTCATTAACAACGAAACCTTTTAACTCTTTTAATGCTTGTTTTAAAGTGGTTTTAACAATTATTTCATATTGCCCTTCAAGCTTGAATGAACCTTCAACAGCCTTAACTGTAATTATTCCAGCTTGATCCATATTTCCTTCAACTGTGTAGTCTTTACCGTATTGAGCTCCAGGTTTTAGTCTTGCTGTTTCAGTTGCAATAAGTTCTAAAACTTGTTCTGTAGTTTTAGCGTCTTGGTGTGGTGTTTCAGATGTATCTGATAACACTGGTTCAATATTCATTTCTGAAAGATTAACTCTAACAGCCGGAATAACAGCTCATTCCAATTCCACTTCATTGATTATATTTTCTAATGTAGATTTGATAATTCTTGTTTCTAAATTTAATACTAATTGCTCAGGCTTTAAGATAGGGCTATCATTAAGTTCGATAACTTTTGCAATTATAGCTTCACTCGAAAAATCTTCTTCTTCAAATTCTCCCAGATTACGATTAATAATTAATTTTTGTAAGTCATAAGTTGCCGGAGTTATTTCAGTTCCTCCAATTGTAAGAACTCATTGTAAAGTTACTTCTCCTGTTATTTTTTCATTTGAAGAAGTTACAATTCTTGTTTCTAAATTCACAGACAGCTCTGATGCAATTAAAAGTTTACTTTTATTTAATTCTAAAATTTTAGCAATTGCTTTTTGCTCGTCAAAAGATTCCTCTTCAAAAGTACCTAAATTTGTATTTTTAATTAAATCTTTTAATTCATATTCATCTTGAATATTTTCAGTTTCGTGTTTTGAACTATGCACAGCCAAAACCAATAATGGTGTTGAAGCCAATAGTAATCCTGCTAAACCAGCTCATAATCTATTTTTCTTTTTCATAATTTAAACCTCATTTATACGTTTATATAATAATATTGTATATTCTCATTTTTAAACCAATAAAAAAATCGGGTCCCTTTCAATAATGGAAAGTTTAAGCTATTTTAAGTTTTAAAATAAAAAAATGAGTTTAAAACTCATTTTTTTATACATTTTTAATATTTAAATCTTTTAATTGTTTTTCTTCAACGTAATCCGGTGCATTACTCATTGGATCAATTCCGTTTGAGTTTTTAGGGAATGCAATTACATCTCTGATTGATTCTGTTTGACTTAATAACATAGCAATTCTATCTAAACCAAATGCTAATCCTGCATGATATGGTGCTCCATATTTATAGGCATTCATAAATCATCCGAAGTTAGCACCAACTTGTTCTTGAGTCATTTCAACAGCTGTAAACATTCTTTGTTGGATTTCTGGGTCAGTAATACGTTGTGATCCTCCACCAATTTCAAATCCGTTCATAACAATATCATAAGCGTAAGCCACAGCTTCACCTTTATTAATTTCAAAATCACTTAATGATTCTGCTTTAGGCATAGTGAAGGGGTGGTGTGCTGCCATGTAACGATTTTCTTCTTCACTTCATTCAAATAATGGGAAGTCCACAACTCATAATGGTTTGTAATCATTTGGGTTTGCTAAATCAAATATTTTAGCAACATTGATTCTGATAGCACCCATTGCTTGTGATACATCTTCGTATTTTCCACCATTAACTAATAAAGTACCTTTATCAGTAATGTTAAATTCTTTCAAGATAGCTTCTTTTTCTGCATCACTCATTTGACTAGCGATTGATCCAGATCAAGTTCCATTCTCATATTTGGCAAAACCCACTCCGTTTAAATGGTTTTGTTTTGCTGTTTCATTAATTTCTTCAAGTTGTTTTTTACCCAATAATTCATCAATCATAATCCCACGAACTGAAGCGTTTTCAGCAATATGAGCTTGTAACATTTTAACTTCAGTATTTGCAAAGATTTCATTTAAATCATGAATCCTTAAATCATATCTGATGTCTGGTTTATCAATTCCATACTCTTTAATTGCTTGTTTGTAAGGCATTTTGATAAATGGTTCATCTATTTCAATACCTTTGATTTCTTTTAAGATTTGTTTTAACATATCTTCAACTAAATCCATTACATCATGACCTGTTGCAAAAGCCATTTCTAAGTCTAATTGTGTGAATTCAGGTTGACGATCAATTCTTAAATCTTCATCTCTGAAACATCTAACAATTTGGTAATATCTATCTAATCCAGAAACCATTAATAATTGTTTAAACAATTGTGGTGATTGAGGCAAAGCATAGAATTTATTTTTGTTTAATCTTGATGGTACTAAAAAGTCTCTAGCCCCTTCTGGTGTTGATTTAGCAAAGTATGGTGTTTCTACCTCTAAGAAGTTTTGACCTTCTAGCACACGTCTAATAACACTATTTAATTTAGCTCTAGTAATTAAGTTTTGTTGCATTTCTGGTCTTCTTAAATCTAGGTAACGGTATGTCATTCTTTTATCTTCAAGAGTATCAATGTTATCTTCGATTTGGAATGGTGTTAGTTCAGACTTATTAATTAAAGTAACTGTTGAAACTTGAATTTCAATTTCTCCAGTTGATAAATCAGAGTTCTTTGATTTTCTTTCAATAACTGTCCCTTCAACTTCTAATACGTATTCTGTTTTAATTGATTCCATTAATGAAGCATTTTCTTCTCCAATAATTAATTGAGTGATCCCATATCTATCTCTTAAATCTACGAAGTTCATTGCTCCCATTTTACGGATTTTTTTAACTCATCCTTGTAATAGAACTTTTTGACCAACGTTTGAAATATTTAACTCACCACATGTATGTGTTCTTTTCATTGTTATTCCCCTTTTAATGTTTCTACTAAGTTTTGAACTTCAACTTCAGTTGTTGTTCCTGTTATTTGATTTTTAATTTTGATATTATTTGATTCAAATTCTTGGTCTCCAAGAATTATGATATTTTTAGCTTTAAATTTTTCTGCTTGTTTAAATGCAGATTTCATACTTCTATTCATATAATCAGTATCTACTTTAAAACCATTATTTCTTAAGTCACTGATAATCTTTTGATTTAAGATCATCGCATTAGTTGATAAAGCAATTGTATAAACATCAATTGAATCATCTTCAACTAATGTTATTCCATTTTCTTTTAATGTAATAATGATTCTTTCCATCCCCATAGCAAATCCAGCTGCAGGAGTTGATGGACCATTTAAGTCTTCAACTAAATTATTGTATCTTCCACCAGCTATTAATGTTTGCTGACTTCCTAAATCATTTTCTAAGTATTTTAACTCAAAAATGAATCCTGTGTAATAATCTAATCCACGAACTAATTTAGTATTTAATTCTGTTTTGATTCCAATTGCTTCTAAACCTTTTATTAAAGCTTTGAACTCAACTTCTTCTTGCTCAGATAAGTATAAATTCATATTTGGAGCATCTGTAAATTTATCTCCATCAATTTTACAATCTAGAACTCTTAGAGTGTTTTTTTCGATTCTAACTTTACAATCGTTACATAGGTCAAAGTTAGTTAAGTATTTTTTAAGATCTTCAATATATCTAACTCTGCCTTCTCCAGTTACTAAGAAGTTGATGTCGATTTTCACTTTATCAGCTAAACCAATTTCTTTAACTAATTGGTATGCCAATGCAGCAACTTCAATATCTTGATTGAAACTATTTGGTCCAAACACTTCTACACCAAGTTGGTGGAATTGACGATTACGTCCAATTTGTGGTCTTTCATATCTGAACATTGGACCAATATAGAATGCTTTTAATGGCAAGAATTCAGGAGCGTATAATTTGTTTTCAATTAAGGCCCTAACAGTTGGTGCTGTACCTTCTGGTCTTAAAACAAATTCTCTTCCTTTTTTATCTATTAAGTCATACATTTCTTTTGAAACAACATCACTTGTTTCCCCAACTGATCTAACAAATAATTCTTTAGCCTCAAAAATTGGTGTTCTAATTTCTGAGAAGTTAAATCTTGCTAAAATATTTTTTAATTTAGTTTCTAAGGCATTTCATTCTTTAGCTTCTTGAGCAAATATGTCTTGAGTTCCTCTTGGTTTTTGAATCATATTAATCACGTTCCTTTATATCTAATTAATTATATAACATCCCTTCATACTTGATAAAGGTTTAAAGACAAAAAATAGGAGAAAAACTCCTATTTTATAATATTATTTATTATTATCTTTTGTTAATAGGTAATTACCATACCCACCAACCATATTAACTAGATTTTCTTCATCATAACCATGGTTCACTAATTGTTGAATCATAAAGTTACTTCTTCCACCTGATTGACATGAAATAATGTATTTCTTGTCTTTATCCAATACTGAAATATCTTCAGAAATTACTGAACCTGGAATCAAAGTAGCACCTGGAGCAAACCCTTTTTCTGTTTCGTAAGGTTCACGAATATCAATTAATTCATAACCTTCTTCGACAAGTTTTTGATAATCTTGTCAGTTTGTATTTTTCATTACTTCCCTCTTCTTTTCATTGCTCTATCAACATCAACGATTGAAGGAATAGATTTTAATGATGAAATTATTTGATTTAATTGATCAGAGTTTTTAATTTTAATAGTTAAAACCCCTGAAGCTAATAATGTTTTTTCATCTGTTGAAATATTAGCACTAATTGTTGCCGCTTTTAATGATGTTAATACTTTTGTTACATCATATAAAAGGTTTGGACGATCAGTTGCATAATATTTAATTTTTGTTGTATACATACTTTTTTCAGCAACAGCTGAGTTTCATTGAACAGAAACTAGACGCTCTGCCCCTTCTCCACCAACATTGACACATTCATTAAGGTGAACCTTAATACCATTCCCTTTACTTACATAACCAATAACTGGTTCATAAGGGATTGGCATGCAACATGATGCAAGTGAAGTTTTCAAATTAGTTATTCCATCAATTACAATATCGTTTTTTAAATCTAAATTACTAATAATTTTAGTTTTAATAGATTCAAGTGCTTCATCATCTTTTGTATGATTGTGATCGATGAATACTAATTCAGTTGCTTCAACCACTGAGTATTCACCTTTAGCTTGAGCTAATAGGAAATCTTCAAGATCTTTGAAACCTAATTTTTTAACACTTTCTAAAATTTCAGCATCAGTTTTACGTTTTCAACGTAAATCTTTTTGATTGATGTATGAGTTAATTGTATTTTCAGCTTTTTTAGCAATAGCTTTATTTTCGTCTTTTTTATCTTTAACACTTTCTTCACTCATCTTAGCTGTTAAAAATTTTTTAATTCTATTTTTAGCATTTGATGTAGTCACGATTTTTAATCATTCATGTGTTGGTTCTTGTTTAGAAGAAGTTTTAATTTCTACCACTTGTCCAGATTTAAGTACAGTATTCATTGGAGCAAATACTCCATCAATTCTGGCTCCGATACATTTTTCACCAACTTCAGTGTGAACTCTATAAGCAAAGTCTAAAACAGTTGAACCATATGGTAATGTTTTAACAGCTCCACCTGGAGTTAACACATAAATAGAAGTTGTAAATAAATCTTCTTTTAAGGCCTTTTCAATTTCACCTTTTTTAGGGTTTGGACCTACGTTATCAATTGCTGTTTGACGCTCAATATCTAGAATTCTTTGGAAGATATCAATTTGCTCATCAATTTGTTTTTGACGTTTAGCAATATCAATTACTTCCCCTTCTTTATATCTTCAGTGAGCAGCAGCTCCAGTTTCAGCTACTTCATCCATCTCTTGAGTTCTGATTTGAACTTCAAAAATATTTCCAACTTGATCTGATAAAGTTGTGTGTAGTGATTGATAAACGTTGTTTTTTGGTGTTGCGATATAATCTTTAAATCTTCCAGCAAGTGGAGTGTATTTTTGGTGAATATATCCTAAAACTTTATAACAATCATCAACTGATTTTGTGATAATTCTAACAGCTAATAAATCTGTAATTTCATCGAAGTTTTTACCAAAAACGTTCATTTTTCTGTAAATAGAATAAACAGTTTTATCTCTCCCAAAAATATCTAGAAGTTTAATATGTTTTTCTTTACGTAAATATTGGTCTAAGTTATCAATAATTGTATTAATACTCTTTGTTCTTTCTTCACGTTCGCGATCTAACATATTTTGAATTTTATGATATTCAACTGGGTTTAAAACTTCAAATGATAAATCTTCTAATCAACCCTTGGCGTTTTTCATCCCAATACGGTGTGCAATTGCTGAATAAATTTCTAATGTTTCAGTAGCGATAACAATTTGTTTTCTCTCAGGTAGATTATGAATTGTCAGCATATTATGTAATCTATCTGCAATTTTAATAATCATTACCCTAATATCTTTAGCCATTGATACATAAAGTTTTCTTAGGTACTCTGACTTAAGTTGTTCGCGATTATCTTTCGCGAAGTAGCTTACTTTAGTAACTGATTCAACCAATGTAGCAACTTCTGCTCCAAAGACTTTTTCTAAATCTTCTTCAGTATATGGAGTATCTTCAATAATATCGTGTAATAGACCAGCAATAACTGTCTTAGGACCCATTTTAAGCTGTGCTAAGTAATAACCAGTAGACAATGGGTGGTAAATATATGGATCTCCATTTTTACGCTCTTGTCCTCTATGTTTTTCTTCTGCATAGTTATATGCAAACTCAATTTCTTTAAGTTCTTTCTTGTTGGTAATATAAGTTTTCAACTCGTTTTCTAAATCAGATCATTTTCTGATTTCTACGATATTTAAGGAATTATTGTTACGTTTAACCTTCTTCATCATGTTCATTGACATTGCCATAAATTTCACCTGCTTTGTTAATAATTATAACTTTTTTTAGAGATAAAAAAATAAAGACCGAAGTCTTTATTTTTAATATTTTAAAAGTTTTTGAACTTTGTATTCACTTAATAAAGTTTCATCATGTAAATCGGTTAAGTCAGCTAAGAATGAAATACCTTCAATAGTTCCTTCTTGCATTTCAACTAATTCAATAATCGCTTCAATAGTTCCACCAGTTGCTAGAATATCATCAACAATAACAACTTTATCACCAGGTTTAATATCTCCCTTGTGCATTTGCTGGTGGTTTGTACCATACTCTAAAGTGTATTCAATATCAAACACTTCTCTTGGTAATTTACCAGGTTTTCTTACTAATACAAATCGTGTATTAGTGTTGAAAGCAACTGCTGAAGCCAATAAGAATCCACGAGCTTCAGGAGCCACCACTACAGTAGCACCAATTTCTTTAACAAATTTTGAAATTTCTTCAATTGTATATTTGAATGCATCTGCATCATTTAATAAAGGTGTGATGTCTTTAAAGTTTACGCCAGCTTTTGGGAAATCTTTAACATCGTATATATATTTTTTTAAATCCATTTTTTCCTTAATCATTTATATCTTTAATTATTTGTTCTTCTTCAGACACTTTAATTTTTCTAATAAAACGTTTGTATCCATATTTAGCACTAATTCTTTGACGTTCTAATCAAATTCAGATCGGAACTACAATTGTTATAGTTACAACGCTTGTTGTTACAATTCCAATAACAAGTGTTATACCCATCCCAACAATTGATGGCAATGTTAATGCCATAACAATAGCTACAATTGCATAAATTGATGAAATAAAGACAGTTTTAGTAATTGCAAATTTAGTTACATTTAAGAAAACCTCTTTAGCAAAGTTATTAGTTTTTGATTCTAACTTAATTGCTTTTTTGTTTTTAGCTTTGAAGTCTTTGAACTTTTGTTTTTCAACTTTTCTAAAAATTCTAAATTCATTTCTCAATGATTTCATTTCAACTTTAACTTTTTTATAGTCATCAGATTTTTTATCATCAATATCTTTTAGTTTTACTTTTAGATCATTGATTTTATTAGCGTATTGATTTCTTTCAGAAGAAATAATATCATTAATAGTATTTTTATATTCTTTAATTTCAACAGCTAATTCAATTTCCTTGTTAAAGTACTCATTAATTCTTTCATCTGTT
The DNA here is from genome assembly GCF_000483165.1 of Tullyiplasma multilocale ATCC 49900. Taxonomy (GTDB): domain Bacteria; phylum Bacillota_I; class Bacilli_A; order Mycoplasmatales; family Mycoplasmataceae; genus Tullyiplasma; species Tullyiplasma multilocale. Next base: position 214,182 of record NZ_KI519557.1, on the reverse strand, counting down.
TTTGAAGAAATAATAGATTTTCCTTTTCCTAGAATCAATATAGCTGTAATAACTGCGAAACTCATTACTCCAACTACAGCCGCAATAATTTCAGCTGTTACTGGAACTCTGAAAATAATTACAGAAGCCACTGTGATTGCTGTAATAAATACGAAACCAAGCGCAAGAGCTACATAATATGTTCATTTAAATCTAATTATCATATAAACAAGTAACGCTAATAAGATAATTCCAAACATGATAGCAACTTCTTTGATTTGACCATAGGCTGTGAAAGGAGATTCTGATAATCCTAAAATTCCCCCAGCTGAAGTTGGTGTTTGTTTACCATTATCTGCAATTCTTCTCATTCAAGCCTTGAATGTCCCAAATTCTACAGATGAGGTTGTTTGGATAGAAACATAAGGTACGTCACTCAATTTATCTAGTGATATCCCTGTTTGTTTGAAGTCAGGTCCATATTTAATTTGAACGTTTGCTAATTTACCTACAGATTCTTTATAGTTAACAAAGTCTGTTAAGTGATTATTGAAGATAATGAACTCATAGAAGTCAGCAACAACGCTAGCTTTTCATTCATTTCTTGCTTCAAGATATTGATCACCTTGTAATTCTTCAGGACGATTAATATTCATAATCCCTTGATCTTTTAATTTCTGAATATTCTTTTGATCTGAATTAGCTTTTAAATCAATTATCTCTTGAACAAGTTTTGAATTTGGATCAAATACTCATTCTTGAATTTGACCGTTGTTTGATAAGCTTTCATATGTATCATCAATTGTTGAACCATAAAGAACAAATTTATTCCCTTTACCAAAACTTGATGTTAAGTTAGGTCCAGCTGTGAATCCCACGATTGCTCCAATAGCGATCATAAATACACCAATAACAGCCATGATTTTACCTGTTTTAAAAACTTTTCTTTCAAGTTTAATCATTTCATTAACTTGGATCTCTTCAGGATTATCATTTGCTAATTTAACTTCATAATAATTCTTATTGAAGTTGTTTTGGTCTTTTCTAGAATTGATTAATTTATTTAATGACTTAAATTTTGTTTCTTTAAGTGATTTGTTTTGTTTTTCAAACTTAGCAATTTTAGCTTCCGCTTTCTTGATGAATGCAGCATTTTTCTTAGCAATAATATCTCTCTCTTTTTGTGAATAATGAGAAACTTTATCTTTTATTTTCTTAATTTTAATTAATTGTTCTGAAGATAATGAATCTTTAGAAGTTAATTTTTCTAATTTACTTTCATAATGTTTTTTAAAGAAATCATTAAAGAAAGTTGATTTAATTTTTTGAGAAGTATCAATTGGTAATAATCAATCATATTTTTTAAATCATTTAGTATTAATAACGATTCTTGACATGAATCTTAAAACAATTATTCCAAACACTAATGCAAACATTACCCCAAGTGATGTGATAGTTGCGAAGTTTTTCAATGCTCCAGAACCAATTCAGAATAAAGCGACATTTGGTATCAAAGTAACTAAAGCTGCATCAATTCCTAATCATAAAGTTTCTTTACCAGCAATCTTGAATGATGATTCAATTGAGTGCTTATCTTTATAAATGTTTTTCTTAATTGATTCAAAGTATATGAAGCTTGCATCAAGCACTAATCCAACAACAATTATTAATGATGTTATGATTTCAGGCCCAATTGCCAATGTGAATCAAACTGGTACTAATAATGTTAAGGATGCTGCCAGGAAAGCTAGTATTGAAGCAAATAGCCCTAATAAACGATATGCAAAGATCAAGTATCCCATGATTGCTAATGCAATAATAATTAAGAATACAACACTCACAATAAACATTACTGCTGTAATATCCATATCAAATTCACTAACTGATAATACTTTGAATGTAATACCTAAAGTTGTTTGAAGAATTGTTGCTTCAGTTTTCTTAGATTTAGTATAAGTTTCACTTCTTACCATTAATCTGTTTGCATCTGTATCGATATAAGCTTTTGAGTTTACATTAGTTGCTGGATTAATTGTTTCAGTTAATAAGATGTAATCATCGAAAACTTTTTCATCAAAGTATTGGTTAACTTTAGAACCAGCTTTAATATCTTTGAATAAAGCTTTACCTAATAAATTAGATGTCAATACTTTGAAAGCTTCTCTAATGTTCCCCATATCACGAGAAGGTTTATTTAATTTAGCATCAACTTTTAAATTATCGTAGTATTTACCTTTTTTACCATCTTTAATCATGAAGTCTTCAGCAATTGAGTTTGGATCATAAATGTATTTACCAATATTTGTATTTAAGAATTTAAATGATTTATTTGTATTAATTTTTCCATTTTCATATTGGAATAAAACACTTTTTAATGATTGTTCACTTTTGATTTTTGTTTGATCCATTAATGAAACAACATTTTCAACTTGTAAACCAGTTGTTCCTGTAGTAATGTAAGTTCCACCAAAAAAATCATCTAATACATTTTGTTCTTTAGTAGATAACTTGTTGTAAGCTGTTTGTAATGGTGAAATTAAACCATTTCAATAAGCACTAACATAATCATCCATTTCATCTTCAGTAGTTCCTAGATTATAATAACCTCTTAGATTATTTAATAAAGTTTCGATACTTGTGATCATGTTAAGAACAGGTGTTTGTTCTGTTTCAGAAGCTGCAACAATTTTAGATAAGTATTCAGTTTCACTAATATCAAAATTTAAGAACGGTTGGTTTGATGTTCCAACCTTAACTGCTTCAGCTTTAACATTTCCAACGATTTCAGAAATCTTAACTTTATCAGTCACATTCCCTTCACCATCTAAAACTGTTTTATCAATTTTTTTCATGATAGTTGAATCAAATAAAACATCTTCGAATGCGCTATTTAAAATTACAAGACCACCATTTTGTTCAATAGCATCAACAAAGAAATTTTCATTGTTTGAGTAAGCATCTTTTGATGCTCTTACAGTTAAACGACTGTTACCTGTTTTTGTAACCTCGATTGTGTTATCTGAAAAAGGTGATAGTTTTTTTTCTAGAGCTCTAGCACCTTCATCAGAATCACCGTTTGGTAGGTTTTCATTATCATCTTGTTCTTTAGTGTTATTATAAACCCCAACAAGAGCTTCATATCCACCGTTAAAACGTGATCCTAATTTATTATCATTTATTGCCCCTCCAAGTGAGAAAACAATACCAATTATTAATGAGGCGATAATCATAAACATTATAAAAATATGAACTATCTTTTTGTTAGAATTTTTTTTATTCATAATATCCCCTTTCCCATTAATAAAATAAGAAAAGCCAACATTTAAAATGTCAGCCAATATTTCATTATTATTTCTTTAACCAAAATAATAAATCATAATTCAATTATACAATATTTTGTACTAATTATTTTTTATCATTTTTGATTTTTTTAAATTCTTTGTTTTTCTTTTTAACAGTTTTAATAACTGCATCGTGTTCAATTTTTTTCATTAATTTTTTATTTTCAACTACTTTGGCATTGATAGCTTCTTTACGTCTTTCATCTTTCAATTCAAATGTAAATGGCCCTTCAACTTTTTTAGTTGGAACAACACTTATGTTCATATGTTCATCTAAGTTTTTAATACCAGCTTCTAGTTCTTTTCAATTAATAACAGTCATAGTTACCATTAATACTTTTTTATTGGTTACATCTAAACCTTTTTTAGAAGTTTGAGCCTCTCAAACAAAAACGTTATTTCTGTATCCAGATTCAAATAAGAATGTTTCAACTTCTGATGCATTAGTTGTAGTAATCATCATTGTTCTAATTTTGTGTTTCGGATAAACAAAGTCGATCATCAATGCTTGTGTGATAACTAAAATTAATGAAGCGAATAAACTTGGTCCTAAGATGTATTTAAAACGGATTAAATTCTTCATTTCAGATGTATAACCTTTAAATGAATCATCAATCGCAACTTCTCTAATGATAGCTTGATATAAGTTTCCATTAGCTTCATTTGAACCTAATTTGAATTCAATTTGTGAATTTGTAATTGAAATAGAATTTTCTAACCAATCTCCGATCATTAAATTATTTCCGTTTGCTTCAACATACACACCTTTATTAGCTTCCAATCATGCCGATAAATCAGATCCATATCCGTTTCCAGAACCTAAAACCTGAATTAGTTCATTATTAAATCCATTCTTATGGAAACCATAAGATGCATTAAGAACACTATATCTAATACTTTCATCAAACTGGTCCGGAGTTAATAAGATTGTATTTAAAATAATTACAGCAATCATAATACAAAAGTTAATCTTCATATTAACTTTACCAATGTTTTTATTTTTTGTTTTTGAATAGTAAACTGAGATAAAATCAGTCCCTGCTGTTGATGAACCAACTTTATAAACTTGTCCATATGATCAACCTAAAACAATACCACCAAATGCTGCAAATATGAATAATCATAATGTGCTTCCCCATTGTCCTGGAATAGCTGCAATTAATTGGTAATCAATAATAACATGTCAGTCATTTGGATTAATAACTGGTATTCTAGTAATTATTTGGTCAAAACCAATACTTAATAAAATATAAAGGGTAGTGGTTAGTGAAAATTTAATCCCGAGCTTTCAAATACCAAAAGCAATAAAGGGTAGATTAAATAAGAAGTAGAACACAAAGTATAAACTAGCTTGTGCTGCTGCATCTTTTCCAACAATAACAGCTACGAATCTAGTAATTGAACCCAAACCACCCGGGAATAGTCCAACTCTACCAGTTGCTGAAATAAAGTAGTCAAATGCAATTGTAGTTCCAAAAGCACTTAAGGCAATGATCATTAAATCATGTCAAAAAGTCTTTTTAAAATAAATTTGTCTCTCTAATTTCTTTTCACACTTACTTATTAAATCATTGTAAGTTTTATCGTATTTAGGAGAACTTTTAACAATCTCCAGTTCTTCAGGTGAAAGGGAAACAGTCTCTTGACCATCAGATGATTTGAATTTAATCTTTTTCATTATTTTCCCCTTTTTAACTATATAAATAATATAACAAAAAAAGAGATTAACAACCCCTTTTTGGTGTTAATCTCCGAAAATTTCTTCTCTACGTTTTTTGTATTTTTCTTTTTTGATTTTATTAATGTTTTGTTTAATATGATCACGTTTACGCTTTTGTTTAATTTTATCCAATTCACGTTTACGTTTTTGCTTATATCCTGGTTTTACTTTTTGGTTTTTATATTTGGCAATAACTGTTTGAGATTCAACATCTAAGTTTTGTTGGTTCTTTTTAACGGTTCTAGCAGCACGTTTTTTAACGTCAACTAACTCTCCATCAACCATTCTTTGAACTTCGAATTCAATTCCTTTTTTACCAAGTTCTTCAATTAAACTTTGGTTTTTAACATTTAGTAAAACATAACTGATTCCTGTCATTTTTGAACGACCAGTTCTACCAGCTCTATGGATGTAGTAACTTAAATCAGTTGGCAAATCAATAGACACAACGTGTGATACACCTTGAATATCAACCCCACGAGCAGCGACGTCAGTTGCTACTACAAATTTAAAGTCATTATTCTTAATTTTTTTAAGCATATTCATACGAGTTCTTGGTTGTAAATCACCATGTAATTCTCCAACTTCAGTTACTCCTGCATTTCTTAAAATTTTAACAATTCTTGAAACATCTTCTTTTTTGTTTACAAATAATAAACATAAGTATGGATTAATTGAAGTAGCTACCTTTTTAATAACTTCTTCTAACTCTCTGTTTTTTGTATCGATTAAAATATGTTGAATATTTTTATTTGATGGTTTTGATTCTGAGTCATCAATAAAAATAGAATCTCTTAGATATTTTTTAACAAATGGTCTAAGTGTTTCATGAATTGTTGCTGAGAATAATGAAATAACAGCATCTTGTTTAGCTTTTGAAATAATTAAATCGACATCTTCGATGAAACCTAAATCAAAAATCATATCACATTCATCAACAACGATATAATCAGCTGTTGTTACACGTAGGTGATTTGCTTCATATAATTCTCTTACTCTTGTTGGAGTACCAACAACGATCATTGGTTGAGTTTTTTCTAACTTATCAATTGATTTCTCAATGTCTTCTCCCCCGATGAATAAACTTGCAGTAATTCTTGGCTCATTTTTTTGGAAATCTTTAATATTATCAAAAATTTGTTTTGCCAATTCTCTTGTTGGGGCAATAATTAATGCTTGTACCCTTCTCTTTTCAAATGGTACATTAACATCTAAATTATTAATGATTGGTAATAAGAAACTGTGTGTCTTACCTGTCCCTGTGTGGGCCAATGCTACCACGTTCCTGTGTTTTTTAATTAAAGGTATAACTTTTTCTTGAACTGATGTAGGAGTAACAAAATTAATATCATGTAGTGTGTCATTTATAAATTTTTTAAATCCAAAACTTGAAAATTCCATATCTTCTTCCTCCTATATTTCTCTATATGCATTTGTAATATCAAATGCTCTTATTTTTAATTTATCTTTAAAGTTATTTTCTAACTTATTTTTTATGTCATTAATGAAGTAGTTTTCCATGTAGTGTCCTACAGATATTAAATCTACATTATTGTCATTTGCATATATTCATTCATTCCATTTAACTTCACCTGTTAAAAACACAACATCTTGCATTTTGTTTTCTACCATTGTAGAAGCTCCAGATCCAGTTGTAATATAAAATTCTTGAATTTGATTTTTCAGTTCAATATTCTTAGAATATTGAACAAACTCACTTTTAAAAACTTCTTTCATTTTATGGATGAAATCATTTAAAGTGATTTTTTTGTCGATAGTGATTTTAGTTGATTCTTTATCTAAACCGAATTTTTTATACTTTTTGATCGAAATAACTTTTGATAATTCTTCTATCAAAGTTTGATTTATTGAAGCATCATAGTTTGTATGTATAGAATATATAACTATATCATTTTGTTTAATCAATTTAAGCATTGCATTTTTTGCTGGATTTTTTCTTTCATTTTGCAATTCTCTAAAAACAAAAGGGTGTCTAGTAATAATCAATTGAGCATTATGTTTTATTGCTTCATCCAAGGCTTCACTAGTTAAATCCAAACAAACAAAAATGTTTTCAACATCTCTATTGATATCGATGTTTTTATTCGATGTTTGTTGTAACCCAACCATATCTCACTCGCTAGCTAATTTAGGGTTGAATTTTTTATCAAGATATTTAATTATTTTTATTAATTCCATTCTCAAGATATCTCCCTATAATTTCAGAAACTTTTATCATTTCTGATCTTCTATTTTCATCATTTGTTATTTTTGAAATGATGTTGTCAAATTTCGCTTTTTCAGAAATTAAGAATCTTCCATATGTTTCGTTATTGGCTAAGAATTTATAATCTCCAAGTCTCATAAAATCATCTGATACTTGTTCAAATTTCTTATTTTTATTAATTTTGATTAATCAATAGTGTTTATCGTAGTCATCAAAAAAGTCTTCCAGCTCAATATTGTAGTCTTTTTCTTTAACTCAATCTCTTAAAGCTCATAAATCAGTGTTTGAACAAATTATATAACCCTTGATTTTGTCATTGTCATTTTCAAGAATTGACAAAATTGTTTGAGTTCCAAGTCCTGAAATAGTTACATAATCAATTTCTTTAACTTCATCACTTAATGAAAATTCTAACCCATTTGAAAGTACTGGAGTTATGTTGTTTGAAAAGCCATATTTCTTGATATTAGCCATTGCACTTTGTAATGGCTTTTCATTAACATCGACTGCATAAACAAACTTAGCTTTTCTCTTGTCAATAATTGATATCGGTAAATAAGCATGATCTGTTCCAATGTCAGCCACTGTTTGAACACCTTCAATTAAATTTAACACTTGTTCTAATCTTTTAGTAAGCATCTTATCCTTTGTAGAATTCTTTTAATGTTTTACCTAATTTATTAGTGTTTGAAGGTGTTTTTAATTTTCTTACTGTTTTCGCTTCAATTTGACGAATTCTTTCACGAGTAACATTTAATTCTTTACCAACTTCTTCTAAAGTTTTAGGAGCATCGTATTTTGATAAGTGATCTTTAATAATTTCTGAATCATACATTCTAACTTTTTCAATTGGAGTGTCAATGTGGATATCTAAATCTCTAATTGCATTTCTTAAATCTTCAACTGTTTCATCTCCACATTCATCAGCTAATCTGATTAATGTTCTTAATTTAGTTGGGATAATACCATAACGCATTCTGATAACTTTTTCTTCTCTTGCAGGCATTTCAGAGAATACATTATCAATAACTTCGCGTAAAACTTCCTTTTCTGCATAGTCATTTGGCGAAATCATATCTTTATCTTCTACGAAGTCTCCAAAGTGTGTATCATCTTCATCACCAAATGGTTTTTCTAATGAAACTGGTTCAATAGATAATTTCTTAATTTCAATAACTTTGGCTGGAGTAATTCCTGAACCAATTCTTTCTGAAATTTCTTCAGCAGATGGTTCTCTTCCTAATTCTTGAGTTAATTGACGTTCAACTCTTGCTAATTTATTAATTGTTTCTACCATGTGAACTGGAATACGAATTGTTCTAGCTTGGTCAGCAATAGCACGTGTGATTGCTTGACGAATTCATCAAGTTGCATAAGTTGAGAATTTAAATCCTTTTGTATAATCGAATTTATCTACAGCTTTCATTAAACCGATGTTTCCTTCTTCAATTAAGTCAGCGAAGTCTAATCCACGGTTTAAGTGTTTTCTAGCAACTGAGATAACTAATTTTAAGTTAGATTCAATTAACTTGTGACGTCCTTCCATTACTTCTTCAGGATCTTCAGCTGTTAACATTTTTGCATATTCAATTTCTTCATCTTTTGTTAAGATTCTTGCTGAACCAATTTTGTTAAAATAAGCTTTAATGATATCTTGGATTTTTGTTTCATTTGAAATTCCACCAACACGGTATTTCATAGTAACTGTATCTTTAGCAGCTTTTCTTCCACGAGCAGCAGTTTTTTTATCTGATTCTAAATCATCCATGAAGTCATCTGATGATGATGGTTCATCAATATCTAATTCATCAAGATCAATATCAGCATCAACAAAGATCGCTCCATGTTTTTGTAAATCTTCTAATAAGTTTTCTGCAACGTTATCATCAGCATTTGGGAATGTAGATGAAAATGCATCTAAAATTTCTTCTGAAGAAATTTCGTTATCATTTGTACCTAAGTAATCATGAATTCTTTCTTTGAAATCTTCAAAGTTAGAAATATTTTTCATATTCTTTTTATCGTTAAATTTTTTATTTGCCATAAATTTTCTCCTATTTACTATTTAAGTTTTTTCTTAATAGATTTATATTATTCATAATTCTGATTTTTTCTTTAATATCATCAGCATTATTCATTCTTATCTCTAATTCTTTGATTTGTCTTTCACCCTCGAAGCGACTTAGAAGTTTAAAAGAGTCATCAATTTCTTTTTCGGTCATTGCAATATTCACTAATGGGTCAGAAATGATTTGATCTATTTCTGTTCGGTAGTGCATAGTTCTATCTGAAACCAATTCTAATATCTTAGTAACGTTATTACCAAGATAATTGCCTTTACGATATTCTCCGATAATCCCTCTTATAGCACTTCTTAAATTGCTATCAATTATAAGGTCTTTATTTTTATCTATCTTTTCGATAAATTCATCACTTTTTAATAATGAAACAAAAACTCTTTGTTCAGCTCTTCTATATGCTTTATCAATGCGATAAGCCTTAGTATCTTCTACAACAACATTGTGAATTGGAGGAATATCTTCCGGAATATATTGAGGTCCCGGTTCATATACTGAAGGATTGTCAGGAATAAATTCTTTCTCGAATTGTTTATCAACTACCTTTTGGGGCTTAGCCCCGAAAAGTTGTCTCACGATATCTTCATTTATATTTGTTAATTTCGAAATCTTTTTGATTGCTTGTTCAATCAAAATTGGATTAGAAACACCTTGAACAAAATCTTTAATTGAAACAATATACTTATTAACACTGTCTGGGTTATTAATATCAACTCTTTTTCAAAGTTTGTTAATAACAAAGTTAATTGGGTGGGTTGCTTTTAAAATCAATTCATTAACCAATTCTACTTTACCTTGATTAATCAATTCATCAGGATCTGATTCAGTTTCATTATCAATTACTAAAGTATCAATCTTATTATCAATAAGTTTCTTAGCTGCTTTGACAGTTGCATTAATACCAGCATTATCGCCATCCAAGAATAACTTAACTTTTACATTTATATTTTTGAATAACTTAACATGATAATCACTGAAAGCTGTTCCCATAATTGCAATCGCATTATCAATCTCTACTTGATCTAGACTAATAACATCCATAAATCCTTCTAAGACAATAATCTCTTTTTTAAAGTTGGCAGTTTTAGCTACATTTTGAATGTTATACGCTAATTGAGATTTTTTAAAGACCAAACTTTCACGACTGTTGATATATTTAGGTTTTTCATCTGTCATAGTTCTTGCCGAAAATCCAATAACATGATTATCTTCATTTCTAATCGGGAATATTACCCTATTAACAAAATAATCCCTTACCTCTAAGTCATAAACAGTTCCAAGTCCAGCTAGTTCAATCTCTTGTTTTGTATAACCCTTTTCCAAAAGTTTTTCAGATAGTTTTACTTTTGAAGAAGCATAACCAATTTCAAATTTTCTAATTGATTCATTTGAAATTTTACGATCTTGAATGTATTTCAATGCTTCCTTACCGATTTCGGTATGTAGCATTCCTTTAAAGAAGTTGTTTGCTTCTTCATTGATTTTTATTATCAACCTTTGCTCTTTAGAATATTTATCTTTAACTGCATGGTTTGATAATTCGCCCAATTCTACACCAGCAGAATCAGATACCTTTTTTAAAGCTGATAAGAAATCTATTCTTTCAATATCTTTAACAAAATCAATAGCATTACCAGCAGCCCCACAAGAGAAACATTTAAATATCTTTTTCTCTGGAGAAACCGACATTGATGGCTCACTATCTGGGTGGAAAGGACAAACACCTCAAAAATTTCTACCTTTTTTTGAAAGCTTTAAATAAGACGAAATGATAGAGACGATATCTGCTTTATTGGTAATCATTTCAATTTTTTCTCTTGAAATATTTGCCATAAAATATCACCCCTATCATTTGTAATTAAAATTTTGAAGCTAAGTATTCTTTAACTTTTGAGATTTCAACTCTCTCTTGTTCCATTGTATCTCTATTTCTTACAGTTACTTTTTTATCTTCAACACTGTCAAAGTCATAAGTAACTACAAATGGAGTTCCAATAGCATCTTGTCTTCTGTAACGTTTTCCAACATTTCCAGTTTCATCATATGTTGCATCGAAGTCTAATAATAATTCTTCGAATAATTCTTTAGCTTGTTCGCTTTGTTGTTTTTGTAATGGCATTACAGCAACTTGGTAAGGCACAAGTGAGTATGGTAATTTCATAACCACTCTTGAAGTACCTCCCTCAAGTTCTTCTTCTGTAAATGCTTGTCAGAATATTGCTAACATCATTCTTTCAACACCAACTGATGGTTCAATAACGTTTGCAAGTAATTTTGTATTAGTTGTTGGATCTAAATAAGTTAAATCTTGACCAGAAGCAGATTGGTGAGCATTTAAGTCAAATTCTCCCCTGTGTGCAACTCCTCATAATTCACCTCATCCAAATGGGAATCTAAACTCGATATCACTTGTTTGAGTTGAGTAGTGAGCTAACTCTTCTTGATCGTGAGCTCTTACTCGGTAGTTTTCTTTTTCAATACCAACTTTATTGTTTAAGAAAAATTCAACTTTTTCTAATCAGTAATTAAATCAATCTTTACCATCTGCTGGATCATAGAAGAATTCTAATTCCATTTGTTCAAATTCTCTTGTTCTAAAAATAAAGTTACCTGGAGTAATTTCATTTCTAAATGATTTTCCGATTTGACCAATACCGAATGGTAATTTTTTACGTAAAGCTCTTTGAGAATTTTTAAAGTTGATGAAAATCCCTTGTGCAGTTTCTGGTCTCAAGTATACAGTTGAAGATTCATCTTCAAGAACTCCTTGATTAGTTTTGAACATTAATGCAAATTTACGAATATTAGTGAAATCACATTCACCACATTTAGCACATTTAATATTATGTTCTTTGATGAAATTTTCCATTTCAGCATCTTCCATAGCTCCAGCATTAATTGTTTCATCAAATTCTTCAATTAATTTATCAGCTCTTCAACGTGAATTACATTTTTTACAATCGATTAACGGATCATTAAATCCATCAATATGACCAGATGCTTTTCAAACTTTTGGATTTAAGATAATTGAACTATCTAACCCAATATTCATTGAATTCTTTTTAACAAAAAAGTTTCATCATTCAGATTTAAGTTTGTTTTTAACTTCTGCTCCTAATGGACCGTAATCCCAACTGTTAGCAAGCCCTCCATAAATTTCTGACCCTTGAAATACAAACCCTTGTGCTTTCAAGTGATTGATCATTTCTTCCATAGTTTTAGCCATTGATATTTTCCTCCCTTAAACAATTAAAGTCAGCATCCGCTGACTAGTTATAATAACATTTATTCTCTATATATTATCCTCAAAAATCACGTTTTGTCAAGACACTATGAGTGTAGTCATTGAACACGTCATCATTGAATATTTTCTTAGCTTTAAGAATTCTGATTGAATTAGTTTCGATTCCAAGATTGTCTAACAAGTAATCCATTACTAACTTAGCCAATATTATTTGAAAACTTGTATCAAAGCTATATTTTCAAATTGAAGCAAATGATTCCGTTCCTAGAATTCTTAAGAAATTTAGGAAATCTACATTTTGCTCTTCTTCGTCTTCTCTTAAACAATTAGGACAAATTAATCCATAATTCTTGAAATCAAATCTTCGATAAACTTTACTACGTTGTTTGCAACGATAACATGATTCAAGATTTCAAGAACCTCCAAGATGCTTTAATAAATAAAACATGAAGTACACCATTGTTGTGAATGGATCTATATTAGAAGAAATATTTTCAATTGCCTTGTTTAGCATTGTGAATAATCGATAGTTCTTGTTATTGAATTCATTTGGTAAGTCTATTAACGATGTGATAACAGAAGCAAATAGATAGTTGTCATAATTATTTGTAATAGTGACATTCGAATTTATCAAGATCCCTTTTTTTAATTTGGATAAACTGGTTTTAAATCTTGATTTAAATATTTCAAACTCAGAATAAGAAAAGTTTTGAATAGAATAACGATTCTTACTTTCTGGTTTATTTACTCCACGAGCTACAAACGACATCTTTCCATATTTTTCAGTATAGGTTGTCACAATCTTTGAATTTTCTTCAAAGTCGAAAGACGATAATACAATCCCCTTTGTTTTGATTTCAGCCATGATTAATATTTATCTTTGTCGTAACCCATTTTTTTAATTAAACTCGGTGAGTTTCTTCAGTTCTCTTGAACTTTAACAAATAACTCTAAATGAACATCTTTTTCGAAAAGCTCTTTAATTTGTTTTTTAGACTTATATTTAATGTCTTTAATTTTAGTACCTTGGTTACCAATGATAATACCTTTTTGTGAACTTCTTTCAACGATGATTGAAGCTGTAATTTCCATACCATCTTCTTCATCAATTAACTCATCAATCATAATTGCTACTGAGTGTGGAATTTCTTGACCTGTCTTCATTAAAATATTTTCTCTGATTATTTCTCTGATTGCAAAACGATTTGGTTGATCTGTAATCATATCTTCATCATAAAATGTGTAATCAGTTTCTGGTAAGTTTTTACGGATTAATTCAATTAAAGTATCGATATTTACATCTTTAACTGAAGATGTAATTACTGTATCGATAAATCCATTTGATAATTCTTTTCACTCTAATACTTTTTTGAACAATTCTTCTTTTGAAACAGAATCTGATTTAGAAATTACTAAAATCTTAGGAATCTCAGATCTCTCTAATTCTCTTAAGATGAATAAGTCATTTTTACCAACTAATTCATCTGCTGGAACTAAGAATAATGCTAAATCTACATCTTTCATACTTCTTAAAGCAGATGCATTCATAAATCTATCTAATTCTTTTTTTGATGTATGGATACCCGGAGTATCTACGAAAATCATTTGGTATTCATCTTTTTTAGTTAAGATACCTCTGATGTTGTTTCTTGTTGTTTGCGCTTTGTTTGTTACTATTGAAATTTTGTGTCCAATAATTTTATTTAATAATGTTGATTTCCCAACGTTTGGTCTTCCAACAATCGTCACGAATCCTGCTTTAAATTTTTTATCCATTTTTTTCCTCTTCTAAATAATCTTCTTCTGTGAATTTTATAGTGTAGTTAATATTATTTGCTAATAGAATTTGGTCTTGTAAATCAAACATTTTTTTCTCTTCTTCCAAGCTATCTTCATGATCATATCCCAATAAGTGTAAGAAACCATGTACGAATAAGAATCCCATTTCTTGTTCAATAGTGTGATCATATTTAATTGTTTTTCTTTGAGCTTCTTCTAGACAAATGAAGATATCTCCAATTTCTCTGAATCCCAATGCTGCAACTTCAGCTTCACTCATTTCAACAGGGAAAGATGTTACATCAGGTATATAACTTTTATTTCTATATTCCTTATTTATTTCTAAAGCTGCTTGTTCATCTAAAAAGGTAATTGACAAATTAATATCTTCTTTAATATTTAATATCGCTTTTCCTTTATCTAATATTGTTTGAGCGAAATTTTCTCATTCAACCATATCAATTTGTGTTTCATTTATAAAATCAATTTCTACCATAATATCCTCTTTTTATTATTATACCTTATATGGTTCCTTACATTGTCAAATGACTATATTATCTGGGTATTTACCAATCATTTGTTCGCATTTTAGAATCATTATATCATCAGGTTTAGAATCAGACATATCAAGTATCATCGCTAAACTATATTCTGTCTTAACAAGGGTTTTCTCCAACTCTAGGAAAACGTCTTCATTTGGGGTTTTGTGAATAACCTTTATTTGCTGTCGTAAATCAATTCCTGAAATTTCTTTAAGGTTAAGATCATTCACTATAATTCTCCCAAAATAATCATCATTTAGTTTCAGAATGTAATCTTCAACCTCGTGATTGACTACAATCACTTCACCAATTCTTATTTTCTTTGATAACCCTTCTTTTAAGATATCTTCTCTCTTACAAAATTGCACAAATTCTATCGATGATATTTTAGAAATATTTAAAAACCGCTTCTGGGTTTTGTATTCTTTATTTAATCGGTATAAGTTAGCTCTGTACTTTTGTCAATCCATTGTCATGTTAGCTATATTGGAGAAATATTTTCTTATATTTGTTTTCATCAACAGCACAATAATAATATCAAATATATCGATTATGTCGCTTTTAAATAAAAAGAAGAACAGTACCATTAATGGAATATCTGCCACTTTAAAAATCACAGATAAATAATTAGATAAATTCTTAAATACATTTACGAAAGTATGTTGTTCAAGTTTGTGTTTAAGTTCCTTGATTTTATAGCTTTCTAAGCCATTCTTTTGATAATAATGGATATTGGTTAGTATTTCTACGAAACTATTCGTATCACATGCTCTAGAACCCCTATTCTTAAAAGTTATCAATAGCAATATAATGAAGACCTCTATAAGAAGAATCAAATATAACGAGGTGTCATTTATATATCAACAAAATGCTATACATAAAAATAGTGGCAATATATTGGTGATCACCTTAATCAAATTTAACATTTCAAAATCTGCTATGAAATTGAAGTCCTTATATAAATTTACTGTTTCATAAATTGAATGCCTTTTTGAAATGATGTTATATGTCCTTTCGAGATTACTTACTTTAATTTTATTTTGGATATTGATAGTAAAGATTGTTTCTAACTTCACTATCATCCCTCCAATTATGAAAATGACTAAAAAATAAATCGCAATAGATATTTCAAATTCACTTTTTAACATCATCGTTATATAACTAAGTATGAACTTGGATTCGATCATAAATATAATCACTTTGAATACTCTAATAAAAGTTAAGAAAATAATTGATCAGAAGTTATTTTTTATCAGAGGTTTTAATTTTTCTATATATTGCATTTTTTCACACTTACATTTAAAAGTTATTATTCTATTTTTAAAAATCAAATTTAATTCTATTAAGGATATTTCTTTGCTGTAATTTTCTCCTGGATCATGTGCTATTATTCTTTTACCTTTTCGATAAACAATTATATAGTGATGGAAATTTTCATCACCAACATAAACCAGCATCGGAGAATCATTGATATCTTTTAAAAAGATTTCTTCATCATAATAACCAGTGCCTAAAATATCAAACTTTTTCAATACCTCTATTAAGTCAAAAAAACTTGAACCGTTTTCGTTCAAGTTAAAATGCTTATTTAAATCTTCGACTTTGTAGTTAGTTTTTTGAAAGTGGTTTATCAACATAGCTGCACAAGCGATTCCACAATCATTTTCTCTATTTTGCTTAATGTGTTCTATCATCAAATAGTATTAGGAAAAAATCTTATAAAATTACCAGTTTTTCTTTAACTTCTTTAAAATTTTCTTCATTTGTTAGATATTTAACAATTTCTAATGCGAAAGGAATTGTTGAACCAGGTCCAGCTCCAGTAATAATGTTTTTGTGAGTTAATGCAGGTATCTGACTAACTTGTTCAGCTGAAG
Source organism: Tullyiplasma multilocale ATCC 49900 (assembly GCF_000483165.1). Taxonomy (GTDB): domain Bacteria; phylum Bacillota_I; class Bacilli_A; order Mycoplasmatales; family Mycoplasmataceae; genus Tullyiplasma; species Tullyiplasma multilocale. Next base: position 197,395 of record NZ_KI519557.1, on the reverse strand, counting down.
CCAAGTACATGTCACATCCCGGATAGTTAACAACTCTATATCCTTTAACAATTCCTGCTTGACCTAAAAGTTGTGGTGCGGCACAAATTGCTGCCACCATCTTTTCTTCATCATTAAAGTCATTAATGATTTTTAACAATGTTTTGTTATCAAATAAATCATTGACAGCAGGTCCTCCAGGAATAATAATTCCTTCATATGAGTTTTGATCAAATTCATTTATAAATTTGTCAGTTACTATTTCAATGTCATGAGAACCCTTTACATTCAATTCAGATTCCATAGAAATTAATTCAACTTCAATTCCACCTCGTCTTAAGATATCAATTGTTGTTATTGCTTCAATTTCTTCAAAATTCTTTTTAATAAAAATTGCGATTTTTTTCATAATATCACCTCTTGTGTATATTATATCAAATAAAAAAAACACCCGAAGGCGTTTTCTATTCTGCACTATCTGTCATAAGTGAAGCCGGATTACCATTTCTAACTTTCTTAGATGACACTAGTAGTGAACCCAAGAATGATATTGAGATAATAGCGAAACTTGCAATTGGTGGTCATCAAGAAATTCCGTAAGGAATTGCGAATCCCATGTTTGCAATAACAGTAATAGCAATAGCCATTAATCCTCACGCTAGAACAGTTGCCAATAGTCACATAAATAAACTGAACATTGTAACTGTACCAAATGAGTATTTTTGGATTTTTCAATTTGAATATCCCAATACTTTCATCAAGATCATAAATCTTTGATATTGCATAATGTAGATATCCCCAACCAACATAATTAGTAATGCGGCTGTAATAATAACAGCAATAATTAACATCATTCCGATTGAAATAGCTAATACAGAAATTTGATTAATTAAAGCTTTTGAAGTTGATAGTAATGTTTGAGATTTGATTCCGTTTACAACACCACCAATATCTCCACTTTCTAATCCAATAGCATTTTGACCAATATTATTTGGAGTAGTGTATGAAACCCCACTTGTTAATCCTAAAGGTTCTTCAATATTTGAGAATTTAAAGTTATTTCAATACATAGGTGCATAGTTTTGAGCTTCTTCACCCATATAAGTTAGAGACTCTCAGTTTTTTGTATAAATTTGATTATCCACAGTTTTGAAGTTATATCTATCAAAACGTGATTTTCCGTAAACTTGATCATCAACATTAGCTTTGATAACTGGATTTTCATCAAAGTAAGTATAATTAACTCCGATTTTTCTAGCTGTAGAATATCCAGCTATTAAGTTAGCTATTGTAGAATCTACAACAATAACTTTTTCATTATAAGAAGTCATATTACCAACAGATTTTAAATTAACTTTTAAATCCTTGTTAGCATAAGTAACTTTTGCTTTTTGTTGATTTAAAGCAGGATTAATACCTTCGAAAGCAAATCTGAATCAGTATTTAGGTCCATTTAATAAGTTACCTAAAGAACCATCATCATTTTGAGGCATTTCTTGTGAATCAAGATTGTATGAGATATCAAATGGACGAACTAGTAAGTATTTGCCAGTTGCATTATCATATCCTTCTTTAACTGATGTTGGAACAACTTCATTTTCAACAACACTATATCAAGTGTTTTCATCATTTGTTGAACGGTGATCTTTGTTCATTCCATTAATAAATCCTTCAACTCCACCTTTACCTAATTTAGATACAGGAACAAAGATTTCAAGATTATCATATTGGTAGTAAGGTCTCACGAATGAAGAATCTAATTCTCCATCTTCATTATATGAAAAGTCATTGAATAAATATGTTTTGTCTTTCAAAGTTGCGTTTTTAATTATTGGCTGAGTTGGATCTAATGCATTAACTGCGTTTCCAACTTCTTTTCTTTTACCATCATATTGTTGTGAGAAAGTGAATTTATTTGTATCGATCGCAAATGGATCTAAATAATTTTCATCAATTGCCCCAGTTCTTGTTTTAATAGATTCTTTATATTGTTTTTGCGCTTGTGCATCTAACATTGGATTTTTAGTTGCATAATCAGAATTTACATAATCAGAATCATTATAAACTCATGCTGAGTTTGGCAGAACACTGAATCCTGATTCCTCATTGCTTTGATATTTAAGAACAGTTGATGTTGTTGAAACATCTTTAACTACAGTACCCTCTGAGATATTAAATGCAGCTTTTGCTTGCGCATTAGTTACAATTGGTGCTGTCAATGTATTTGTAGCGTAATCGTAAATCTTAGTCTTGTTAAAGTAGATGTCATTTGTAGCTTTTCCTTGGAATACTTTCTCAACTTCAGCTTGAGTTTTGATATCTAAGAAAGTTTTTTCTTTATCTGATTTATCAATATTGAAAGCTGATTGAGTTTTATCTAATCCTGAAATAACAAATTCTTTTTTAGACTTAGTATTTAAAGAAACTTGAGTTGATAAACTTTCTTCTGTCGGAATAAAGTGTTCAACGTTTCAACCAATTGAATATTGATCTAATCTACTTTCCTCTTGTACATAACCCTTTACATAAGGTGGTAAACTCACTAAAATTGTGTCAATAATTTGACGTTTTCAGTTAGCATCTTTACCAGCTTCAGCTTCATTGTTATCGGCAGAACCCATAATTGCAGAAATTAATTGAGGAACAGCTTTTGTAATAAACCCTGAGAATTCTTGTGAGAATGAAACTTTGTTTTCATCAGTTCATGCTTCATTTTTGTCATAAGGGTTTTCTAATGAGTTTAAAATCAATCCAAAGAATTGATCAATCATCCCGATTGAGAAACTTTGTCCTAAGTTATTGAAGAAGTTATCCCCAAATATCTTAGTAATGAATCCAATCAATTCATCTTTATTTTCAACTAAATATTGCATTGTATTTTGAACACTTTTTTGTGACTCTACATCAGTTTTATAAACATATCTTGAAATTGGGTTGATATCGTTTATTGATGCTGAATAATTTTCAGGATTAATGTAGTATCCATAACCAGTTCCAGAACCATCAAGATTTAAATCAGATTCAGTATAGTCTGTATCCAAATCATCATGACCATCTCAGAAGTTAATAGCTTTTTTAGAGAATGGTGAGTTTGCTGTTACATCGTTATATTTATATGAGTTGGCGTAATTTACACTCTTGTAGTAAGAATCTTTAGCGTTCATCGCAATGGCTGGTATTGCTAATCCTGTAGAAATCAGTACAGATGATAAAGCTACAACAGTTACTAATAATGCAATAGGTTTTTTACCTGAACTAGCTAAAGTTAATGAGAATTTCAAAGTAAACTTAGAGTTTTTAAAGATTGTATCTTTAAGTTTATTAATCGTTTTTGAACTAGATCATTTAACACTTACTTTTAAAATTTCCATAACACTTTGGTTCGTGATTAAGAATGCTGAAATGAATGATATTGCAATTGCAACAACCCCAAACACAGCAAACGTAATTCCAAGTGAACCAAAATCAAATAAGAATTGATTAAACATGTATGGGGCACTAAAGTAATCAGAGAACATATACATGAATGGAACTTGCATTGCCAATCCAACTAATCATCCTAAAGGAATAACTATAAAGGCAATGATTAATGAGTGAGCGATATATGAAGCTGAAATTGTTGAAGGATTTACCCCCAATGCTTTTAAAATACCGATTTGTTTAGAGTTAAACATAATAGTTTTTCTAATACAGATAATTAAAGCGATTAAAGCAATGATTGCGATGATTGCAGAAGCAGCCATTGTAATTGCGTTATATGCACCCATTACACGCGGTTGGATTGTTCAGTTTAAAGCATAGTTAGAATCATCAAATTTAGTTAAACTGAAAAATGTTCTAGGTCTTACAGCATCATTTATTTCTGCTTTCCCTTCTTTAAAAGAAGTTATATATTCATAACTATCTTTCAATGATGAAGGTACGTTTTTTTGTAAAGCTACAAATTTAGCAATTTTATTATTAGTTTCATTTTGACTATCTTTTCCCAATATGTTATTTCAGAATCCAGATTTTTTATTTGGATTTGTTAAGAAGAATGTAAAAGTTTCAGTAACTGTTTTATCCGCTTGACTTGAAGAAGAACCAGCTGAAATCGCTCTTAATGTATCTCTGTATCCATAAATAATAGCACTCACTTCAGTTTGAGGAACCGGGAAGTCGGGATCTGCAGTTGGGAAATATGAAAACGCATCTGTTGCTAGTGCCACAACTGTAAATGTAGCATCTGCAATTCTTAATGTTTTCCCAAGTGGGATATGGTGTGCTCTTGCATATTGTTCTGAAATAGCAATTTCACCTTTTGTAGTAGGCATTCTACCAGTTAAGATAGTAAAGTTTGCATCGTCTTTTTCATTCAATGTTACGGCACGATATTTAGTTTGCGTAATTGAATCAAATGCAAATGCTTCTTTTCTGAATCTAATATCTAATCCACTAGCTTTAGCTGTTAATTCTAAGTGATATTGGAACATAGAAGCTCTGATATCTAAATGATTATCTTCTTCACCATCATCTACAGTGAAGTTAATTCAAAAATCTTTTCCCATGAAAGGTAATTCATAGTTTGAAAATGCTGATAATTTTTGACCAATGCTCGGGTGTTTTGTATTATAGTTGTTCATTTTAAATTCTGAATTATTTCCTAAGAAAAATGCAGCTTCAAGAACGACTTGACCTTCTGACTCAAAAGTTTTAACTGAGATTGGGTTAACAATCCCTCTTAGTCCCTTAGATACAACAACCTCATTTAATGGAGCTGCATTTTCAGCATCTTGGTTTGTTAAGACTTGTAGATATCTATTTTCATCTTGTTGATTGTATTCTTGTCCTAATTTAATATCAGTTAAATACTTATTAGTTTCTGACACAACCAAAGCTTCAGTTCCTGTTATAGTTCCATTTAATTGGTTACCTGTAATAAATAAGTATAATAATTCAGCAAACTTATCACTATTATATTTATCCATTAAGTCTTGACCAAATTGAACCCCTTGGTTTTTAACTCAGTTAATTACAGTACTTGCAGTCATGTTGATATAACTTGATGTTGTAGTATCAGTACCATTTTCAATATTTTTAATAAAATCTTTATCTTTTCTGATTAAGTTTCCAAAAGTAGTATTTTTTAGGTATGAATTAACGTTGTTGTCTTGTGAGTATTCAGACATCGCTTTAATCATTTCATCAACTAAAATGTTACGCATGTTTTTATATGCATCACCATTAACACCTTCATCAAAAGTAAGTTGTAATTTAGCAAATTCTTCTTTGAATTTTTCATTGGCAAAAGTACTTGTTAAAAAAGTCACTTGATTATTTTTATTATTAATTGTGTTAAATGAAAAACTGTAGTCAGATTTGTTTGAGCCATCTTTTGATGTATAGTTAACAAAACCTGAATCAATGAAGTCACTTAAAGGTGAAAGACTTTGAATGTCTTCATCCATCTTACTTCTAGAACCAACCGTCATTGAAGTTGTTTCATCAAATCGTTTAATACTTTTAACAATATTATTATAAGATCCATTAATACGTTGTGAGACAGTATATGAAGTTGTGAAAATAAAGGTAGCTAAAAAAGACAACACCAAAATGATGATGAATTGAACTTTAAATTTAAATACCCCTTTTATCCCTTGTTTAAGCAATAAAAAGAAACTAGATTTTTTATTCATATCTTTCTCCTAAAATAAGTTTACATATATAGTTTATATCATATTTAAATATCATAAAAGTATATTCTCAATAAAAATCACACTCTTTAATGTGATAAAATAATTTCATATAAAAACACAAAGGAAAGGTAAATTTCATGAAAAAATTATTAGCGATATTAGGTGCGATAAGTATAACTGCTTCAAGTACCGCAACAATAGCTTGTACAACTGTTAATGATTACAAGGCTTCTATTGAAAGACAAATAAAAAACTACATCGAAATTTCATCTATTAAAGCGCAATCAGCGATTTTAAATGACAAAGATGGTAAAAACTTTTCCTTAGATTACACAAGCGGTCATTTTAAATCACAAAAGGTTGCAGATGTCTTAGGTAAAGACTTTATTGAAGTACCGATGGGTGAAACTCAAGATACAACTACAATGGAAAGATTATTCTCTCAAATGTTTGGAGATGAAGATTATCGTGTTAATGCCAACGATTTTGAAAACAAAGACAGTGATTTTATTAAATCTATGGCTGAATCAACAGATACTACAATCACTGGCGATAGTAGTATCTTAAAAACCCTTTCTTTGGTTTCTGCCGCTGCTTCAGTGTTATTGGGTTCAAACTTTAATTCCGGGATTTCAGCAACTATTGAAGGTGCTATTGTAACTGATTTAGTAGCTAATGCTCTTAAAGGAATTGTTACCCCTTCTCTTATCGAAACTGTTGAAGGTTTATCAACTGACACAAGTACTATTGGGTTAATAATCAATGGTATCCGTGAAGGTTTCAATAATTCAGATATAAAAGAATTTAGTGGAACTTTAAACGATTTATTCAACGAAAGAAGTATCGTAAACATAATTGGTGCACTAGTAGGTGAATTAATAACTGGTGGAAATATAATGGATGCTTTAATGTCTATGCTTCCTGACATTATTAAATATGTAAGAACTTTAGTTTACTATATTAACCAATTTGATACTTACAAGGGTCAATTAGATATTTATGATATTGTGGATCCAACTAAGATTTTTTCAAAAACCAAAACAAATGAACAAGTTGTTGAAGAGGTCTTAAGAAGAGATTTCGATTATGAAGCTTATACAAAAATCAGCCTTCAAGATTTATTCAGTACTCTACAAATGTTATTATCACCAGAGAAAAAAGACCGAAAAGGATATAACTTCCAAAAATTATTAGTTATGCTTTTTGCACAACCAAAAGCTGAAGGAATTAACAATCCGGTTATTGGTGGAATACTTGCAGCCTTAGAATCAATCTTGGGATTAGTTGGTCAAAGTGGTGCTGATCTACTCAATACAATTCTAGAAGCATTAGGATTAGACCCCAACTCACTTGAACCTTGAATTAAAGAATTAATTTTAGACTTATTAAAAGGTGGGACTTCAGCAATTGTTGAAGCTATTGAAAATATTTTTTATGATATTGCAAATCAAGGTAATAAATCAAAAGGTTTATTAAACACAATTGCAACAATTTTAAAACTTATCCCTTCAAAACCAGTTAAAGCAATCGCAAACTATTTACTAAGTCCAGTTGGTCAAAATGCTTTAGATAACTTATACTTAGCTATCTTTGATGGGGATTTCATCTTAGATATCCTTAAAGCTTTAAAAGATGGAGGAGTTAATATCAATAACTCCGTAATCACAGGTTTTGCAAGACTTAATAGTAAAGGTTTACGTGGTTTATTAACTACCCCTCTTGCTGATGTTCTGGCAATATTCGGATTAAATATTGTCGATTCTGCAACTTTCTTATATGGTCTAAAATGAACTTCATTATCAGATATTATGGATTCAGCAGCTTTACAATTTGAAACTAATAGAGATACACCTTCAAAAGATAATACTAAGTATAAATTTGACACAGATCACATAGTAAATTTATTGGACGCTCTAGTTGGAGAAACATCAACAACTATTAAATGAGTTGATGGAACAACTCCACCATCAGACTTCCCTACTAATGAATCACTACCTAAAACTTTATTGGGACAGATCTTAATGACTTTAGGATATGAGAAACAATTAGTACTTGAAGATAATGGTACAGAAATCAAAGAACTAAAATCTACATACTTACTAGGTATGAGAAAAGTTAATGGAAAAAACATCTTCAAAGAAGGTTCTCTATTTGGAGTTTTAGGTAATATGTACGGTAACTACTATGACCAAACAACTGGAGTTAACAGTGCTAAACCAGAAGAAGCTAAAACTATGCAAAAGGTTATTGATGGTTTACTAAGAGTTGTTACTTGATTAGATAATAAATCTATGGCAGTTTATGTTAAAGATACTTTCTCTGATGCTTTAAATCAAAAGAATTGAACAACAAGACATATTTCTAATACAGATATTCATGACGCTCATAAAGATGCAGTTATTAAATACGAATTAATTTTTAATAACAATGATACTAAAGCAAAAGAAAAATATGATGTAACAATTAAGAGATATGCAGTTAATCCAGGACAAGATCCTGTAGCTACTTGAAAAATTACAGATATTACAAAAAAATAAACACTAGTTAAACTAGTGTTTTTTCATTTTCTCATATAAATCGAAGATACGTTTTTCATACGCTGAACTTGTCTTAGCTTTATAGTATTTAACATTCTTGATTTCATTTGGTAAATATTGTTGTTCTACTCAATCATTTTTATAATCATGTGGGTATTTATATCCCACTCCCCTACCGAGTTTCTTAGCTGAAGCATAATGATTATCTTTAAGATAATCTGGCATATCATATATCAAGCCATTTTTAACGTCCGCTTGGGCTTTAGCTGTTCCTAAGTATGCCGAATTTGATTTCTCACTTAATGCCATTTCAACAATTGCTAGTCCCAAAGGTATAATTCCTTCAGGCATCCCTATTTGTCTAAAAGCATTAGTTGCAGTGACAATTCTTGGAGGAAGAGTTGGATTAGCCATCCCTATGTCTTCATAGGCCATGATAACCATTCTTCGCATTAAAGTTTCAAAGTCTCCAATTTCTGCTAGTCTTGCAAAATAATACAATGCAGCATCTACATCACTTCCTCTGATTGATTTTTGTAATGCAGATTTCAAATCATGGAAATCATCACCATATGCTCCAGATGGATTCTTAGCTAAAGGAATAACTTTCAGTATTAACTTTAAGTCAATTAATTGGCCAGGATATAAATTGATGAAAAGTTCAATATTATTTATTAAACTTCTAACATCCCCTCCGGCTAATTCACATAAGTATTTTAAAGCTTCATCATGAATTTCTAGGTCAATTCTTCCTAAAGTAATTAATCCTTTTACGTAATCAAACATTTCTTCTGGGGCAATTCTTTTCAACTCAATAATATTCCCTCGTGATCTAATAGCGGGGTTAATTACGAAGAAAGGATTTTCTGTAGTTGTAGCAAAAAGATTAATATTACCATGTTCCATATATTCTAAAAGAATATCTTGTTTGTCTTTGTTTAATCTATGAATCTCATCTATTATTAATATAAATTTTTCAGTCTTCATAGCCTTATCGATAATTTTAGACATTTTTTCTTTCTTATCGTATGAAGCATTAAATAGTGCATATTCTATTCCTAAGTCATTTGCCAAAGCAATTGCAAATGTTGTTTTACCAATTCCACTTGGTCCATAAAAAATAAGTGATGTTGAAAATTGTTGTTCAATCATTCTGGGGATTAATCCATCTTTTGAAAGAATATGAGTTTGACCAATAATATCTTTTGTTGTTTGCGGTCTTAATAAAAATGCTAATGGTTTTGACATATTTCCTCCTAATAAAAAATAACTAGTACTTACTAGTTATTTTACATTTTTATTTAACTATTTACCAAATACTTCAGCAAATACTTGATCGTATGTTTCCATACCCTTGATTTCTAATACTTCTTTTACTTCATCAGGAATTTCATCTAAGTCACGTAAGTTTTTAATTGGTACTAAGATTTTTTTCAATCCACTTCTTGCAGCAGAAATTGATTTTTCTCTTAATCCACCAATAGGTAACACATTACCTCTTAAAGTGATTTCTCCAGTCATTCCTAAGTCTCTCGAAATAGGTCTTCCTGTGAAAGCAGAAACTAATGCTGTAGTCATAGTGATTCCAGCTGACGGACCATCTTTTGGTACTGCACCTTCTGGTACGTGTAAGTGGATGTCAGTTTTTTCGAAGATATCTTTATCAATTCCAAATTTTTCATAGTTGGCTTTAACATATCCTAAAGCAATTGATGCAGATTCTTTCATAACATCACCTAATTTACCAGTTAAGATTAGGTTTCCTTTTCCTGGGAAAGTATTTACCTCGATTGGTAAGATATCTCCACCAAATTGAGTATATGCTAAACCAGTAACAACCCCAACACTTGATTCACCTTGTTTATCAGTGTGATCGAAGATGCGTTTTCCTAAGTATTCATTTACCACTTCTCTAGTAACTACTAATTTTTCTAATTCACCATTTAATAATTTAACGATGAATTTTCTAGCAATAGCAGATATTGAACGTTCTAATTGACGTACTCCAGCTTCACGTGTGTAGTATTTAATTACTTCATCAAATGATTCGTTTGTAAATTCTAATTCATCTTTAGTTAAAGCGTGTTCCTTAAGAACTTTTTCCACTAAGTAATCTTCAGCAATTTTCATTTTTTCAATTTCTGTATAACTTGATAAGTTGATGATTTCCATTCTGTCATATAAAGCTTCAGGAATGTTTTCAGGATAGTTAGCGGTTGCAATGAACATTACGTTACTTAAGTCGTAAGGTTCTTCAATGTAGTGATCTGAGAATTCTGCGTTTTGTTCAGGGTCTAAAACCTCTAACATAGCTGCAGCTGGATCTCCTCTTTGATCACTTGCCATTTTATCAATTTCATCTAATAGGAATAGTGGGTTTTTAACTTTAGCACGTTTCATTGTTTGAATAATACGTCCTGGCATTGCCCCAACATAAGTTTTACGGTGACCACGGATTTCTGATTCGTCTTTAACTCCACCTAAAGAAATTTTTACAAATTCCTTACCTAGAGCTTCAGCAATTGATTTTGCTAGAGATGTTTTCCCAACTCCTGGAGGACCCACTAATGTAATGATTTGTCCTTTTAATGATTTTGTTTTTTGTTTAACAGCTAGATATTCAATAATTCTTTCTTTAACTTTTTTCAATCCATAGTGGTGTTTATCCAATACTTCTTGTGCAAATTTTAAATCTTGAATATCTTCACTTTGTTCTCATCAAGGAATTGACATCATTCAATCAATGTAGTTTCTTTCAACATTTGCTTCAGCAGATGCTGCTTGCATGTTTTCTAAACGACTAATTGAAGAAAGAATTCTTTCTCTAACTTCTTTTGGGAATGGTTCAGTTTCTAAACGTTTTTTGTATTTTTCAACAGCACTTGAATCTGAATCTTCATCATCTAATTCTTCTTTAATAATTCTCATTCTTTCGCGTAAGTAGTATTCTTTTTGTTGTTGATCCATTTTTTCTTTTAACTTTTTGTTAATGTCTGATTCAACATCTTGAGATACATCTTTTTTACCTAAGAATGATAGTAAGTTTTCTAATCTTTTAACAGGATTAGCTTCACCTAAAATACTATTTCTAGTTTCTAATGTCATGAATGGTAAACCTTTAGCTATTGTGTCTACTAAATAGTTTAAACTAACTTCTTCATCACTATTATTTAAGAAATTTTTTGCCATTTCTGGTAATTCATTACCTAAATTAGCCACTTCTTGAATCAAGACTTTTAATTCTACTTTGTTTTCTTCTGTTTCAAATTCTTTTGAATCTAAAACGTCTGCTTCACCAATAAAGAATCCATTTTCTTCTTCAACATTTGTTAATTTAATTCTCTCTTCACCGTTAATTTCAACAGTTAAAGTACCATCTTTTCATTCTTTTCTAATTTGAACAGTTGCTAAAGTTCCGAAGTCAAAAATCTCATCAATTTTTGGCTCGTTGTCCATAACTTTTCTTTGAGAAACAACGATCATTTTCCCATCGTTATTTTCAATAGCATATTTAATTGCATCTTGAGTTGCTTTTCTCCCAACTTCTACAGTTTCTGTAAATTCTGGATAAGCAAAAACCCCTCTAGTTACAAATATAGGAAATTTAATTTTATTCATACTTTCTCCCCCTTTTTTCGGTACATAAATATAATATCACAATAATTAGCACTTTAAAGGTAAAAGTGCTAATTTATAAACAAAAGCAAAGCTGTCAGCTTTGCTTTTTTGTAAGAAATTATTTTCCGTTGTTTTCGTATAAGAAGTCAACTAATAAGTCGTTCATTAATTCAGCTTTAACAGCTTCTGGTTGAATAACTTTTTTGATGTATTCTAAGTCTAATCCAAATTGTGTTGCTAATGCAGCATATTTAGCTTCAACTTGTTCTTCTGTTGCTTCAAATTTTTCTTTATCTCTAATTTCTGAAGTTACTAAGAAACCTTCTAATTTAGCTTTAGCATCTCCATACATTTCAGCTTCGATTTGTTTATCTGTTAACCCTGTAGCTTTTTTGTAAGCTTTCATTGTTAAACCTTGTTTTTGAACTTCTTGTTCAAATTGTTTTTTAAGATCTAAAATTTGGTTATCGATTGCTGTTTTTGGTAATTCAATTTTTGAACCTTTGATGATTTCATCAATGATTTGGTTAACAAATTGATTTTTTAATCCTGAAACTTTACGTTCTAAGATTTCTGATTTAATTTTAGCTTCTAATTCAGCAAATGTATTAACATCTTTCATGTTTAAGTCTTTTGCTAATTCATCATCTTTAGCAGGTAAAATTCTTGAAGTAATTTCAGTAATGTTTAATTCGAATACTGAATCTTTTCCAGCTAATTCTGGTGTGTAATCTTCAGGGAATTTAACATCAATTTTAGCTTCACCTAATCCTAATCCGATCATTGAATCTTCAAATCCAGGAATGAATTGTCCTGATCCAATTGTTAATTTGTGACCTTTAGCTTCTCCACCTTTGAATGCTACTCCATCAACAAATCCTTTGAAGTCAAAAGCAACTACATCTCCAGCTTCAATTTTAGCTGTTTTTGGTTTAGCTTTTTCCATTGCAAATTGGTTTTGGTATTGAGTAATAACAGCTTCAACTTCTTCAGCTGTTACTGCAGGAGTTTCTTTTTCAACAGTTTTAATTCCTGTGTATGCTCCTAATTCGATTTCTGGACGTAAGTCAAATACGAAATCGATAATGATTTCTTGTTCACTTACTTTGAAAGGAACTGGTTCTGGTGAGTTCATTGGTTCAATTTTAACTTCTTGAGCTCTTGCAAATTCAAATGCAGGTTGAATTGACATTCTGAATCCTTCGTTAAAGATTTTTGAAGGTGTTAAGAATTTAGCAACTTCACTTTCTGGAGCTTTACCTTTTCTAAATCCTGGGATTTCGATGTTAGCTTTTACTCTGTTTTTAGCTTTTGCTAAAGTATCTGTTCATTCTTGACCATCAATAGTAACTGTTCATTTACCTTGACCTTGTTCAAGCATTTTGCTTTCTGTAAATTTCATATTATTTTCTCCTCTTTTTATTTTGTATATGCGATTGCAATATTTTTAGGTTTGATATCTAATGTTTGAGAAATAATATCTTCAACCATTTTACTAATTTTCTTTTCTTCAAAAACGATATCAGCGATTCCATTTGAAGCTAATTCAATTTTAACCAAAACGTATAATAAATTATCATGATACAAATCTGTTGTAACTTCTACTTTACGATCTTTTTTAACGCTCATTGCATTAAATACAGCTCCTTGAATTAATTTATTCAAAGCATGTCTTTCAATATCTAATGCACCACGTGTGTTTCTTTCGATTGAGATATACATATTATTTCTCCTTTCTTATTAAATTATTGTGCTCTTCCAGCATATTTACCATCAATTGTACTGATGATAACTTTTGTACCTTCAGTTACGAATAATGGAACTTGGATTCCTCAACCAGTTTCAACTACAGCTTTTTTCTGTGCTCCACTTGTTGTGTCTCCCTTAACTGCGGCTTCAGCTTCAGTAATAGTTAATTCAACTTTTTCTGGTAATGAGATCCCTAAGATTTCACCTTCAAATTCAGTCATTTTAATCATTAAACCATCTGTTAAGAAGTTTGCTTCTCATTCTAAGTTAGACATTGGAATTTGAACTTGTTCATAAGTATCAGTATCCATTAAGTACGCTTCATTACCATCATTGTATAGGTATTGCATATCTTTTTTCTCGATCATTGCTTTATCAACTTTAGCACCACCAGTGAAAGTAATTTCTACTCTAGCTCCAGTTCTTAAGTTTTTAACTTTAACTGTAACTTTACCTTGTTGTCTTCCAGTTTTTGAGAATGATTGATCAATAACTACAAAAATATTACCTTCGTATAAAAATGTAGTTCCAGGACGTAAGTCATTTACTTGCATATTAAATTCTCCTCTTAATTTTCATCTTAATAATTATAACATTTTTAGAACTTTTTATAATTGTCTTTAAATAAAGTTTTGTCAAAATCCCTTTTAACACAAACATAGTAAATAAGACAAGATATTCCAACAGCTGTTACATACTGGATTGAATCTATTATGAATTCCTTAATAACTATTGAATCCACTTCCGAATTAGCCATGTTAATTAGATAATTGTATAGAACATAAATCATCAGAACTAAAGCGCCTATTGCAAAACTACCGTATGGTTTCAAAGCCCTTTTACCAAATTTTACAATTAAAAACATCAAGACATTTATCATTATTGTTGCTGGTATATAAATGAAGCCACCATTGATGGTATCCATTAAAGCTCCATACACAATTCCAACAATTAACATTGATGGTCCCGGCATAAGAGCACATAATGCTAAATAGAAACCCGTTGTAAATTGAATTGTACTATCTCCAACCTTAATGAATAAAGTTGTAAGTGAAATCACAAGTAAAATAGCTATCATCATACTTGTGATTGTAATGTACTTAGTATTTTTAAATCTGTACATTATCGAAGACCATTCCGATTTTTAAGTCTTGTAAATTATTCTTTTTGTATAATCCAGCATCAGACATTGGTTTACCAGGTCTTTGAATTTCTAATACTTTAATAAATCCATCAGTTGTTTTAACTATAATTCCTTCTTCATCCATTGCTACAATTTCACCTGGTAAGTGAATTTTCATAGTTGTAATGAAGTGTTCGTCTTCAGTTATTAATCTTGTTGATTTAATTTTATATCTTTCACCGTTAATGAAAGTGTGCGAAATAGGTCATGGATCTAAAGATCTAATGTGATTAAAGATTTCACGTGAAGTAGTTTGTCAGTCAATTCGTTCTTCTTCAGTTGTAATATTTTTAGAAAAAGTAACTTCTTCTTCAACTTGCTGAATTGGAGTCAATTCACCATTATAAATCTTTTCAAGATTTTCTTTAATCATTTCAGATCCTAGAATACCTAATTTTTCAAACATTGTTCCAGTATTATCTTCATCAGTAATGGCAACTTTCCCTTGAACAAAGTAATCTCCAGCATCCATTTTTTTAACCATCTTCATAATTGAAATACCAGTTTCAGGATCACCATTTTTAATAGCGTATTGAATTGGAGCTCCTCCACGATATTTTGGTAATAAACTTCCATGAATGTTAATAGAATCGATTGTTGGTATTTCTAGAACTTTCGTAGGAATAAATTGTCCATAAGCACAAGTAACAATAAAGTCTGGATTCACAGCTTTAATTTCATCATAAGCTTCTCCGATTTTGATTGGTTGAATGACTTTAATATCATTTTCAACAGCAACTGCCTTAACTGGTGTTGGTGTTAATATCTTCTTACGACCAACCATTTTGTCTGGTTGTGATATTACCATTACCACATCCACATTATTCATTTCGATTAATGCATTCAAAATGTCTGCTCCAATTTTTGGAGTCCCACAAAATACTACTTTAATTTTATTACCCATAATTATTCTCCTTATATTTAGCAGCAATTTCTTCAATCTTTTTAAGGATTACTACCATTGCTAAAGTATCTCTATTACAATATTTAATCATATCTGGTTTAATTGTTTCTTCTCATGCTTTTAATGGAATATTACCATCTACATATTCTCGGAAAGTTTGAGAGGCTTTATCACCCTTATTAATTTTTAAATCAGAGTAATTGAAACCAGGTTCTAATGATGGTTGTGTTTTTTTAATTGAATAGCTTCCGTGGAAGCCTGGATGATATACCAAGAATCAAGGAATATCTCTTTTTGAATTACCTTTAAAAAAATCCATCAAATCAATTGTGTTTTGAACTATGTATAGTAATGGAATTGCATATTCTGGATAGATGTATGCTAAGTACTTTAAAACTGATTTTTCAAATGAATCATTATATGCAACGTATACTCCAGGTCCTTCACTAAACATATCCACTATAAATTGTTCAATGAAGTATGGTCTCGGATCAAAACGATTAGGACCAATAAAATCATAGTGTTTCATTGTTTCAGGATTTCAATAATCATACTTATCATCAACGATGATATCTACAGAGTATTGGAATGGTATTTGTTGGTAACCAGATGACTTATCAAAGTTTGGTATTGCCCATTTTACAGTTTCGAAATCGTACATGTAAACAGGATAATCTTCATATTTACGCAACATTGATACTAAGTTAAAATAAGTATCCCCATTTATCGATTTAGTAACATCTTCAGCAATTAAATCTTTATTCAAATAAGTTTCAAAGTGACGATGGTGTTTATAACTAAAATAGAAAGTTGCTTTCAATTCTTCAATTGAAGCTTTGATTTCATTTATTTGATCATCTTCTGATTGTTTTCATCTTTCTTCTTTTGGAAGATTTTTCATTTCATCCTTATGGATTTTTTTAGCGTCTGCTAGATCTGCTTCTAATTGTTCCATTTCATATTCATTACAATGTGAACAATGTTTTTGAAACTTCTCTAAACTAATGTCGTCTAAATAACAAAGTTTTTCTCTATGAAAGAATTTAGCTTTTTTTTCATTTGTTAAATCTGTTCCACCTGTAAAGTTAAAAACATTCTCTTGGTCCTTATTGAAATATTCAACCGCATGATAACAATATGGAGCTGTTTTTTCTCATTGGCCACTACGTGTTCTTTTCACTTTTGTTCCACATGTTTCACTTGCGAATATTTCAAGAATTTGACCAGTCTTATCAACTAAAATATCTGTTAATTCTTTTATTAACTCTTCGACATTGAAAACACTTCTGAAAGAATTTAATTCTTGTTTAAGTGTTGGCCTAGTTGCTGCAGTACCAAATGATAATTTATCAACTAAGAAGTATTCATCGTAATTAAGATCAGAAGGCGTTTTATCTTTTTCAATCCCTGGAGCATTTTTAATTGCTTCAACAACTTCTTCATAAGTTATTGTGTCAAATGTTTCAAAGTATTCTTTAGCTTCATCTCCGATAGATTTAAAGTCAGCATTATTATCGCGACCCCTTAAATAATTTTTTTGTAGATGACAAATTGCAATATCATCAACAATGTACCCGTTCTTCTCCAATACAATAACTTGATACATTAAATCGAAGAAGTGTTCTGATTTGACTTTAGAAGTTCCTTTAACCTCAATTATTTCTACATGCTTATCTTTTTTGATTTTTAAAATATCACATCTAGTTCTTAAATTTTTATTATCAAATTCAAATGCTGCTTCAAATAGATATGAATACTCATTTGCGTTCTGTAAAAGTTTTTTAGTGTGTTCAACTGCGACATCAAAATTAGAGATATGTTCAAATGAGAATGTTTTATAATGTGAATTATTCGTAATATTTTCTTGCTCATTTAACGCTTCAAAATATTCTCTTGCAGCTTCTCCAACAGCATTACCATCTTCAATAGATTCTCCTGCAAATTTTGTCATTTCAAAACCATTCTCGTTTTCTCAACTAGCTTCTCAATCTTTTAAAAACTCTTGTGATCTTTCACCCTCATTAACAGAATCGATATAAGTTTGGAAAATATCAATTGATGAAGCATCTCCACCAAAATCGTCTTCAGAATCTACAGCTTCTTTTAAATTGTATTGAAATTTATATTCATTCTTTCATTCGACTGCTTGTAAGAAGTTTTCTTTGGAATTAAAAATTCAAGCTTTTTTAACACATTCATTTAGTGCTTTTTTAAATGTTTCTTTTGAAATGTTAGTTTTATAAATATTGCTCATAATTACCTCTCCTTTAATTATATCTTTTTTATTTTTTGAGATTAAAAAAAGACGGCATAAGCCATCCTTAATTAATCTTTTCTTCTTACTGGTACGAATTTTTCTACCATTTGTTTATTAACTCTATCAAGTTCTCTTTCTCTATCAAGTTTTGATGTAGATTTTGAAGCTTTTTTAGCAGCTTTATTATCTGCTTTTTCTTTAGCATAGAATTCTTTTTCTTTTTCACGTTCTTCACGTCTTAAAGCAGCTTTTTCTTCTTTTGTAAGTTTGATATCTTTTTCGGCGATAGCAATACGTTTTTTAGTATCTTCTAATTCTAAAGTAGTATTAACAATTCATTCTGTTCTATAATTTTTTTTATCAATTTTAGTTGTAATACCTTCAACTTCATAAGCTTTAGTTTCTAAGTGTTTTTGAGTTTTAGGTTCAATTAAATCTACAATAACATCAAAAACGTCTCTATATTTATATTCAGCACCTTTTCTTGCGTAAACTTTTTCAAATTCAACACGTAAGTTTTTACGGTTATCTGTTTTAGCAATATATGCTTTTATTTTTTCACGTACTTCTTGGTAACGTTTAGCTTTTTCTTTTTTAGATGCTTTCTTACCTGTGATTGTAGTAACAATAACGAAAATGATTACTACAACTAAAAGTCCCAATAAGACTCATGTTCCACCTGATCCCATATTTTTATCTCCTTATGACATATTTCTTAATAATTATAAAACATTTATTGTTTTATTACATATTTATTTGTTAACAATATCAATTACTCCACCACCAAGACAAATGTCTCCATGGTAAAATACTGCTTCTTGACCTTCTGTTACAGCTTTAACCGGTTCATTGTACGAAACTTTATAAGTTGTTTCATCAATTCTAGTCATAGTAACTTTAACATCAGGTTGACGATATCTGAATTTGGCTGTACATTCAAATTCTTCAATATTGTCAAAGTATTTATTTAAATCCAATGATCAATTTATTTCATTTACGATGCAGCTTTGTGATAATAAATAACTTTCATCGCTAGCTTTTGAAACATAGATTATTTTTTTCTCTACATCTTTTGCAGCAACATAATAAGGTTCTTTCATCCCACCAAGGTTTAAACCTTTACGTTGCCCGATTGTATAATACATAGCTCCAATGTGTTCTCCAACAACTTCACCACTTGCGATATCTACGATATCACCTGGTTGGTTAGAAATGTAATTTTGTAAGAATTTTGTAAATTCTCTTTCACCAATAAAGCAAATTCCAGTTGAATCTTTTTTATCAGCTGTAATTAAGTCGTGTTCAGCTGCAATTCTTCTGATTTCTGGTTTTTCTAATGCTTGTAAAGGGAATAAAGTTTTTGATAATTGCTTTTGATTTAATTGGCATAAGAAATAAGTTTGATCTTTATTTTGATCTAAAGCTCTAATCATTTCGTATTGTTGAGTTTCTTCATTGAATCTAACTCCCGCATAATGGCCCATCGCAATATAATCGGCCCCCAAGTTTGTTAAAGCATGGTCTAAAAATTTATCAAATTTAATATATTTATTACATAGAATATCTGGATTTGGTGTTCTCCCTTTTTTATATTCTTTAATAAAGTATTCAAATACATAATCTCAATACTCTTTAATAAAGTCGATTCTATGTAGTTTGATTCCTAATTTATCGGCTACTTGTTTAGCATCAAAATAGTCTTGTTCTTGTGTACAAATTTCATCTAATGATTCTTGATTTCCTAATACATCTCCATTAGCAGCAGAATCTCAGTTACGCATAAACAATCCTTCAACTTCGTATCCTTGTTGAAGTAATAGTAATGCAGCAACTGATGAATCAACACCACCACTAATTCCTACTATAACTTTTTTCTTCATAATATTTCCTTCTGTTTATTTTTACAATAAAAATGCTTTTAAAAGAATAAAAAAATTGCTTTTATAAGCAATTTTAATTTTATCATTTTTATAGTGTTTTTTAAACTACTTTATGAACGCTAAGGCCACAAAGTAAAGAATGAATATTACAGACAAGAATCAGATAGCAATTGGTAGTTGTTTATAACGTTTTGTAGCTAACATCACAAATGTATAAATCAATACTCCCATAGCAATTCCATCCGCAATTGAATATGTCATCATCATGAATACAATTACAAAGAATGTTGCAAAAGCAAATTCTGGTTTTTTTCATTCAATAGCTTTCATTTCACCAATCATCATTAAACCGATGTATAAACATGCAGCGGAAGTTACACAAGAAGGAATAGATTTAAAGATTGGGAATAAAGCGATTGCTGCGAAGAATAATACTCCGTTTAAGATAGCGGCAACCCCTGTTCTAGCTCCTTGTTCAATACCAGCTGATGATTCTACGAATACCCCAACTGGAGAAGTTCCTAGAACCCCTCCCAACATTGTTGTTGCAGAATCAACAGCTAATGCTTTGGTTGATAGTTCATGGTGTTGGTTTGTTCTTTTGTTTAATTGGTGGTTGAATGTCGCCATTGTTCCTGTTGTATCAAAGAAATCTAAGAATAAGAATACAAAGATTGAAATGTACATTACAGGACTTTTTCAAAGCTCAACATTACCAAACGCTTTAAATGTGTTTTTGAAGTTATCTGTAAATCCTGAGAAATTGTATTCTCATTTTACAGTTCCATTTCTGAAGTTAGTGTTATATAAAGGGCTTGATGATTTCCCTACAAGTTCTTCATATAAACTAGAGTCTTTACTTAATGTATTAGCAAAGATCATCGCAATAACAAATCCACATACAATTCCAATAGCTACCGCTCCTGGAATTTTATTGAAATGTAACACCAAAATAATACATAAAGTAACCATCCCAATTAAAATAATTGGATAGAAAGTTTGTAAATCATTAATTGAAGCAAGTGGAACACCGGCATCCATATCTTTTTTCAGTCATCCCATGTCAGTTAATCCAACAACGGCGATAAAGAATCCAATTCCGATTCCGAATGCTAGGATTAATTGTTTAGGAATAGCTCCCATAATAACTTTTCTTACAGGTGTTACTGAAACTATGAAGAACATAATTGATGAAATCATTACAGCAATTAATGCCCCTTCATATCCAAGATTACCTGCATTTGCTAAGTTGAATGTAAACATGGCATTAATTCCCATTGTTGTTGACAATGCAACCGGAATATTAGCCATTAGCCCCATAGCAATTGAACCAACTCCTGAAGCTATAGCTGTTGCTAAAAAGATCCCGAATGAGTTCATATTTGGAGCACCTTCAGTAATTGAAGTGGCGCTACCCAAGATATTTGGGTTAACAGATAAAATATAAATTAGTGATAAAAATGTAGCAAGTCCACCAATAAATTCTTTTTTTCAGATAGCACCTAAAGTATCAAACTTAAAATATCTTTCAAGTCTAGCAATACTTTTGTTTTTACTGAATTTAAAATCTTTGGCGAAACGAGCGGCTGTTTGTTCTGGAGTTTCATTTGAAAAATCATATTCTTCAATTAAATAATCTTCAGAAACTTTAACAGTTTTTGATTTTGTGTTTTTCGTCATATATTTCCTTTCGACTTTTTTTGCATAAATTAAATGAAAAACATATTTTGAAAAAGCAAAAAAAGCCCCTAAACAATGTGAAAACACAGCTTAGAAGCTTTTTATAACTCATAATCTTACATCGGTGTAAGGTAGAGACTCCTGCCCAATATGCAGGATTATATAAGTTTTCGATATTCAATTTATATTCTTATTATACATAAACAATAAGAAATTAATCAAGAA
This sequence comes from Tullyiplasma multilocale ATCC 49900, assembly GCF_000483165.1. Taxonomy (GTDB): domain Bacteria; phylum Bacillota_I; class Bacilli_A; order Mycoplasmatales; family Mycoplasmataceae; genus Tullyiplasma; species Tullyiplasma multilocale. The sequence continues at coordinate 175,708 of NZ_KI519557.1, read as the reverse complement.
TATTTCTAACTTTGAAATTTGTCTCTTTATTGATTTTTTCTAAAATCTCTTTTTCTTCCTTTGAAACAGATACTGGAACTGAAATATTTACAGAAATAATCAAGTCTCCACGTTTACTACTTTTTGTATCTTTGTATAAACCTTTTCCAGGCACTTTAATAGTTTCACCAGAATTAATTCCTTTAGGTACTTTTAATTTCATTGGTCCATCATATGTATCAATCGTAATTGTATTACCTAATATTGCATCAAGATAACTAATGTTGTATTTCATAAGTAGATCTCTTGTTCCAGAAATACTAAACATTTTTGAATCAGCTACATTTACATTGATGTAAATGTTTCCTGATGGTCCCCCATTTTCTGAAGCGTGACCATATCCTTGCATAACCATTTGCTGACCAGGTCTCATTCCCTGAGGAATAGGTACAATGATATCTTTTTTCTTCATGTGTAAACCATGACCAGCACAATCGTGACATTTATTTGTGAATGTTTTACCTTGTCCATTACAATCTGGACAAGCAGCTTGTGATTGGAATTTAATTGGACCCATTGATTGTTGAGTTAGAACTTGACCAGATCCACCACATCTATTACATGTGTGAACATCGTTTGGATTAGCAGCCCCAACACCATTACATGTAGCACATTTAGTTAGTAAGTTTAAAGATATTTCCTTTTCAACACCAAAAATTAATTCTTTAAAACTTAATGTTGTCTGTAAAACAATATCTTCACCTCTTGAAGGTCCTCGTCTTTGTTGACCGCCACCAAAGAAGTCGCCGAACATATCAGCAAATCCTCCACCAGCTCCTCCAAAGAAATCTTCAAATCCGCCAAATCCGCCAAATCCACCAGCTTGTCCATCAACACCAGCGTGACCAAATTGATCATAGCGTTGACGTTTTTCGGGATCCATTAATACACTCGCAGCTTCATTTACTTCTTTAAACTTTTCTTCAGCATCAGGAGCTTTATTCATATCCGGGTGATATTGTTTTGCTAATGAACGATAAGCTTTTTTGATTTCTTGTTCTGTTGCAGTTTTGCTAACACCTAAGACTTCATAATAATCTCTTTTATTTGCCATATATACCTTTCTTTAACAAACAAAACTAACCTAAGTTAGTTTTGATTAAATTAATTTGCTTGTTCTTCTCCAGAATTGTCTTCTTGTGATTTTGCAAATTCAGCAGCAGCTGCCATTGCTTGTTCTAATTCTGCCATTTTAGCTTCTAAAGCTGTATAGTCTTCATTTGCTAATAATTCTTTAATTTCATTAATCATTGTTTCTGATTGAGTTTTTTGTTCTTCAGTAACTTTGTCACCAGCTTCAGTTAAGCTTGATTCCATGATATTAATGTAGCTTTCTGCTTTATTTTTCAATTCAATATTTTTACGTTTTAATTCATCAGCTTCAGCATTGTCTTGAGCTTCTTGAACCATTCTTTCGATTTCTTCATCACTTAATGATCCTGAATTTGAAATTGTAATTGATTTTTCTTCATTTGTAGCTTTATCTTTTGCTGTAACAGAAACGATTCCATTAACGTCGATTTTGAATGTAACTTCAATTTGAGGTTGTCCTTTTGGAGCAGGTTTAATTCCTGTTAATTGGAATTGTCCTAAAGATTTATTATCCGCAGCCATTGGTCTTTCACCTTGTAAGATGTTAATATCTACGGCTGGTTGGTTATCAACAGCTGTTGAGAATACTTGTGATTTTTCTGTTGGAATTGTTGTATTTCTATCAATTAATTTAGTAAATACTCCACCCATTGTTTCGATTCCTAATGATAAAGGAGTTACGTCTAATAATAAAACGTCAGTAACATCTCCAGCTAATACTCCACCTTGGATAGCAGCTCCCATAGCAACTACTTCATCAGGGTTAATTGTACGGTTAGGTTCTTTATTTACAAGAGATTTAACTACAGCTTGAACTGCAGGAATTCTTGTTGATCCCCCAACTAATAAAATTTCATCGATATCTGATGGTGATAATTTAGCTGCTGCTAAAGCATCTTTAACTGGTTTAGCAGTTCTATCAACTAAGTCTTTAGTCATTTTATCAAATTCACTTCTTGTTAAAGTTGTTGCAAATGAAACTGGTCCTTCTGCGTTCATTGCGATAAATGGTAAGTTGATTTCAACTTCTAATTGTGAAGATAAGTTAATTTTTGCTTTTTCAGCTTCATCTTTAAGTCTTTGTAAAGCCATTTTATCATTTGATAAATCAACGTTTGCTTCAGCTTTAATTTTTGAAATTAATCAGTCAATAACTTTTTGATCAAAGTCATCCCCACCAAGTTTGTTATCACCACTTGTTGCTAAAACTTCGTAAGTTCCATCAGCTAATTCTAAGATAGAAACGTCGAAAGTTCCTCCCCCTAGGTCATAAACTAATACTTTTTGTTCTTGGTCTTTTTTATCTAAACCATAAGCTAGTGCTGCAGCTGTTGGTTCATTAATAATTCTTTCAACTTCTAATCCAGCAATTTTACCAGCATCTTTAGTTGCTTTACGTTGTGCATCATTGAAGTAAGCAGGAACAGTAATTACTGCTTTAGTAATTTTTTCTCCTAATTTATCTTCAGCGTATTTTTTCATATAACGTAAGATTTCTGCTGAAATTTGTTCTGGTGTATATTGTTTGTTATTTACATCCACTTTGTCATTTGATCCCATTTTTGATTTTACTGAGATAACAACATTCGGGTTTGTTACAGCTTGACGTTTTGCTGCCCCACCAATAATAATGTCTTCATTTTTGAAAGCTACAACTGAAGCTGTAGTTCTTTGTCCTTCAGGGTTTTCTAAAATGATTGGTTGTCCACCCTCCATTACAGAAACAACTGAGTTAGTTGTCCCTAAATCGATACCTATAATTTTTTCTTTTGCCATAATTTTAAATCTCCTTTATTATTTTGCTACTTTTACAATTGCATGTACTAATACACGATCATGAATTTTATATCCATTACTAATAACTTGAACAACTTGGTTCTCTTTGAATTTAGTTCCTTCAACAGCCTCATTAGCGTTGTGGATGTTTGAATCAAATTCATCTCCGGGTTTTACTTCAATCATTGTGATTCCGTTATTTTCTAAAGATTGTTCCAATTGTTTTGCGATCATTTCAAATCCAAATAAATAATTCTTAACTTCTTCACTTGGTGCTGGAGCTGCCAACACTTTTTTGAATAAATCAATTGGTTTAATAATATCTTCAGCTAAACTTGCTGAACCATATTTTCTACTATTTGTATTTTCTTCATTATGTCTACGAGTTAAAGTTTGAACTTTAGCTGCATACATTAATTCTTCTTCTTCAATTTTTTTAGTTAATTCTTCAATTTGTTCTTGTTGTTTGTTGATAAATTCTAATAAGATTTCTCTCTCAGAAGGTTTTGTTTCTTCTGTCTCATCAGCTTTTACAACTTCATCAGAAAGTTGATTAACTAATTCTAAAATTTCTTCTGGAATATTTTTGTTCATTTAACTTTCCTCGCCTCTATTTATAATATCAATCAACATTTGCACTAATTGGTTGGCTTGTGAGTAGTCCACGCGTTTAGGACCAACAAGTGTTAATGTTGTAGTTCCACCATCTTCAGTTTTGAATTCAGTACCAACAATCGCGATATCATCAGTGTCATCACCAATTTCATTACCAATTTTTGTACTAATTCTATTCATCTGTTGATTTGATTCATAAGTTACATCAAATCAATCAAATGGTGACATTTTTTCCATTAAGTTAATAACATTTTTAATTTTTTGTGTGTCATTAAACTCTGGATTTTCTAACATATATTTCATTCCAACGATTTCTCTTTTTTCATCATTACCTTGCAAGATTGTGTTAATGAATGTTTGGAGTACATACTCATAATTCTTAACACTAACTTCCAATGATGGTTTGAATTCACGAGCTCTTGTCTCGATATCTTCAACATTTGTTTCAATTAAGTTATCAGAAAACAACTTAATTGAAATAGATAAATCATTTAATGAAACATTGTTTAAGTTAAATACTTTAGTTTGAATAGTTCCGTTTGAAAGAGCAAAGATAACAGAAGCCATACTTTGATTCAAAGGAATCAATTCAATTTTTTTTAGTTTAACTTCTTCTAAGTTATCTTTTTTTGTAACAATCGCAGTCATCTTAGTCATCTCACTAATGATTTCTGTAGCTTGATCAAGAACATTGTCTATCCCAACACCACGAGCAAATATTACTTTTTTAAGATAATCTTTTAACTCAGCATTATCAGTTCTAATCATCAGATTGTCAACATAGAATCTATAACCCATTGTTGACGGAATTCTTCCACTAGATGTGTGTTGTTTTTCTAAAAATCCCATTTCTTCTAAGGCAGCCGATTCATTTCTGATTGTTGCTGAAGAAACCTTAATATCTAGTAATTCAAGAATTCGTTTAGAACCAACAGCTTGGTTAGTTGCGATAAATTCTTGTACGATAACTTTTAATATTTGTTGTTGTCTTTCTTTTAACATATTTTCACCACTATTCTTTAATATTTTAGCACTCAAACAATTATATTGCTAATATTAGTTCAATTTAATTGATGATTCTAATGAAAAATCACCTTTTTCATTAACATCTATTACGTATTTAGTGTTTTCTTCTATTTTATCTTCAACAATAGCTTTAGCTAGTAAAGTCTCAATATTCTTTTCAATGAAACGTTTAATAGGTCTTGCCCCATATTGTCTGTCAAATCCGTCATTTAAGATTTTGAATTTTGCAGCATCTGTAAATGAAATGAAGTATGATTTTTGTTCTGCTAATCTTGTTGTCAATTCAAATAATAATTTATCAATAATTTCAACAACTACTTCTTTTGATAAAGGATTGAACATAACGATGTTATCAATTCTGTTTAAGAACTCAGGTCTGAAATGTTTTTGAAGTTCTTTTGTTACTAAATCTTTATTTATATCTTCAGCTTTTTCGGCATTTAACATGTATTCACTTCCTAAGTTTGAAGTCATAATGATAATTGTGTTTTTAAAGTCAATTGTTTTACCAAGTGAATCAGTAATTCTACCTTCATCTAAAACTTGCAACAATACGTTAAATACATCTGGGTGTGCTTTTTCAACTTCATCAAATAAAACAATTGAATAAGGATTTCTTCTAACTGCTTCAGTTAATCTTCCACCTTCTTCATATCCAACATAACCTGGTGGAGATCCAATTAATTTAGAAACAGATTGTTTTTCCATATATTCAGACATGTCGAATCTAATCATTTTTTTAGATGAGTTGAACATTAACTCAGCCAATGATCTTGCAACTTCAGTTTTACCAACTCCTGTTGGTCCTAAAAATAGGAATGAACCAATTGGTTTTTCAGGATCTTTAATTCCTGCTCTACTTCTTAAAATAGCATCCCCAACTACATCAATTGCTTCGTATTGTCCTTTTACAGATTTTTGCAATTCATCTTTTAAATTCATTAATTTAGATTTTTCACCAGCTACCAATTTATCAACTGGAATACCAGTTCAGCGAGCAACAATTTTCGCAATTTCTTGTTCAGTCACTTCTTCTGTTAGCATTTTGTTATCTGTATTCTTTTCAACTTCAGCTAATTGTCTTTCAACTGCTGGTAATAAATCGAATTGAATTTTCCCTGCACGTTCATAGTTAGCTTCATTTTGAACTTGCTCTAATTCGATTTTAAGTTGTTCAATTGTTGATTTTAACCCATTAATTTTTGCCAATTCAGCCTTTTCTTTTTCTCATTCTTCGTCTAATTCCATTTGTTTAGCTTTTAATGATTTAAGTTCTGTTTCGGCTTCAATCAATCTCTCTTTAGATTTATCATCTTTTTCTTTAGATAGTGCTGAACGTTCGATTTCTAATTGTACAACTTTACGGTTAATTTGATCTAGTTCAGTTGGAACAGAAGCTAATTCTGTTTTGATAGTTGCTGATGCTTCATCAACCAAATCAATCGCTTTATCGGGTAAGAATCGATCTGAAATATAACGAGTTGAAAGTTCAGCTGCAGCCACTAGGGCGTTATCATGAATTCTAACTCCATGATATGTTTCAAATCTGTCTTTAAGACCACGTAAAATTGAAACTGTTTCTTCAGGTGTTGGTTCTAAAACCATTACTTTTTGGAAACGTCTTTCTAACGCAGCATCTTTTTCTACATATTCTCTATATTCAGCTAAAGTTGTTGCCCCAATTGTTTTTAATTCACCACGAGCTAATGCTGGTTTTAATAGGTTTGAAACATCCATTCCACCACTTCCAGTTTTACCAGCTCCAACAATTAAGTGTAACTCATCGATGAATAAAATAATTTCTCCATCAGTTTTCTTAATTTCGTTTACAATACTTTTAATTCTTGATTCATAATCTCCAAGATACATGGCACCAGCCATAACTGAACCCATGTCTAATTCGTAAATTTTTTTATCTTTAAGAACACTTGGTACATCACCTTTTACAATACGTTGTGCTAATCCTTCGATAACTGCAGTTTTACCAACTCCAGGTTCCCCAATTAAAACGGGGTTATTTTTTGTTTTTCTAGATAAGATTCTAATAACCCTTAAAATCTCTTCATCTCTTCCAATAATTGGATCTATCTTTCCATCCCTAGCATCTTGAGTAAGATCTCTAGTGTATTTTTCTAATGCATTTGTCTCATTTCCCTTTTCTTGAAATTCCATAAAATACCTCCTAAATATTTGAACCATTTCGATGATTCTTTATTATTATATAACATATTTTAGCAATTACAACATAAGAGTGCTAATTATCAAAAGCATTAAAAAAAGCACCTTAGTGCTTAGTTATTATATGAACGGAATTATTGATTTCCCATCCCGTTTTCTAATAATCATTATTGGAATGATGATAAAGAATAGGACAACTGCTAAGAATCCGAAGAATAGAATTAAACATGTTCTGTTGGCTCTTTTCTTGATATCCTTAATCTGTTCAAAGGGAAGGATGTCACGGTCGTAATACACGTGTAAATTACCCATTCTAGCCCTATTAAAGATTAATGAAAGTACATGAAGTATTAATGTAGCTATTTCAATTGAAATCATGATGATGATTTCGGTTTTGATATTAACGCTCCCTTTTGAGATTGCTTGTACTGCATACATGATTCCGATTGTAATACCACCAAAGATGTAGATGAAGAATGCAGCTCAATTTACATAAATTGGTCTAGCTAATAATGCTTTATAATTTCTTTTAATGAAATATGGGATTTTTTCACGACCCATAATTAAATCAGCTTTGTATCTCTTAACATCTTTTAAGATATGCCCTTGATCAACAATACCCATTAACAACATCACTATTCCTAAAGCTAATAAGAACATCATCCCTACATATGAAGGAACATAATCAGGATTCATACCCAAGAAGTTATCTTTACCCTCGATTTTTATTAAATCCAGACACATGAAGAATATAGAAATAAAAGTTATGATAAATCCAATGAAAAGAATTCCAAATATTCTAAATTTTTCAAATTTAATTTCTTTAGCAATTTCTCTCGGGATTTCAACTGAATCTAACTCCTTCTTCGAAAAGTTGGGTGTTAATTCACGAAATGGACGATCAAATCGTTGACCTTGTTGGTTATATCCATTATCAATTCTTACTTCACCATTTTCTGTGAAGTTACTGATTTCGTTACCATTATAATCTCTCATATTATTCCCCCTCCGTTGCTAATACTTGTATTTTTCTATCCTTAATTATTGATTTTATTTCATCATCAATTAAGTTTTTTTGTTTTTCATTTGTTGTTATTTTGATTAATTCAACATTATTTGTTTTTTCAACTTTTCGATATTTATTTTTTCGGAATATCATATTTAAAATATAAATCAACAAAGCAAATGCTGCTAATGCTACGAATGTATAAAAGATAACATCAAAACTAATGTCTTGTTGGAAAATGTTAATTCCGGCATTTGGTATCATACAATTTCCTCACTTTCTTACATAAACCTAAATATATTTTATCATTTAATAAAAAAACAACCACTTTTAATGGTTGTTATATTTATCTTTTAAATGGCTTCGGACTTGCAGCAATATTACGTTTATGTTCACTAACTTTATGTAAGTGTTCAATTCTTTCTACAAGATCTGGAGCGTTATCTTGTCCCATTAAATATGCATCAATTCTATCATATGAAAAACCGATTTCTTTTTCATCTGTTTGATCTTCTCATAAACCTGCTGTTGGAGCACGATTAATGATTGATTCAGGAACATCTAAAATTCTTGCAGCTTCTCTTACTTCAGATTTCAATAAGTGAATAATTGGAACAACATCCACTCCTCCATCACCAAATTTTGTGAAATATCCAATATGTCATTCATCCATGTTATCTGTTCCAAGAACTAAATAACCTTTTGTTTGAGCAATATTATATAAAGTAGTCATTCTTAAACGAGCTTTTGAGTTTGAAAGCGCCAATAGAGTTGGTTCAGCATCTAATTGTTCAAAAGAACCTTTAAAAGCTGAGAAAGTATTTTCTAAATCAACTGTAATTGATTTTAAATTATTTCTTTCAACTAATTCATTTGCACAATCAAGATCTTCTTGACTTGAGTTGATTGGCATTCATACAGTTAAATAATCATTTGGGAATGCCTTTTTAGCTAAGTTAGCAACAACAGCAGAATCAATTCCACCACTAATTCCAACAATAACCCCTTTAGCTCCAGCTGCTTTAACTGTATCTTGAATATACTCAACTAAGTAATCTAAGTAATTTTCTAATTTTTTCATAAAATTAATCCATTCATTCTAGTTCATATTCGAATACTTTAACAATATCACCTTTACCGATTCCACGTTCTCTTAATTGATCGTAAACTCCAAGGTTTTTAATTTTTTCATTGAATAGTAATAAGTTATCACTTGTTCAAATAGGTAGTTTTTGGTAAATTTTGAATACTGTATCTCCAGCGATTTCTCATCTACCATTACCACGGTTGATAATTTGAATGTCTTCAGCTTCTTCTTCAAGAGTATAGATTCTAACATCGGTATCAACTTCTCCATCCATTTCTCATAATGGAATGTATTTAGCGGTTTCTAATTCTTTAGCAATTGCTGTTAATAATTCTTCAGTATTGTCTCTATTTAGTCCTGAAACTTGAATCATATTCTTATCTTTAAAGTAGTTAATGATATTTTCATCCATCATGTTAATTTGAGCTTCATCTAAGTCCATTTTATTAGCAACAATAATTTCAACTCTATCATCAAGTTTTAAATTATATTCTTTTAATTCATTTCTGATCATTTCGTAATTTTTAATTACATCTTGTTGTCCATAATTCCCTGACATATCTAAAACGTGACAAATTACTCTACATCTTTCAATATGTTTTAAGAATTGGTGTCCTAACCCTTTACCAAGTGAAGCACCTTCGATTAAACCAGGTAAATCAGCTACAGTAAATGTTGAACCATCTCTTGCTTTTGCAACCCCTAGTTGAGGGTTTAATGTTGTGAAGGCATAATCTGCAACTTCTGGTTTAGAGTTTGAGATAGCTCTTAATAATGTTGATTTCCCAGCATTTGGTAACCCAACAAAACCAACATCAGCTAAAACTTTTAATTCAGCTTTAACATTGAAAGTTTGTCCTGGTTCACCAGCTTCGAAGATTGTTGGAGCTTTGTTACGTGAGTTGGCGAAACGAGCGTTCCCTTTTCCACCTTTTCCTCCGCGAGCAACAACAACTCTTTTACCATCTTCATCAAGATCGGCTAAGATAACATCTCCATCAATATCAATGATTAATGTTCCAACTGGAACTTTAACGATTTTTTCATCCCCGGCAGCACCGTGCATGTTTTTGATATCACCTTTTCCACCATCTTCTCCAGCATATACTTTTTGTAATTTAAGATCTAGTAATGAGTGTTTTCCTCCGTCAGCAACGAAGATAACATCTCCACCATTTCCACCATCTCCACCATTTGGACCTCCATTTGGTACGAATAGGGCGTGGTGGAAACTTACTGCTCCATCTCCACCTTTTCCGGCTCTAATTGTAAATTTAGCTGTATCAATAAATTTCATTCTTTATTTCCTCCTTAGTTATTTTCTAATGTATTAAAACATTCATCACATAAGAAGGTTGCGATACTTTCGTCAGAATTTGAATCATCAAAGATTTGTCATTCTTCTAAAGGTTTTGCAATTAATTTTTCTACTTCTTTATCTGATAGGTCTTTACCTTGTTCTTTGATTAACATCCCAATTGGTGTTGGGTGCCCTTTATGAACGAAAGTAATTTCTGGTGATTCACACAATGAACAACCAATTCCAAAGGCTTGAACCATTAAATCATTATAATCGTTAAATGATTCGTAATAATCGCTATTGAACTCAATTGTATCCATCTTGTAAAACCCCACATTCTTTAATATCTACCATATATGATTTTACTTGATTTAAATCAAAAACTAATCATTTATTCAACTCAATTTCATTAAATTCTAATCCGCTGATTTCGTGAGTTAGTAAAATGATTGCACCTGCTAGGTTTTTATCATCTTCTAAGTCAATTTTAGGGAATTTCATTAAGAAATAAGTAAATAATATAGTATTTGAAATTTGAGCTAAAGAAGGATTCTCTTGCCCTAATGTAGAGTCAATTAAATTAGCGACCTTATCTAATTTATTTTGGTATTCTACAACATCAATATCAATTGGATTTATTGTAATCTCTTCATACTTATTGATAGTTAAAACTTCATCTAATTTTTGCTCACTTAGAGCTAATATTAGGAAAGTTTTGTTTTCAAAAGAATTATCCTCTTCAAGTAAATAATTCTTAATATCTTCTAAGATCAATCTCGCATTAATATTTGCAATATTATTAATTGCTATTGTTTGTTCAACTGCATCATTTTTGTTATTTAACATTTCTTTGATTTGTTCAACTGAAAAGTTTTTGGCACCACTATTTCTCACTGTTTCCATTTGGATATTTATAATTTGTTGTTTAAATTCTAATAATTGAATTTCAGTATCAGCAGGAATATAAGGCATAGTTAATTCTGCATTAATCAATCTCAATGATTCTTCATAATTCTTTTGTTCTAATAATTCTTTAATTTCTAAAATTAGTTCTTCATAATAATTCATTTTCTATTCCTACCTTTCATAAAATATAAAAAAAACATGCCGAGGCATGACGTTCTTTTTTAAGTGGTGCCCACGAGAAGGCTCGAACTTCCGACCTCACGCTTAGAAGGCGCGTGCTCTATCCAACTGAGCTACATGGGCATGATTAATACCATATTAAAAATATACCACTTTTAATACAGAATTAAAATATTTTTTAATAATTTTTTACAAATTATTAGTTTTTAAAGTTTGCTAACTTATAAATTAAGTAAAGTGAGTCAATAACTTTGTCTTTTTGTTTCAATCATTCATATTGATCTAGTAGTTTTTCAACTTTAGCTTCAATTTTTTTGAATGAGTTTTTATCATAAACTGGCACTTGTTTTTTATAAGGTCCAAAAGCTATGATGTAATATTTGACAAGCATTTGTCATGCATAACCAAAATCACGAGCCGCTTTTGGCTCAAGTGCTAATACTAGCGAAATAACTCTAAGCATTACACTGATTTCAGAATGAGTATCAACCAATTCTACAAAACGAGGAGAAGGTTGAATTAAGTGTTCTAAATTTTTGATATCAAGTTCAATATCGTTGAATTTGATATTTTTATATTTCATAACATAACCATCACTATCAGTTTCTTCATAGATTTTCAAAGTATTTACAATTCCCACCTTTTTATTTTCAATTAAAAAGTCACCAATGATTCCATTACCTCTTTTTAGCTTATTAACAAGCTCTAAATAAGTGCAGGCATATTTAGTTAAGTTTGTAATACCAATCAACTTGTCAGCATCTCAATTCATCTTCTTGTACTCTTTTATAGTTACAATATGATTGATTGTTTTATAAAAATCATAATCTTTATTTAAATATGAAAGCATGAATGTGGTTGTATTACTCTTTTCAATATCAAGTGAGTTGAAGGCAACTGTCATACCCTCTTCTTCATCAGCTGCTATTACATTTGGTAAATAGTTATAGATAAGCTCAAGAACCTCTTCCCCGTTACCAAATGCAGTAATTGATTTGATGTTATCTTTTAAGAATAATGCTGTGAATTTCGATAATTCAAATAAGTATTTATAACGAGTATTTAAATCCATTTTTTCTCAATTTTCAATTTGAAAATTAACAATGAAGCTATGATAATCTTCTTCGTTATTCATTACTTCTAAGTCTGGTTTAATATATTCACGTTCTTCTTCGCTAAGACGACGTCCAACTTGAATAGCTCGAACAACATTTTCAAATGTGAAAAATCTTTTTACTTTGTTATACATTTCATCTGGTTTAGTAACATCAACCAATAACATAGTTATTAGTAATGGGTATGCCAAACCATGATAAATTCTCTTAACATCTTCATCATTTGTGAAGTTAGTATCAAATTCATGTTTAAAAGCCAAATTGGCAAGCAATGTAAATGCCGCATTATCTTTCTTTAAAAATTGACGACAATTAGAGAACATATTTGAATTCACAAAAGGAATAATAATATCTTCAATAGTTTCTTCAATGAACAATAAATCACTTTCATTTGAAACACTAAATTTAGATTTAGCTTCCTTATTTTGATAACTGAATTTAAAAAGTAAGAAATAGTTATCTATTATGTAATTTGATAGTTCTTGAATTATCTCAGGACTAATAGATAAAAGGGGTTCACCCTTTTTCATTTGATATTGGAAGATTCCATAATAAGCTACGTTGAAAATTTCATTGACCTTATTCTTAAGATCGATCGTAACTCTTTTATAAATCGGATTTAATGTATTTTTAGCATACTCGTTGAAGTAAGCTCAAAATACTGAATCTTGTTTATTTAACATAAATCCTCCTTCTTATATTAATTCAATGAATTTTCTCATTTCTTCTAAAGCTCTTTTTGAATAAGCTTCTTTTTTAGCAGGTTTACCTTGACGTTTATCGATATCAATTTCATCAACAATACCTCAGTTTGCCTTCATTGGTTGGAAGTTAGTTGAACTAGCATTATTTATATAATGAATTAAAGCCCCCGTAACTGTCGAACTTGGTGGACAAACCATTTCTTCACCTTTGATGTATTTGTCAATATTAAGAGCTGCTAAGATACCTGAAACAGTTGATTCAACGTATCCTTCCACCCCTGTAATTTGACCTGCAAAGAAAATATCTTTAGCATCTTTTAATTGCATGTGTTTATTTAATAATTTAGGTGAATTGATGAAGTTATTTTTATGCATAACTCCATATCTAACAAATTCAGCATTTTCCAATCCCGGAATTAAACTAAATACTCTTTTTTGTTCAGCTCATTTTAAGTTAGTTTGGAAACCAACTATATTGTATAGTGAATCTTTAGCATCATCTTGACGAAGTTGCACTACAGCATAATTGTTTGTTCCATCTAAGTTTCTTAAGCCTTGAGGTTTCATAGGACCAAATAATAGAGTTTTTTCTCCACGTTTAGCCATTCCCTCAACTGGCATACAACCTTCGAAGTATTTCAAAGTTTGATCTTCTTCTAAATGTGCAATTGCAGTTTCTGCATTAATTAACTCATTGTAGAATTTTTCATACTGTTCTTTATTCATAGGACAATTGATGTAATCTTCAGTTTCACCCTTTTCATAACGGTTCTTACGGAAGGCAATATCCATATTAATTGAATCTTTTGCAATAATTGGAGCTACAGCATCAAAGAAGTAGAAATCATCATTTCCTAAAATTTCATTTATTTCTTTTTGCAATTTATCAGTTGTTAAAGGACCCGAAGCAATTAAAGTAATTGCATCACGATCAATTTTTTCAACTTCTTGATCAATAACATTAATCAAAGGGTTAGAATTCATTTCATTTGTAATGTATCCCGAGAATTTATCCCTATCAACTGCTAATGAACCCCCAGCAGGAACTCTTGCGAATTCAGCTGCCTTAATAATTAAAGAATCTAACATTCTCATTTCTTCTTTTAGAGTTCCGACAGCATTCCCTAAATCATCACTACGTAATGAATTAGAACAAACCAACTCTCCAAAATTATCAGTTACTTGAACTGGGTTTCTTTTTAGTTTTTTAACTTCAAAAAGGTTAACTGAGTAACCTTTTTTTGCCAATTGGTAAGCCGCTTCTGAACCAGAAAGACCTGCACCAATAATATTAATTTTTTTCATAGTCTCTCCTATTTCATTAATCCAGCTTCGTGTAATTTTTTGAAGTGACCTTCAACTTTGATTAACTCTTCATAAGTACCAGTTTGAACAATTCCTGTTCCAGCACCTAAAACGATAATTACATCAGCATTTTTAATTGTTGATAAACGGTGAGCAATAGTAATACTTGTTTTACCTTTTACAAGTTCATCTAATTGAGCTTGAATTTCTTTTTCAACAATATTGTCTAAAGCAGAAGTTGCTTCATCCAAAATCACTAAATCAGGGTTTTTCAAGAATACTCTAGCAATTACTAAACGTTGTTTTTGACCACCAGATAATAAGAATCCACGTTGTCCTAAGATTGTATTGTATCCTTCAGGTAATGTCATGATAAAGTCATGCAATTTAGCTTTTTTACATGCTGCAATAACTTCAGCATCGGTTGCTTCCATTTTTGAATATCTAATGTTATCAAAGAAATCCCCAAAGAAAATTTGTGGCTCTTGTTCAACATATCCAATATGTGATAAGTATGCTGGCATATTAATATCTTTTAAGTTATGTTTACCATTGATGATAACTTCACCATTTAATGGATCATAGAATCTTAATAGTAATCTAGCGATTGTAGATTTACCTGAACCAGTTTCTCCAACAAAGGCATATGATTTACCTTTTTCAAATTTAACATTGATGTTAGGTAAAATAATTTTGTCTTTTTTCTTAGGGTAAGCAAAATCTAAGTTTTTAAATTCAACAGTTTCAATAGATTCAACTTGGAATCCGTCCACGTTTGGTTGAATTTCTGGAATTGGTTCAGTTAATTCACCAATTCTATCAGCACAGTTTGATGCACGTGTAGCAGCTCTAAGAGTTGGTACTAACATAACAATAGAAATAACCATTTGTGATACCAATGGTAAAGCTAAAGTTAATGATGCATAGATTGTTGTATCACCATTTACAAATCTAATTGCTGCAATGATGATTATGAATGTTGATAAGAAACCTGTACCCATTGAAACTCAAAGGTTTAAGGCTGCAGATCATCTAACAGTACTGTCACCAGCTCTGTTATATTTCTCATTCATAGCTCCAAGACGATCAATTTCATACATTTCTAATCCAGATGATTTAATTAATGAAATATTACCAATTCTATCTGTCATATCTGTGTCAACATCACGTTTAATGTCAAAGGCAGTGATCATTCTTCTTCTGAATTGAATAAAGATTAATACTGCTACAAAGATTACAACAGCCATGTAAGCTAATGAAACAGCTGCAATTAAAGTATGTTGTTCTACAAATAAAATTACCACGGCAGCTGTTAGACCAACTCCACAATAAATAATATTTGTTAAGAATTGTTGAATTCCTAATGATAATCCTTGAGTATCAGCTACTAATCTAGTAAGAATATTCCCTGAAACATGATCAAAGAAGAAATCAACTTCTTGGTTTACTAACGAAATTAAAATTTTATTTCTTTGTGCTACTTCAACTTTAGCTGAAAATAACCCGATTGTAAAGTTAGTTAAATATTCTGCAACTAACATAAAGGCAAATATCACTAGTAAAACATAAATTCAACTAGTTCAAACCATATCCATACCTAAGAAGTTCAATGCATTTCCCGGTGCTGGATTTGCATCAGTAGCTGATAGTAATGACACCATTCTAGCTGATGCAATTGGTAATAATGCAGCAAGAACTGAATCTAGTGCTGTCATAAATACCATTGTTATGAATAATAATTTATTCTTTTTAGCTTCTTCAAAAATGATTCCAAGGAAACTACCTAGCTTAGCTCAAGTGAATTTATATTGGCTATCAAATTTTTGACGTTCTTTTTTTTGTTTTTGTTCATTTTGAACATTTTGTCCATTTGTTTGCATTTTAGTCTCCCTTTCTATTTATTATCATTTTTTGATTGACCAGCATCATATAAGTTTTTAAAATGACCTGGTGTAGTTTTTAATTCATCGAATGTACCTTGTTGTACAATCCCTTTTCCAGGTCCTAAAACAATGATGTGATCCACATTTTTAATTGTAGATAAACGGTGAGCAATAGAAACTGTTGTTCTACCTTTCATCAATTCATCTAACTTAGCTTGAATTTCTTTTTCAACAACGTTATCCAAAGCAGAAGTTGCTTCATCTAAAATCAATAGTTGTGGATCTTTTAAGAACATTCTAGCAATTACTAAACGTTGTTTTTGACCACCAGATAACATGAACCCTCTTTCTCTAAGGATTGTGTTGTATCCATCTGGTCATGTTTGAATTAATCCGTCTAATTCAGCTTTTTTACATGCTTCAATTACTTCTTCATCAGTAGCATCAAATCTTCCGTATCTTACGTTGTCATAAATGTTCCCTAATAGAATTGATGGTTCTTGTTCAACATAACCAACGTTGTTTAAGTAACTTGATAAGTAAACATCTTTTAGATCAATTCCATCATTAATTAACACTTGACCTTCTGTTGGGTCATAGAATCTTAATAATAATCTTGAGATTGTTGATTTACCAGCTCCAGTTTCTCCAACGAAGGCATATGACTTACCAGCTTTTAGGGTAAAGTCAAAGTTTGGCAGGATAACTTTATCTGGTTTTTCAGGATAACAGAAAGTTACATCTTTAAAGTAGATATCACCTTCAATTTTATCAATTACGATTCCTTCTTGTTTTTCAAAACCATTATCAATTCTTGCTTCTACTTGTAAAATTTCATCAATACGTTGTGCAGAAGTTGTGGCTTGCATTAACCCAACCATAACTCTTAGTAAAGCCATAATTGGCCCAATCATCATTCCAATACTTGTAATTAATGAAGGAAGAATAATTAATAATCCTGGGGAATCATTTTTGTAAATTGCAGCAGCAATTACAATCATGATAACTTGGATACTGTTTACCCCTAAGAATAAGATAGACATCATAACTGATTGTGACAAGTTAAGTTGTTTATATTTTCCATAGTACTCTTCATGTAATTCTTCGAATCTTCTTGATTCAAATTCTTCAGTTCCTGAAGCTTTAATTAATTTAACAGTATTGATTCTATCAATAACATCACCGTTGATTCTTGTGATAGCTTCACGAATTCTGTAAATTAGTTTTTTAAGTGGTAAGTATGAAAGTGCGAATAACGCAAATATCAATAAGAATACCCCCACAGTAATCAGTGATAATCTTCAATCGATTGTTAACATAACAATAATTGATGAGAATAGTGTTAATACTGCAGTTAAGAAAGTAACTGGGATAATTCCAGTTTGATCTCCTAAGATTTGAGTATCTGATACTACTTTAGTTAAGATTTCCCCAATTTTTTTATCTGAATAGTAAGCCATATCTAGCTCTACTAATTTTTTAACTATGTCATTTCTCAAATCGATTTCGATTTGTTTCCCTAACATTCCAGCAATTCATTGAGAAGTATAAATAGCTACTCCCATCAATAAAATTACCCCAACTTGAATTCCGATAACCCCTTGTCAACTAATACCTCATCAGATTTTTGCTGCTTCAGCAGTCATTGTTCCATTAGTATCAGTAATAGAGATCATAAGTTGTTGAATAATTTTTGGACCCATTGCTGTACAAACAGCATTTATAATAACAGATACCAAAATACCTACAGTTCATAATTTATTTTTAATCATGTACTTGAAGACTAATTTGAAGAATGAACTTTTACCAGCTTTTGCTAATTGTCTTTCTTGCTCTTCGATTGCCATCATTTTTTCAGCATCACCTTTAGCGGCAGAGAAAGTTTCTTCAATTACAGCATCATGCTTTTGTTGTTCATGTTCAACTTGTTCTTTTTCTAACATATAAAACCCTCCTTATATATTAAAATGATTTTATCACTTTCGAGGTTCTTTTAATATATGAAAAACCCACATAAAGTGAGTTTTTTTATTATACTTTTTAAAGATCATTTAATATATCTTTTACATCAGAAGTTAGCTTAGCTCCTTGTCTTATAAATGAATTGCCGCCAATGTATTTTGACTTGATTTCTTCAGGAATAGAAAATACCTCTTTACCTTCTTCCAAGCCAAGATATAAAATATCTTTTACACTAGGTTCAGCACTATTTTGTAAGAATAATAAAGCTTTTGATAAACCAACTTGTAATCTTTTAGATGTATTTGAATGGTCTTTTTTACTAAGAGGAGGATTTGCCTCAGGATGGAGATTATTCCTTTGATCAGGAATGTCTTCATTATGTGGAAAAACTTTTTTATTAAGATTCGATTGTGATTTTGATTCTGCATCTTTTGTTTGTGTGTTCGATTTGTTTTCATTTTCGTTTGTCATGTTTGTTTCTTTGTCTAAAACATTTGCATCAGATTCACTAATTAATAGGTAATCTATACTTCTTACTTTATTTATGAGTTCTGTATTTCTATAAATAAAATCAGTCAAGTGTTCCTTTATCAAGATTATGACTCTGCCGTTTCTTTCTATAACATTTTCTATTACTTCATTACTTAGACCATCTTCATAGTCAATTAGTAGTATTCTATTTTCTTTGATTAATCCTTTTACCATTTTTTTCATACTTCATAAACCATAATCATTGTATTCATTTCCTGATACACAAGAAATTATTTGGTGATACGAAGTTAATAATGATATTGAACCATCAAAGAAAATCACGAATGGTGGTTGTAGAATGAACCCCAAAAAGTAGGCAAATAAAAAACATTAGGTAGATAAAAAAATTAAAATTAAAAAAGTTGCTATTTAGTAAAAAAGCTTATTCTTTTCAAAGGTGGGGAAGTATACTTAAATTAATCAAAGATAACTTTGGGAATTAAGTATGTGAACAAGTGTTCCGCTAAAAGAAAAGCTTAGGCTCTTTTTTTAGCGCCTTTTATTGTATATAAATTGTAAAACCAATATGAGAATTAATAAAAAAACACTCTTAAGGAGTGTTTTTTTAGGATAAGAATATAATAAAGTTTATATTATTTTTTATCTTCTATGTTTTTTAAAAAAATAATAAGATTTTGTTCCCTTTGTTTTGAACCGTCACTAAAGAATGATTCGATACCTACTTTTATATCCCCTTCTTTAGTTTTATACGTGTATGTAGATGCTGTCAATTTTTGATCATAAGCTTTTCTTATGTATGGATAAAATCCGAAAGGATTTTCTGACATTTTTATTTCCTCGATGAAAATCTTACCAAAATCACCTTCTATCAATCTATCTCAAAAACCCAATAGCTTTTCTCTAGTCTCCTGACAAAGAACATCAGAACCTATAAAAAACGTGATGTTTAGACCAGCTATACCATAAATATACAATGCATTCGCTTTAGGAAGATTCGAATTTCACATCGGCTTTGAATTTTCTGTTGGTTTGTTTGACCCCTCTTTTTCATTAGTTGAAAATTTAGCTTCCACAGGTATTACAAATCCATTTGTGAAAATTAAGAAGTCGGGAAAATTTTGAGAACCATATGGTTGAAATATAAATGAATTATCAATTTTACCAAAAGGGTTTTCAACTATTTCAACCGAGCTTTTAGATAATATCTTTTCTTTAAGTTCTTTGTATTTTTTTTCAGCTGTTTTCTTAGCTATTCCTTCTAAATTAAAAATATCATTTTTTTTAAATTCAGAAAAATTTGTTCTTAGCCTAGATCTTAATTTGTCTTCAAATCTTGTACCATCATTAGCAGATGTATAAACATCTTTATTTTCTAAAATATTTTCGAATAGTTTATATAACATTATTTTATTTCCCCTTTAAGTATTCTATATTCTTTAACAAAATCTGATGTAGAGAAGCCAAGTACCTGTGTATTGGTTTTGCTCAATTTTTCAAATGAAATCTGCTCAATTATTTCTTTTGCAATTGGTGTATTGTATTTAATAAAAAAATATTGTCGATTTTGTATCAGTTTTTTTGGATTTGTTATTTTCTCACCATAGTCATAAAATCCTTGCCTTACAACAGCGAAGTCTCAACCATATTTCTTTTTATCAAAATATTTAAGTGTACCTTTTGTGTTATTGTGTATTCATGTATCGAAATCGGGATGTTTTATCATAGGTTTGTCAATTATTCTTAAATCTTTGTTGTAAGTATTGATCTTTTTTGTTCATATTTGAAAAACACACTTTACACCATAACTTTTATCATCCAGTATAAAAGATTTTTCCTGTAATTGTTGAGAAAAAATCAATTTAGCATCCTTATCAACTTTTGATTGAACACTATATCTATTAAAAATATTAGGTAATATCATTACAACTAAATCAGATTCATTTAAAGCTTTATTTAAAAAATCTAAAGCTAGTGACCCTCTTACTCCAAATGGGGGATTACCAATGGTTACCATTTTTTTCTCTTTAATAACTAAATCAAAATAATCTTTTTTATGTATTTTAACACCTAAATTATTTTTAGCTTTAGGTTCTAAGTCATAGGCTTTAATTTTATTTTTTGGTACTCCATATAAAATCAATGATTCTATAAAATTGCCAGTTCCTGCTGATGGCTCAAGAAATACATATTTTTTAATTGAAGGAAATAATTCAAATGTTTTTTTAACTAAAGCATTAGCTATTATTGGATTTGTATAAAATTGATCTAGAACATTACTTTTCATAAATACCTCTGAATTTAATTTTATCTTATTTAATTATCTTATAAAAGATTTATTAAATATTCTTTAATATTCTTAAATTCAGTTCTATGTACAGTAGAATTATTAATTATTATTAAATTTTAAATTATAACAATATTCTTCGCACGAAATACAACCAATATTGTTTATTAGACGGAAATACAATGGAGTGATATTATCTCTCAACTTGTTATTAATAAAATGTTTTTCCATATATAAATTCTAAAAATTTAAGACCTTTATTGGTTAAATAAAAATAACTATTTTTTGCGGGTCCAAAAGTAGCACCGTAGCTCGCTGTTTTTATCAGTCCAGAAAATTCTAATCTAAATATAATTTCTTCAGAATCTTCAATGTAATCATGATATTCTAAATCAATAGTTACATCATTAAAATCCACTATTGTATATTTTTTGTCTAATGGGAGATCGAAATGTCCATTCATTCTCTCTACTTCTGTTTCTTGGAAAATAACACTAGGATTAGCAAATGAACTATTTTTATATTCTATATTTTTATAACTAATAACTTTAATTTCGTGAAATCCAGACTTCAGTAAATCGGGGTAATGTGAGTTAATAGTTTTTTCAAATCGAACTTTAGAATCATCAGTCATCTTTGTTTTATACGCTTCAATAAATTCTTCTTTAATAACTAGTAATCTATCTCTAGTTTTTACAATATTTTTTAAGAATACAATATCTTTAGAAGTAATTTGGTTATAAAAGCTAATATGTTCTATATTTTCTATAAAGTTATCAAAGTCATATCTTATTATATCTTTTTTTAAATTAAGATAAGGATCCAGATATATGTTAAACATATATTGTCCAATAGATGCGGAAATGTTTTGAGCTTTATCAACATCTAAAATTTCAACCGCTTTTATCCTTTCTATTATTTTTTGTTCTTCAATTCAATTTAATAATAATTTAGAGTTCTTTTTAGAAATTTTATTTTTATTTTTGCTAAAAAATTCTACAGCTTCATATACAATTTTAATTACCGCTCCAGCTGATTCTATCAATTCTGGTAGTACTGTAACTATATCCATAATATCCTCCTTTTTTATTCTTTTCAAATAAGTAATATATGTTAATTTTATTTGAAAATGTATTTAACTTCTAAATAAAAAATGATTTTTCTTTTTTTATTTATACTTTTTGGGACCCAATATAATTTTAAGTTTTTTAAAATCATTTAAGCACTTATATTCAACTGCTCAAGGTTTTGAGAAATAACTGGATTTTTAATCGATAGAGTTGAAGGTATTGTAGAATCCATACTTATTTCACTATAATATTTTTATCCAAAGATTTTATTCTTACTAACGCATCAAACTTAGAAATATTTTATTTATTTTTACCGATTCTTTTTAAATTTAAAAAATCCATCAAGTGCCTAATTCTTTTTTCATATTGATTTGCAGATATTCCATTCGCATTATCCCTGTGTTTCTTGATTATATAATGTGCTGATGATTTCGAAATAGAGAATTGATCTGCCAATTTATAAGAAGATTTCCCTGTTTTTTCTCATTCTTTTATTATAGCGTTTTTCAATACAGAGTTTATTTGTTTTGCCATAGATAATCCTCCACATTTAAATTATTTATTAATTCAAAAAAAGTTTTTTGATCATATTCTTTTGATACAAATTTATTTCTAGGTGAGTTTTTGTTTTTATTAGATA
The DNA here is from genome assembly GCF_000483165.1 of Tullyiplasma multilocale ATCC 49900. GTDB lineage: Bacteria > Bacillota_I > Bacilli_A > Mycoplasmatales > Mycoplasmataceae > Tullyiplasma > Tullyiplasma multilocale. Next base: position 153,048 of record NZ_KI519557.1, on the reverse strand, counting down.
ATTCAAATTTTTTATCTTTATACTTCATATATCATTTCATTCATTTATGCACAAATAAAATATATTCTTCCATAGTTTCAAATTTGTTATTATGAATTGTGCCTTTTTTTAGCTCTGAATGGAATTGTTCTATAACTAGGTTATCTGCACAAACCCCACTTTTTCCCATGCTTATTAATATTCCATTTTTTTGGTTAAAAATTTCATATTCGTTTGATGTGTATTGGTAACCTCTATCAGAATGTATGATCATCCCCTCAACTGAATAACCTTTGTTTTTTATTTTTTTTACTGCGGATTTTAAATTATCCATAACTAACTTTATATCATTTCTTTCACTTATCTTATAATCAATTATATTTTTACTATAAGAATCCATAATCGAAGATTGATACATTTTTTTACCATTCAATATCAAATATGTGACATCAGTAAATAGAAGTTTGAACCTTTCTTCAGAACTAGAAAATTTTCTTAAAACTAAATCTGGAAATTTGCCTTTACTTTCTTTCGATGCTTTCGAATATCTAGAAGATTTTTTAGCCTTAATAACATAATTTGATATAATTTCATTTTCCTTCATTATTCTATACACTTTTTTATGATTAACATTTATATTATATTTTGTTTTCAATTCTTCAGTGATCCTTCTATATCCAAATTGATTTAAACTATCCTCAAATATTTTTTTTATTAAAATCAATAGCTCCAGATCATCTTTTTTATAATCTAAATTTTTGTATTTATCTCAATAACTTTTTTTGATATCGAAAGTGTCTAATAACTCACTAATACTTAGATTGGTTTTGTCATTTTCATAGATATACTTTATATATATTAATTTTTCTTTATTAGTTTTTTTAAGATAGTCGTAATTCATTTTTAACAACCTATATTTCTCATCGGGAAAAAGGTTCTTCTTCTTTCTCAAACCATTACCATCATCAAAGATCCCTTTTTTATACTTATCTACATATCCTCAGACCGTGGAAATAGGTATATTATATTTCTCAGATATAAAACGCATGCTTAGTTTTTTATCTAAGTGCAGTTTCGCAATTTTTATTTTAAATGTCTTATTATATTTACTTACCGGCATAATCTCCCTTTTTAAAAATGGATACTTTTTTTTCTATAGTAAGATAGTACTATTTTTTAATAAATAAAAAAAGACCCTAAAATCTTTTAAAATAACATTAAAAACTTACTTTTTGGGTTCACTGTATTGTTTGAGTGTTTTAAATGATTAGGATACAAAGGATTTGTAATAGCTAAGAAATTTCCAGAATATGTTTTTTTAATTTCTTCTAAATCTACTGGTTCAATTTTCTCTTTAGCTTCCAAAGCTTTGTAAATCTTTTCTCAGTCACCATTATATTTCAAAGTGAAAAATAATAATACTCAATCCATTAATTTAAATATAGAATTCTGTTTGCAACAACTTCATTGTAATATGCACTCATATCATTATTTGCAAACGATTGAATTCTACCCTCCACTCCAACTACTGCTTGATCATGTAAGATGCCATCATCTTCTACGATACTAGATCATGCTTTCACATTAATATAATCATCTAAAATTTCGCCGTCCTTGTTTTTAAAGCTCTTCGGAACTTTAATGGTAAATTTGTATAGACGTTTTTCTCCATTTTTAGATTCGTATACAATGTCAGCATCACCTTCTAACTGACCGATAATATTTACTAGATTCATATAACTCCTTTTTTGTGCCTTTCGGCATATAGTTTTAGGAAAAAAATAAAATTATTTACCAATTTTCAAAAAGAAATTTAAATTAAAATCAAAAAAAGTAGCTTAAACTACTTTTTTATTCTTTCATATACAGGTTTATAACTAATTCTATGAATTTCAGTTATCCCATTTTCATCTAATTTTTGATAATGTCCTTTAGTACAATACCCTTTATGTTTATCAAAATCATAGTTAGGAAATTGTTTAGCATATTCAATCATCATGCGATCTCTCGTAACTTTTGCAATGATCGAAGCGGCTGCAATAGTTTGAGATTTATCATCACCTTTTATTAATTGAATTGAATTAATTCCATCTTCAGTTAATTTCTCACCATCAATTAAGGAAATTTCAGGTTTAATTTTAAGCTTTTTAATTGAATTGATCATTCCCAATACACTAGAACGTTTCGGATTTAATTCATCAACTTGCTGTGCTGAAAATATCTCAACTTTGTAATCAAGTGCAATCTTAATAATTTCTTCATAAAGTTTATTACGGTTAACTTCATTAATTTTCTTAGAATCTTTAATTAAAGGATTTTGATAATCACTTGGAAGAATAACGGTCGCTACCACAACAGGTCCAGCCATTGCTCCCCTACCAGCTTCATCACTTCCAGATATTATTTCAAGGTTGTGATCTTTTCTGATTTGATTATCAAAATCTATTCTAGAGTTATCTATCATTGTTTAGTGATATCTCCATCGATGATTTTAACTTTTTCTTTGTGAGACTCTTCGATTAATTCAGGAACAATCTCAAATGGTTTTTCAAATGATAATTTACCCATAACTCCATTTGCTAAGTTTCTCATAAATACTGTCATTACTCTTTCAACATCTGGCATATCTTCAGTTAGATATCACTTCATTGATTTAGCAATCATTTCAAATAGTATGTAAGTATCTGCAATTTGAATTGGTCTTTGTAAGTGTGGAGAAATCTTGAAGTAGTTTTCAACAACACCTTCATAGTGGTTAAAGATATAACTCATTAAACGAGCTGAAACTCTTTCTTTTGGATAAACTTCTTCTTTAATTGAGTTGATTCCACATAAGTTTGTAGCAGTAGCTTCTGATTCTAATTTTCCAGGTAAAACTCCTGGTGTATCCATTAAAGTAATTCTTTGGTTAAGCGAAATTGTTTGAATTCCACGAGTAACTCCTGGTTTATTACCAACTTTTACAGATTTATCTTTAATAACACGGTTAATGAATGTTGATTTACCAACGTTTGGTACTCCGATTACTAAAGCATTAATTAATGAATTTACTAATCCACGAGATTTATCTTTTTCTTGTTTAATAATTGTTGCTTGGTCAATTGCTTTAATTAAATCTTTAACGATGTTTTTATTTCTATCATCTAATAAGAATACAGTATGTCCATTAGATTTGAAGTGTTCAATTCATAATTTAGTAACACTAGGATCAGCTAAATCACCTTTAGATAAAACATATAAAACCGGTTTATTTTTTAAGATTTTTCTAAATGTTAAGTTTTGTGAAGAATATGGAGCTCTAGCATCAACAATTTCAATAACTAAATCAACAACAGGAATTCTTTTTTCAATTTCTTTTAGGGTCTTATTCATATGACCAGGGAATCAGTTAAATTCAGCACTCATGGTTATGTCCTCATTCTTTCGTATTATTTAATTATAACTTTTTTCTACTTATATAAAAAGATATACAGGTAAATAAAAAAATGAGCCTAAGCTCATTTTTAATTAATCTAAATCAGTTTAAATTATTTTGCTGATTTTTTAGCTGATTTTGCAGGAATAATTTCTTTAATTCTTGCAGCTTTACCAGTAAGATTTCTCATGTAGTAAATTCTTGAACGACGTACTCTACCACGTTTGATAGTAGTAACTTTATCAATAATTGGTGAGTGTAATGGGAAAGTTCTTTCCACGAACACACCGTTTGACATTTTTCTAACAACTACTGAGAAAGTAATTCCTGATCCTTGAGTTTTAATTACTAAACCTTCGAATGATTGAATACGGAATTTTTCTCCCTCTTTAATTTTTACGTCAACTCTAATTGTATCTCCTGAAGTGAAGTCAGGTAGATCAGAACGTAATTGATTGTTAACTAAGTCATATTTTGATTTCATTGTTTTTGTGTTTTGTGTTGCCATGATTAATTTTCTCCTTTCGAGTTTAATTGTTTTAATAGTTCTAATTGAACTTTGTTTAATTTTGACTCGTCAATTAAGTCGGGTCGCTTTTTAAATGTTGCTATTAATTGTTGTTCATCACGGAATTTTTGAATATTTGCATGATGTCCACTTAATAGAACGTCTGGAACTTTATCTCCTCTAAAATCAACTGGTTTAGTATAAACCGGGTAATCTAGAAGATTATTTTCGAAGCTTTCTTGTTCATGTGATTCTTTGTTAATAACACCCGGAAGCAGTCTTGTGACTGAATCTAGTAATATTAACGCTGGTAATTCACCACCAGTTAAAACGTAATCTCCAATTGACACTTCCGCATCAACATATTTAAGAACACGTTCATCAAAACCTTCATAATGACCACAAAGGATAATTATGTGATTGTAATCTTTACTATAATCTTTTGCATCTTGTTGCTCTCAAGTTTTTCCTTGAGGAGTTGTTAAGATGACGATTGAACCTTCAGTTTTAACTGATTCAATAGCTTTTACAACAGGATCTGGCATAATAACCATTCCTCTACCACCACCATATTGATATTCATCAACTTGATTATGTGGTAAATCTGTAAAATCCCTTAAATCAACAACTTCTAATTCTATTAATGATTTATCTGCAGCTTTCTTAATGATTGATTCTGAAATGTAACTCTTAATGATTCCAGGAAATAAAGTAATAATTGAATATTTCATTATTTTAACCCCTCAATATCTTTAAGTTTAATAATCGCATTTTCGATATCTTCATCTTCAATGAATTTATCAACAACTGGTACTCAGAATGGTTTAGATTGAGAAAACTCAACTTTAATTAAATCCTGAACCCCGTTATCCATAACATCCAATATTTTTCCTTCTTCATCTTTATAAAAGACTTTAAAATCTAAATAAGATAGTTCTTGACCGAATGCATCATCAGAAATAAGTGCATAAATGCTATAACCTTTAAGTTTAATAACATCGTTTATATCATTCATATTAATAAATTTTACTAATAAGTGACCTGGTTTTTCTTCAATTGATTCAACTCTTAAAGGTTGAAGAGCTCCTGAAGAACTTTTTGTAAACAAGAGTTTAATACCATCAAGTTCAGAGATAATAGTAACCCCTTCATTTAAAAGTATTTTTACAACTCCTTTAGTTCCAAAAGTATTAACAATAGATCCGATATTTAATAAATCATTTTCTAAATTCATAAATACCTCACTATCTAAATTGAACTTTGGGTTTAAAGAACAAAGCCAATTTTAACTATTTTAGTTTTAACTATTTAGTTAAAGCTGTACGAACTGATTTCATGTATTTGATTAGTTCTTTTTTAGTCATATCTCTTAAATTAACTGTTGTTAATTTTTTTGATAATTCTTTTTCAGTTGCCATTGAACGTAATTTGTTAGCGTGTTTTTGTAATTCTGATCTTTCTTCTTGGATTGAATCTGAACCATCTAACTTAGCTCTTTCTGCAGCTGATAATTTTTTACCATCTTCAGTAACTTTTTGAACATCTTCTTTTTCTAAGTGTTCTTCATATTTACCTTCTAATGAATCTAAGAAAGCGTGAGTCTCTTCTTCTTTAACTTCAACTTCAACTTTCTTAGCAACTACTTTTTTGCAGTCGCCTCTTTTTTCGCAGCTGGTTTAGCAGCTTTAACTGTTTTTTCTTTTTTAGCAACAGGTGCTTTTTCTGATTTTGCAGCTAATTTAGCATCGTGTAATTCTTTCATTACACCTTCTTTTGATAATAGATCTCTAACTGTATCAGTTGGTTGAGCTCCATTTTGTAATCATTTTAAAGCTAATTCTTTATCGATTTTAACTTCATTTCTTAATGGATCAAATGTACCTACTAATTCGATGTATTGTCCATTACGGTTAACACGAGAATCTGCAGCTACAATTCTGTAGAAAGGAGCTTGTTTTTTCCCGATTCTTTTTAATCTTAATTTAACCATTGTATATACCTCCTATATAATTTTTTAATTTTTAAACCTTAATTATCATACATAAAAAAAATAAAGGTGTCAAGTAAATTTACTTAACACCTTAAAAATTTTATTTTTTAGCTTTTCGCCTTCTCAGCTTCATGAATTTCTTTTTGAATATCAAATTGTTCAAATGGAGTTTTACCAATTATAAATTCAATGTTATCTATCTTAGAAATTTCTAAAGTTTCGATTCTTGCATTTTTAAAATTAAATAAATGTCCACCCTTATTCTTGTCCTCGTTTATGAAATGCAAATGCATCCCTTCAACTGAAAGTGTATTTAAGTATTTAGGCGTTACAAACCCAAAAATTGTTCCTTGTTCTTTTACAATACTGTGGATAGTTTGTTCTTTGCTTGCGATGTTCAATTTCTTGTATGGTTTAAATTGTTTAGCTACCGCTCTAGTATTAACTTCTTCAAATCAACCAATTATTTTAATGGCATAAATATTTTGTGAACCATTCACCTCAATATATTCATTCACCATATTAGATAATTTATCTTCATCTTCTAAAGTTAATCCACTTTTAGTGCAGTTTGGTTTGAAGTTGCAAACAGCTGCATATGGTGTTGTGGAATTTGGATTAACTTTTTCAGCATTTCCATCACTTGTCAATTTGAAGTATTCTCCATCAATTGCCAGCATTTCTCCATCCAAGCGATCAAATGTCCCTAAACCATGATCTCCTTTTTGAAATAATTCTTTATATTGAATTTCTCCATCATAGTTGCCATTAGCTAAATTAGCTATGCTTGAGTACATATAAATTTTATTTTCCATAAAACCTCTAATCTATTTCTTTAACCATCATTTCACCAAGAATAATATTTCCTGAGTAATCAATTGGTACATCTACAATTGCTACACCTTGATAAGAAATAGCCTCTTTTAAAACATCTTTCAATTGTGAAGGATGTTCTACTTTAAATCCTTTTGCCCCAAATGATTCGGCATATTTGGCAAAGTCAACATCTCCAAGTTTAGTAGCTGTTGATCTTCCATATTTATTTTTCTGTTGGAAATCAACCATATCATATGAACTGTCATTTCAAATGATATGAGTAATATTAGATTTCGTTCTAACTGCGGTATCTAATTCTTGTCCTGAGAATAAAAATCCTCCATCTCCGGACATTGATAAAACTTTCTTATCTGGATTTAATAATGATGCTGAAATTGCTCAAGGAAGTGCAACTCCTAAAGTTTGCATTCCATTTGAAAATAATAATTTCTTAGGTTGGTACACCTTGAAGTTACGAGCCATTCATATATATAAAGATCCTACATCAACAGTAATTACTGTTTCATCATCTATAACATCAAATTCAGGATTATCAATCAAACTTCTAACTTCTTGCATTAATTGTAATGGGTGAGTTAAGTCAGGATTTATTTTGAACATTTTATTAATGTCAGTGAATTTTGTTTTAAGTTTTTCAATGTGAGATAAATAATCTTCACTCACCATTCAATCAGTTAAACTTAATAACTCAGTAAGTTTGTTAATTGTTTTGGTGATATCACCCATTAATTCGGCTGTTGCTTGATAGTTATTATCAATATCTGATATGTGCTCATCAATATGGTAGATGTCTCTGTTTAGGTCCTTATTTCAGATCTCAGGGTCATATTCAATTGGATCAAATCCGATTGAAATAATTAAATCTGATTCGTCTAATAAAATGTCTCCTGGTTGATTTTTGAAAAGCCCAACCCTTCCCATGAATCTTTTTTCTAGATCGTGAGAAATTGTTCCTGTTGCTTGGAAAGTCGCTACTACTGGCATTGCAAATTTTGTTAAAAAAGTTCTAATCGCTTCAGTAGCTTGTGGAGCTCTCATCCCCAATAATAAAACTGGTCTTTTTGAGTTTTGGATTGCTTCAATCAATTTAAAAATTTTAGCCTTCGGAGCTCTACCCATTGTTTCGATACTATTGGGACTTAGGGCTGTGTATTCAGTTAATTCAAAACTTACATCTTGAGGGATTGATAAGAAAGTAGCGCCTTTTCTAGATGAAACCGCTTCACGATAGGCATTACTTACAGCTTCGGCAATACTGTCAGCACTTAAAACCTCTTTTGAATACTTTGTAATTGGTGCCATCATAGCGACGTTGTTCATTGATTGGTGAGTTCTTTTTAAAGAATCTTTTCTTTTAACATTACCCCCAATTGCTAAAACCGGATCTGATTCACTCGTAGCTGTTACCAATCCTGTTGCAAGATTTGAAACACCAGGACCTGAAGTCACTAAAACAACACCTGGTTCTCCTGTGATTCTTCCGATTCCTTGAGCCATGAATGCAGCATTTTGTTCATGTCTTGAAAGGATTAATTCTGGAGCTTTATCATTGTTGTTGAATTCGTCGAGAATTTTATCAATTTTGGCCCCAGGAACTGTGAATACATATTTAACATCATGATTAATTAATGTATCTACTAATAATTTTGCTCCTGTTATTTTTTTCATATTTATTCCTTCTTTATTTTTAAATGTTTAAAACATTGAGAGCTATATTTAATTTCAATAATTAAGAATAGCTAATTTTATTATAGCACTGCCCTAGCAATTAAACTCTCATTTGAAACAAAGGGGTATAAAAAAATATTTCCGAAGAAATATTTTACTTATGATATTTTTCATTATTCATAATTTTAAAAGCACGATAAACTTGCTCTAATAAAATTACTCTAAATAGTTGGTGTGGTAATGTAATATTTCCAAAGGAAATCTTGTTTGAATATCTGTTTTTAAAAGTGTCTGAATAACCATCACTTGGTCCAATAATGAAAGCTATTTTTCCACCCTTAAAGTTTTTGTTATTTTCAATCAAAGTCGCTAAGTCTTCAGAACTAACATTCTTTGAAGCTACATCCAATACAACAATTTGATAATCTTTCATAGTATCTAATTTGGCCATCAATGTATTTGAGTTAACTTCTTTGTTTTTAACATCTTCACCATTGAATTCTTCTTTTAGTTCGATAACTTCAATATTTGAAAATTTAGAAATTCTCTTCGAATAATCATTGGCAGCTTCAATGAAAAACTTTTTATCTAATTTTCCAAAACATATTATTCTTGTTTTCATAATATCTCCTTAAATAAAAAAAGAGTTAAAACTCTTTTTAGAATCCACCGAATCCTCTACCACCAAATTGGGGCATTCTTCCTGATTTCATCATTTTTGTCATTTCCATAACTTGCTTTTTACCTTTATCAAAGTTATTTAGCAATTCATTGAATTCTTTTTCAGTTCTTCCTGATCCTTGGATTACGCGTTTTTTACGTGTTAGTGATTTTAATAATCTTGGATCTCTTCTTTCTTTTAATGTCATTGAGTCCATTAGAATTGAGAAAACAACAAGTTTACGTTGTGCATCTTCGATTTGTGATTCACTTATTTTACTTGCTCCGGGCATCATTTTCATTAAACCTGATAATGAACCCATTTTTGTCATTTGAGCCATTTGGTTACGTAAATCTTCTAAATCAAATTGTCCCATGAACATACGTTTCATAGTTTTTTGCATTGAACGTTCATCAATATTTTCAACAGCCTTTTCAAAAAGTGTTTCAATATCTCCCATTCCCAAAATACGGTCAGCCATACGTTTTGGATAGAATGGCGCAAGAGCAGATACTCCTTCACCTTCCCCGATAAATTTAATTGGTAATTTTGTCATGTGAGCTATTGAAAGAGTTGCTCCCCCACGTGCATCACCATCTAACTTAGTTACAACAACACCTGTTAGTTTTAGTAAATTATTAAATTCATTTGTAACATTTATGATTTCTTGTCCAATCATTCCGTCAACAACTAAAAGAATTTCGCTTGGAGAAGTTGTTTTTCTTAATTCATTTAATTCTTTCATTAAATCTTTATCAATTTGTAAACGTCCAGCAGTATCTAACAATACTACATCATGACCATTTTCTTCTGCAAATTTAATAGCTTGTTTTGCAGTTTTGATAGGATCTTGTTTACCTTGTTCAAATACATCAATATTATTTTTTTGTCCAAGTTCAACCAATTGGTCAATAGCTCCTGGTCTATAAATATCTAATCCAACCATTAAAGGTTTTTTAGCGTTCTTTTTAGCTACAAAGTGGGCCAACTTATTAACTGTCGTTGTTTTCCCTGATCCTTGTAATCCAACCATCATAATAACTGTAGGTTTTTTAGAAAGGTTTAATGGTGCATTTTCCTTACCTAAAACTTCAATAAGTTCTTGGTGAACTAATTTAACCATTTGTTGGTGAGCTTTCACACCTTCTTCGATGTATCCACCTTCAGCCTTTTCTTTAATTTTAGAAATTAATTCTTTTACTACTTCAACGTTTACGTCAGCTTCTAGTAATGCTAAACGAATTTCACGTAATGTATCTTTAATATTATCTTGTGTTAAAGTCGATTGCTTCATATTTTTTTCAATCGATTTTTTCATTCTTTTTGATAAAAAGTCTCCAAATGCCATAATATTTCCTCCAATTTTGTCTTATATTATTATATCAAATTCTTTCTTATTTTTTCTGTTCAAGCATTAATTGCTTTAGCTAGGTTTCTACCAAATGATTTTGCTTCTTTTAATTTTAGATAATCTAGTTTAAACAAATCACTAGATTCAGGAATGAAAGTTAATGCCCCCATATCTCCAAACGTTTCCAATTTCAAATCAAGAATTTCTTCAAGACCAAATTGCTTAACTTGACTTCCGATTAAACTTTCTTTTTTAGCCATCAACAATCTTTGATCTGTAACCAATAACATTCACGCTTGATTATCAATTGAACCAACGATGATATCTAGTAAAATTTCTTCGTCGAAAATTATCTTAGCGAGATACTTAAATTCATTCTTACTCACCAATTCATGATTTTCTGAATCATTGCTAATTAATTGGTTTTTAAAATTATCAAAATTTTTCATAAAATCACCTCAATAAATATTTTACCCTCATTTACTAATTAAGTTATAATCATTAAATGAAAAGAGGTAAAAAATGGAAAAGAACTATTACGGGAGTCTTTGTTCAAAGATTTATGATTTAACAAAACCACCAGGAACAAGTATTGATGGGGATATAGAATTTTACACTCAAACATTAATGCCTCTTGATGGAAAAATATTAGAAGCTGGTATTGGTAACGGTCGTATGAGTATTCCACTATTAAGAAAAGGAATGGATTTAGTAGGACTAGATAATTCAAATGAGATGCTAGAAATGTGCAAAATAAACTCAGAACACTATAATGTCGAGTGTCCTTTAGTTTTAGGTGATTTAAGAACTTTTGAAATTGATGAAAAGTTCGAAGCTATCATAATGCCTAATGGGAGTTTTTGTTTATTAGAAACTAGAGAAGATGCTATTGAAACTCTGAAGAATTTCAAAAGACATTTATCTCCGACTGGGAATATATATATCGACTTAATCTATCCAATATCATTTAAACCAGGTGAAAAACATGAATTTGATTATGAAATTGATACAAACGAAGAAATCAAACTTATAAATTTTGCCAAGGAAATAGATTGATTAGAACAAAAGACATTTTCTACACTAAACTATCACCAATATAGCAATGGTGTTGAAACAGGATTTGAATCTCAACAATTTAATTTAAGATGATACGGGGCAGAAGAATTTAGTTTGATTCTCAAGGAACTTGGTTTCACTGAAATTAGTATAGTTAAGAACTATAACAAGGCTTCAATGTTAAATTTAAAAACTGTAACAATAATAGCGAAATAAAACCGACCGCAAGGGTCGGTTTTATTAAACTTCGAGAGCTGCAACTCCAAAGACTTTTTCATTCAATTTAATGACAGCTTTTTTAAGTACTCCAATGTCAGATTTGATTTCTACGATGTCAGCTTCAATTACATCCAACCTACCGTTTATCTTGGCAAATTGCCTCATAACTTCTGTTTGGAAATCTTTTTGATTCATAACGTCTCCTTGGGTTTTCAATTGTTTGTTGAGTA
>NZ_KI519557.1:0-140599 GCF_000483165.1 Tullyiplasma multilocale ATCC 49900 | reverse complement strand
TTTATTTGTTGTTTTGTTCATATTAGCTCCTTAAGATAGAAGCAAATCGTATTTTCACTCATTTACAAAATTAGTATATCAATGATTTGTAGTTTGGGAAAAACAATATTTTCTTATACAAATTAGTAACCAATAAAAAATATCTTTTCACTTTATCTCATTAAGTATTAGGAGAAAAAATATAAAAGTGTCCTTTTTACAAAAGAAAACCAACCTTTCGGTTGGATTAATTTTAGAAGAATGTTTCTCTTGCTCTTTGTTTAACTTCACTTGAAGTTGAGAATGGAATTCTTGTTGTGTAACCATTTTTAGCAGCAACAATTTTATATGTTGGTCATTGGTTTACTTTTGAATTTCATGTAGTTACTAAATCATTGTAGTTTGTTCTACCGGCAGTAATTTCTCTTTGTAAGTAACTATTTTGTTGCATAGCATTCATAATAGTATCTTGAGATTTTAATTCTGGGTAGTTTTCAAAAGCTAAGTTAATATTTCTTTGGTTGATATCTAATTGTGATTGGATTTCATTTCTTTGGATATCATCAAATTTATTACCTGAACGAACTTTAGCAATTTCAATAAAAGTTGATTTATCTAAATCAACTGAACGATTAACTAAGTTAACAACGTCACTTAAAATAATAACTTTTTGTTCAATAATTGAATCTAATTCTGAAGCTGCACCATTAATTCTTTGTTGTAAACTAGCTAAGTAGTTTCTTGCTTGGATTTTTTTGATTGTAAAAATAATTCCAGGAATAATAAATAATACTCATAAGAAGATTTCAAATACTAGTGAACCTGTTCCTACTTCCATTTTCAATTGTTTTTCAATTACATTAATATCTCGTCCTTCTTGGTTAACAGGACCTGTTAATTCATCAAATTCATTTGCCATAATATTGGTCTCCTTTTTTATTTATTAATTTAATTATACAATTATTTTTTAACACTTAAGATGTTATTTAAATAATCATAAATTTTGGCAGAGTTATTATCATTTTTAATTATCGATACATAACCATTACCTAATTTTAAATGATCAGAATTTATATTCATTTCATTAAAAATATTTCTGATTTCTGGATTACTATCATCTGTTTTATTGTAGAAATCTCTTCTAGATATTTTTGTTCCTTTTGAAACTAAAACATTTGATATATTATCAACTGCTATGTATTCTGTTCAAGGGACTGGAACACTATGTAATCTTCCATCTCCTCCTCATGTAGGGACAAAGTCAACTCTACTATAACCCTCATAAGACATTGATAACACTTCTAATTCTTGATTATTGAATTGATTATTAATCGGATTTACCTTATAGATACTATCTGTCATTGAATTAGGGTTCTCTAGTAACCTGCGATCAAAAGAGTTAATAATGGTTTCAAGTTGGACATTATCCATCTCATCTTTTTCATCAAAATCATACTTATCATCAACTTTAAATTGTTGATACATTGGTATTGATAATATTGGTGCAATGATAAAAAATAAATTCTTGAAGAAATTGTTATTAAAATCAACAAAGCTTTTTTTGATAACTTCAAAATCATATGAAATATGCATATCCGGACTTGGCAATAAATTACTATTTAAAAGTTCAGAGTATAAGAAGTTTAAATTCCCTCTTTTGATAAATTCAAAATTATCATTATATCCTTCTTCTTTATTTTTCATTAAATCTAATAATTGTTCTTGAGCTAGCGCACTGAATAAAAGTCTAAATTGAATTTCGTCAGTTCTATCCAAAGCATTAAACATAACTTCAAATTCCATATTTGCCATAGCATTAAAAGATGTTCCTTCTTTGACTGCTTTAACACCTTTTTTATCAATCTTCTTATAGCCTTTTTCAATAAATTTTTCATAACCTTTTCCTTCTGTTGTTTTAGCAGAATTTGGGATTCTTGAAAAATTTAATTTCGGTGTAGCATCATTAGCGAAAATGAAATCATTTGAAACAAAATATTCAGGAAAGGGTTTAAAAACGTTTGCTACTAATGTTTGTGTTCTAACTCTTGTTTGTCTTTTCCCTTGAGAATCTGTATAAGATTCGGTTCAAGAGATTAACAAAGTCCCTGTATAAGTCTTTGTTATTACATGATGGTTTAATTGCTTAGTGATTAAGAAAGGATTATCAGCAATTGTTCCAGATTGTGCAAAGATAAACGTCTCATCAAGTCCAGCTGTCAAATTTTTAAGACCACGATCGGTAAATTGTTGCATTCGTTTTTTAGTAACAAAAGAATCAAGTTTAACGATTGGTAAAAGTTTGCTCATAATTCTTGGTGTATCACTTCATTCAAAAGCTAAATTCAAATTGTGCATTTCACCATAAGCTTCAGCTATCAATTTATCACGTTTATCCTCATTCTTTTTCTTTTCAGAATCAGTTTCTCTAATTTTGGGATTAACTACTTTTGTAATTAAAATAATGAAAGTTATAACTAAACCAACAGCTAAAATAACTCCACCTAGTAATAACCCTTTGGTTAAAGACTCTCACGACTCTCACTCTTTACACAACAAGTAAGTTGCAATAATAGAGAAAATACTAAAAAGCACACTTAAAACTATCATTAAAATTTTTCAAGATCTAAGTTTTGAAAGATTGTTTTGTAATTTGTCAATTTGGTCTTCTTTTTTATTGATTTTAGAAACTGTAATTTTGTTTTGTTCAATATCAACTTTGGATTCTTTAACTAACTTATCAAAAAATTGATCAATAGCTAATTCGGCCTCGTGTTTTAGTTGACTGTTATACGTCTTAACAGGTTCATGTATTTCAGCATATTTGCTCATATTTACCTCTTCTTCTACTATTATAATACTAATTTTCATGTTTTATAATAACCATTCACCCAATTAATTCTCGCTTGTAAAAAACAAGAAACTTCTTCAAAACATATTGAAGAAGTTTAAATAATTTTATGGAAGTAAATTATACTCGTTTTAGAATTTTTGCCTGCTTTGCCCCAACAAATGACAATGTAGCACAAATACCAATTTCTAAAACTAAAAATAAATAATACAATGTCGAACTAGCATTCATTGCTTCAGCTTCCTCACCCATCATTAAAGTAACTGGGACAACAAACACAAAAAGTCCTACAAGAATTCAAATTATTATATTCAATGCTCGATAAGTTTTTAATCGTTGTATGTCACCCTTTTTCTTATCAAAGAATATAGTTAAATACATTATAAGAACTGCACCAGTAAATAGTATCAGCATGACAAAACCAAATTCCATCACAAAATATTCATACGATTCATTAATTATTGATACAACAATATTTGCAATTAAAACTATTATATTTGCAATCAAAGCACTAATACCTATTATTGAAAATTTCCTTAGTTTAGCCACAGCTCTTTTACGATTAGCTTTGTTTATAGTTTGGCGTTTTTCATATTCCTCTTCAGTCTCTTCAACCTCTACTTGAGCACTTGTTTGACCGTTAAGTTTTATTCTACGTTGTTTTGCCAATAACTCTAAATCAGATAATTGTTCTATTACAGAATCTTGAATATCATTTGGATTTTGATTCACATTTATTTCAATTGTTGATGTCTCTTGAGAAATAACATCACTATGTTTATTAGAATTGAAAGATATTATTGGGTCAATTTTTCCATTTGTTTGAGCCTCAGAACGAGGATTGACATATTCTTCTTCATCAACAGTTTTCATTACCTTTTGATAATCTGAAATAGATTTTTTTCTAGAAAATACAAATCTTTTTTTACTTGTTATGATTGCATCAAGTCTATCACTTCTAATGTCTTTGATGAAATACTTATAACAAAATAAGCATGCAATACCAATAACAATTAATAAGATAGATTCTAATCACATTTCAACAGCTGATGTTCCATTATTTGAAAACATCACATTTGTAATGAACATCACTATTCCGCTTAAGAGCGTCAACACCCCATATACTAATTGAGTTGTTGCCAAATTATGTGCTGTATTTCTTATTTTAGTAGCTTGTCTAACATTTGCATCTGCGGTCATTATTTTTATTGATTGATATGTCATAATGATTGATATCACACCATGTATAAGTAATTCAGTTGCGAAAAAACCAAAAATAACGTCAAATTCAGACAATGATATTCCAATTTTAATAGCCAAATAAACACCAATCATAAGTGAACACAATATTCTTAACGAAGCAACCGCAAGTGAATAAATAGATACTTTCTTAAATCTCATCAAGATTGACTTTTGCGAACTCGTTAGTTCTTTGAAGTTATTTTGTTCAAATTTATTATTTTCTGCAAGTTTAATTATTGAATTAATTACAAGCATTTTTTTAGCCAAGAAAACCATCTTAGAAATGAATAGTCCAGCCAATAAAACTGAAATTATTATGAAAAATATACCCATTCCTGTATTTGTAGTACTTACTCCCAAAGCTAAAACTCCAAAAGCTAGAAGCAACTCTCCAAGTCCGACATAAAACTCATTGGCAAACATTCGTTTGGCATATCGACTATAAAAGATGTTTTCAGTAACCCTTTTCTTGTTGTTCATGATCAAAAACATCAAAGGTAGTATCGTAAACAAAACTAAAACAAAAGCAAAAAAACCAGCACTAAATGTAAGTTGGAAATCCCTTTCAAAATCCACATTAGCTCCCCACATAACAGATGAAGATATGAAAATTATTACTGCAGCAATAGCTATAGTAGCGCTATATAAAAAGATTCCAATTTTAGATCAATGAGCTACTTTTTCAAAAGCTTGTTTACGAGTTTTTAAATCCTCATCACTGATTATGAAATCATCAGCTAATGAACGAGCAATTACCTCATCTTCATTTATGCGTCCATTTAAACTGCGACTGCTATTTCTTTTACCCATTTTATTACCTCTTCTATCTTAAATAATGATACTTAAAAAAATGATCAAATTATCGGTATTAAGCTTTTTATTTACTTTCTTATATTGCAAGTCTTATACAAAAAAACACAATCGCTTATTCAACGATTGTGCTAATTAGTTTTTTATCATTTAATTCCAGTTGCTGTTTTAGAATTTGATTTGCCTTTTCTTTTCGGTTTTTCACTTCTATCTCTATTACTGAATGAGTTTTCACTGTTTGATCTTGATTTGTTGTTGTTTCTTCCTGATCCATTTGATGATCTTCCGAATTCACTTCCGCCTCTTGATGATTCACCACGTGATCCACCATTTGAAGATCCACCACGTGAACCTCCTCTTGAAGAACCTCCACGAGATCCACCATTAGAAGAACCTCCACGAGATCCCCCTCTTGAAGATCCACCACGTGAGTTCCCACCATAAGATCCACCACGTGAACCTTGGTTTCTTCCACCACGGTTACCACGTGAACGTTCTCCACCGAAACCACCTTGAGTTTTTTCTACACCATATTCTTCATATCCAATTTCATCAATAGTAATTTTGAATTCTTTTTCAATGTCTCTAATTTGGTTAAGAACACCTTGGTTTTGGATGAATGAGATTGTTTCTCCAGTGTTTCCGTTACGTCCTGTTCTACCGATACGGTGAACAAAAGCTTCGTTTTCTCTTGAGATATCGTAGTTAATAACGAAATCTACTCCATCAATATCAATTCCACGAGCTACAACGTCAGTTGCAACTAATACTTGAACTTCATTGTTTTTAAATGCTTTAATTGAACGAGTTCTTTGTGATTGTTGTTTATCACCATTAATAACTACAGATTTAACTCCAATTGATTTTAAGTTTTGAGCAATTTTGTCAGTGTTTGATTTAGTGTTTGTGAAAACAATAACTCTTTTAGGTTCGTGTTTTTCAAATACTTTTAAGATTAAGTCTTCTTTACTAATTCCTTTTGTGAAAACAAAAGTATTAGAAATGTTTGTATTAACTTTCATAACGTTGTTAATTTCAACTAATTCATAATCTTTCATGTAGTTATCAGCAATTTGCATAACTTTAGGTGTGTTTGTTGCTGAGAATAATCCAATTTGAACATCTTCAGGAGCACGGTTAAATACTGCATCGATTTCATTTTTGAATCCCATTTTTAGCATTTCATCAGCTTCATCAAGAATAATTGTTCTTAATTCTCCTAATCTTAATGATCCTCTTTGTAAGTGGTCATTTACACGTCCTGGTGTTCCAATAACGATTTGTGCGTCTCTTAATTTATTTAATTGATCGCTCATTTTTGCTCCACCAATAATTGGTGCAATTGATAGCCCGTTCATTCTTGATCCAAATTTTCTTGTTTGGTCAACAATTTGCATAGCTAATTCTCTAGTTGGTGCTAGAATGATTACTTGAACTTTTTTTAATTTAACGTCAAGTTGGTTTAAGATTGGTAATACGAATGAAGCAGTTTTCCCTGTCCCAGTTGATGATTTACCAAATAAGTCTCCTCCATTAAGGAAAACAGGAATCGCTTTTTCTTGGATTTCTGTTGGTGTTGTAAAGCCGTTAATTTCTAAGGCTTTTAAAATATTTTCATTTAATTGTAATTCTTTGAATGTCATTTTTTATCTTCGTCTTTCTATTATAATTGGGATAAAAAAATTAATTCAAATCACAAGTACATTCGTTGATTATAACATAATAAACAATGTACAGTAGAAATAAAACATATTATATTTTTATCCGAAATAAAAAGAGCCTTTGCTCTCTTATTTTATTTAATTACTCTAATTTCTCGTTTTTCACGAATAACTGTAATAGTAATTTCTCCGGGAATAACAACAGCTTGTTGAATCCCTTCTTTCATCTTTTCAACAATTGTATATAACTCTTCATCACTAACTTCTAGTGGATCTACAATTACTCTAATTTGTCTTCCAGATTGTAATGCATAAGTTGTTTTAACTCCAGGAATTGCATTCCCGATTTTTTCAACTTCTTTCATTCTTGAAATGAAATCTGAAATAGTGTTATTTCTAGCTCCAGGTCTTGAAGCTGAAATAGAATCTGCAATCGAAACAATTACAGCGATTTCACTATTTTTTGGTGCATCCTCATGGTGTGATTCAATTGTATTAATAACAACTTCACTTTCTCCATATTTTTTTGCAGCTTCTGCTCCCAGAATTACGTGGCTTCCTTCTTCTTCAAAATCCACAGCTTTTCCAATGTCGTGAAGTAATCCCGCTCTGATAGCTTGCTTTGTATCTAATCCTAATTCAGCAGCAATAGTTCCTGCTAATTTAGCAACTTCGATAGAGTGATGCAATACACTTTGACCATAACTTGTACGGTATTTTAATTTACCAATTAATTTAACTAAGTTGATATCCATATCTTTGATATTTAATTCACGGATAGTTGTATATCCAGTTTCAATGATAATGTTTTCAATTTCTTGTTCTTGTTTTAATAATTCAGATTCAATCTTTACAGGTTGAATTCTTCCATCTACTACTAATTTTTCAAGTGTCTTAGTAGCAATTTCACGTCTGATTGGATTGAAAGAAGATACAGTTACAATACCTGGTGTTTCGTCAACAACAATGTCAACTCCGCCATATTGTTCAAAGGCTTTAATATTACGTCCCTCTTTACCGATAACTCTTCCCTTCATCTCGTCATTTGGAAGTTTAACAATATTTGAAGTTTTTTCATTTACAACATCAGTTACGTATTTTTCCATAGCTCCAATTATTATCATATTTGATTTTGCTTTAGCTTCTGCATGAGCAACTAATTCAGCATTTTTAACATATGAACTTAATTCTTTTGAAACTTTTTCTTCGACTTTTTTCAATAGTAAATCTTTGGCTTCAGTCTTGCTAAAACCAGAGATGTTTTCTAAAGTTGAAATGATTTCAGAAGTTTTCAAATCATAATCTTTACTTCTTTTTTCAAGATCGAATTCTTTAGCTTCTAAACGTCTTTCTTTTGTTTCTAAAATTTCTCTATCTTTTTCAATAGAAATCATTTCATTTTTAATTCTGTTTTTTTCATTGGTAATTTCTAACATTTCAAATTCTTTTTCTTTTTGAAACGTTACTTTTTGATCATTTATTTCTCGATAACCATTAGCGAGAATTTGTTTTCTTTGTTTGTTTGCTTCTTTTGAAATTTGTTCAATCTTAATTTTTCGGCTTTTTGAGAGCACTAAATATAAAATTATTCCAATTGCAGCAATTAATGCGATTGTCAAAATCACAATAAATATAATTTCTGTCATTTCCTAATCTCCTATGTCTATTAGGAAAAGTGTGGTGTACATATCACTGTACTTTTTTATTATATTCTTTTATCTTCTTCAAAAGAATACCTATGGAAAAAACTTTCATATATTCTTACTGTTATTAGTTACAAGGTGTCTCAATTCTTTTATGCAAATATATAATTTAGGTATAGAGGTGATTACATGTTATTAAAAAATGCAAAAATAGTACTTGAAGACAGAATAATAGAAAATGGTTATGTTGTTATCGAAGAAAACATTATCAAGGAAATTGTTGAAGGCGATACCAAACTTGAAGGAATCGATATTAAGGGAAACTGAATAATGCCTGGTTTTATCGATTGTCATGTTCATGGTGGATATGGAGTTGATTTTGAAACTGGTGATAAAGAACGCTTTGCTATTTTTTCTAAAAATGTAACTCGTGAAGGTATTACAAAGTACTATCAAGCTTCTGTTTCAAACAGTGTTGTTGATAATGATAGATATTATTCTGAATTTGGTGAATTCATGAAAAACCAAAATCCAGTTGGTGCACGTTGTATGGGTGCGCATATGGAAGGACCTTTCATTTCACCAGATAAAAAAGGTGCACATGATCCAGAACTATTAATGGCTCCAAATATTGAGTTAGCAAAGAGATGAAATGATTTAAGTGGTGATAACTTAAAAATAATAACTTTTGCCGGTGAATTACAAGATGGTAGTTTTACAGCCTATTGTTTAGAAAATGGAATTCTTCCAAATATTGGACATTCAAATATGGAAGCTAGTGAATTTGAGAAAGATTTCAACTTAGGTGTTCGTCAGGTATGCCACCTATTTAATGGGATGAGTGGTGTGGATCAAAGAAGACCAGGACTTGCAACGGCCGCTTTAAACCATGAAGAAGTACTATGTGAAGTAATTTCTGATGGGGTTCACATAATGCCTGAAACTTTAAAATTAATTTTTGATCACAAAGGTCCAGATAAAATCGCCATTATTACCGATGCTATGAATGCAAAAGGTTTAGAAGATGGTAATTATAAAATCGGAGACTTAGAAGTTATTAAAAATGGCATTACAGTTAAATTAACATCTAATGGTGCTTTAGCTGGAGCTGGAGCTACTTATGACCACAATGTAAGAACTTATAAGGAAGTTTGTGACATAGAAATGACAGATCTAATTAAGATGACTTCAGTAAATATCGCCAAACAATTGGGTATTTTTGACACAACAGGAAGTATAGAAATTAGTAAACTAGCCGATTTAGTTGTACTTGATAAAAATTTAAATGTTGAGATGACAATCGTTGAAGGAAATCTTGCATTTAAAAGATAACTAGATTAAAAATACTTTTTACGATTAACCAATTGAAAAGCAATAAAAAAGGAACCTTGGTTCCTTTTTTGTTTCATAGCAATTTAAACTAATTAACATTCACCATCGTTAAACACTTTCACAATCGAAGTCTTTTGTTTTTCGAAATATATTATTTTATCGATAGTCTCCCCAATTTCCTTGAAACCAATTTCTTTTTCTTTTTCGTCAACGTCCAATATAAAGGCCCTCTTTATGTTGTATTCCAGCCAGTCAAACCTTCCAGAAATATAGTTGGCAATAATTTGAAAGTCTATTCACCTAATAGAAGAATTGTCTCTGTAATGTTTTATAAACAAACTCAAATTATTGTAATCAATACTTTGTTCATCAAATCCAGATCAATATAAAGCTGTTTCAAAAATCTCTATATAAGGATTATTCAAACTCAGCGTTTCTAAATCTATGATCAATGGTTTATCATTTTCCCATAATACATTTTTTACATGAAGATCATTATGGCAAATAGTGTTTATCTCAGGAATATCTAAAGAAGCGGCTGCAATTTCATTTTCAACTTTTGATAGATATTCAATTATAGAAATATACTTTAAATAAAGATCGTTATTTTTCTCTTTAATTACATCTATGTATTTTCCCCATTGGTATTTAGGAATATTTTTTTCACTTGTGAACTCAGCATTATCGTTAACCTTTATTGAATGAATGTTAGCCAAAATTTTAGCAATCTTTTCAACATCATTTTCATTCAAATCTTTACTTTGTTTATAAGTCCCATTTATATATTCATACAAATAGTAATATCTGCCATCAATTTCTTGCATTTTCTTTGAATTAAATTTTAAAGATGGAACAAGACTAATATTATTTTCAACCAATATTTCCTCTAAGTAATCCGCTTTCTGAAAATTGACAAAAACTCCGTCTCTTTGCATAATTTCTTGATTTAGTAACTTCAAAACTTTGCTTTGATCATTAGTCTCTAAAAGAAGCACTTCATGTAATAATCCACCAGATAATTTGGTAATTTTTACATCTTTATGCCCACCCATATTTCTAGCAACAATTTTCTTAACTATTTCATTTCCCATTTTAATTAACCTTTTTTTCTATTATATATCAATATACTAGTGAGAGGTAGAATCCTGGTTGAATAAGCTCTAATGCACTTCATACGTGTGTTGATATATCTTATATTCACAATACTAGAACTTACAAAGTAGTTAAACATTGAGATGACAATCATTGAATGGAAAACAATTTACGATGAATGGAAAATATATCCATAGTAACTTAAAAAGTAAAAATTCAGATGTTGTTTCCTGGTCATGTTTTCGTTTTCCTTATTATTTTCCTCATTTTTCAACACTAAATCTGCCATATGAAAACTTTAACGAACTCATATAGGTTTTATGATAACAACGTTCCAGCTTCTTCATCAATTAAAACCGTTACATTTTCGTGTCTTCGGAGAACTGTGCATGGTCATTCTATTGAAATTTCACCCTCAACCAATTGTTTTATGGCTTCAGCTTTATTTTTACCAGTTGCTAATAAAATAATTTCCCTCGCATTCATAATTGATTGAAGTCCCATTGATACAGCTTTCAATGGCACATCTTCTTTTCTATCGAATAATCTTGAATTGGCTTCAATTGTTGATTCAGTTAATTCTACAATTGATGTTAAAGAATCAAATGGTGTATTTGGCTCATTGAAACCAATATGACCATTAACCCCCAATCCCAAAACTTGTAAATCAATTCCACCATGTTTCTCAATTAAAGCATCGTATTGACTAGGATCTACATTTGCATCTCCAGAAGGAATAAATGTATTTTCTAAATCAATGTTAATATGATTGAAAAGCTTTTCATTCATAAAATATCTGTATGATTGTATGTCCGTTGGTTTTAATCCTAAGTATTCATCTAGATTGAATGTTGTTGTATGTTTAAAATCAATTTCTTTATTTTTGAATTTGTCGATTAGATTATTGTATAAAGGAATCGGTGTTGAACCAGTTGCTAACCCCAAAACGATTTTAGAGTTTTCCTTTATTCTGTTAGCCAATATTTCAGCTGACTTAGAACCAACTTCTTGCTCATTTTTTAATTTAATAACTTTCATGATATAACCCTCATTTCTCATATCTTTCACTTATATATTATTCTCTGATGAAGGCTAGTTTTTTTTATTTAGGCAAATTAAAGGCAAAATGTGGAATTTTTTTTCTCTTATTAGATAATTAAATGGAAATAAATTTAATTATCCTGGAGGAACAAAATGAGTAGAGAAATATTTTCGCAAAGTAATTCTGATTTAAAAGATAATTCAACAAAAAATAAAATGATTCGGTTCATAAACGAACACACCGAACAATTCTTGGAATTAAGCATCGAGATGATTGCAAAAAAAGTAGGTGTTTCAGTCTCTTCAGCATCACGTTTTGCTCAAAAAATGGGTTTCAAAAATTTCAAAGAGTTGCAATTCTATGTTAATCAAAAAAATCGTGCAGTTGGTAGTACATATGCAATAACTGGAGGAACTACAATCAGTGAGCTTGTAGATAACATTAAAACTTATAACATCTACTCTATTATCGAAAGTACTAATATCCTAGATTTCGATGCGATTGAGAGAATTACTAAAAAAATTATTAAATCAGATAAAGTCATGATTTATGGTACAGGTTCATCAGCACTAGCATGTCAAGAACTTGATATCAATCTTAAAAAAATGGGAATCAACTCTATATACGAATCTGATTTTCATAAAATTTTAGAAAACATTGTACTAATGAACAATGATTCGCTAGTAATCATCAATTCTAAATCTTGTAAAAATCGTGAGATAGTTTTTTTATTAGATCATTGTCATGAGTCTAATATCCCAGTGGCATTGATCACAAGTTCCGTTACGAATATAATATTTGAACCAGACTACAAAATATTATTTAAAACTATTGATCAACGTCAAAGATACTCAGCAATTTCTTCCAAGATAGCCCAGCTAATGATTTCTGACATCATCTTTAACAATGTGGCCAGAGAAATTGTTAACAAAGATAAAGTTATATCTGCAACTGATAATCTAATCAATAAATGAAATAACAAATAAAAAAGCACAGCCGTGCTTTTTTATTTGTTCATTTTATTAATTAGTTCATTTTCAATTTCTTTAAATTTATCCGGGTTATTATCCATTCACTCGATCACTAGATTTTTACCTTGTCCAATTTTCTCACCTTTATATGAGTATCAAACTCCAGATTTTTCTAGCACATTATAAAGACCAGCTAATTCTACAATCTCAGCCTTACGATTAATCCCTTTATTATAATTGATTGTAATTAAAGCGGTTTTGAAAGGTGAAGATACTTTATTTTTAGCAACTTTTATTTTAACTTTATTTGCTGTGTGTTCACCATTAGTAATAATTTGTTCACCTTTTCTAACTTCAAGTCTAACAGAAGAATAGAATCGCAATGCTCTTCCACCTGGAGTAATTTCTGGACTTCCAAATATTACACCAACCTTTTCTCTCAATTGATTAATGAATATTACCACTGTATTTGTTTTAGAAATGATACCATTCAACTTTCTTAGAGCTTTAGACATCAAACGAGCTTGTAATCCGATTGATTGATCACTCATCTCTCCATCTAACTCTGCTTTAGGAACAAGGGCTGCTACTGAGTCTAAAACAACGATATCGATAGCTTGCGATTTAACTAACATTTCTAAAATATCGAGTGCTTGCTCTCCACTATCGGGTTGTGATACTAAAATATTTTTAATATCAACGCCTAGATTTTTTGCATAGTTTGGATCTAAAGAATGTTCTACATCGATAAATGCTGCCGTTCCACCAAGTTTTTGAGCTTCAGCAATTGCATGTAATCCCAAAGTTGTTTTACCTGAAGATTCAGGACCATATATTTCAATAATTCTTCCTTTAGGATATCCACCAATTCCAATAGCTTGGTCAATTAGAAAACTACCTGAAGAAATAACTCCAAGTTTAAGATTCTCTTCTTCTCCCAATTTCATAATTGCACCTTTACCAAATGACTTTTCAATGTTTTTCATAACATCTTTAAGAGTTTCATTTTGTCAAATATCTTTTTCGTTATCTTTCATTCTAGAAACTCCTTTAATATTAGTATTTTTAATTTCCATAATACCTCCATTAAGTATTAGGATTTTTTTGAATTAATTTACCATTTTATTTAATTTATTTATTGCAAATTCAACAGCAAAGTTTTTAAACTCTTCTCTATTTAGGGTTGGTTGGTTGATTTCGTAAGACTCAATTAGCCCCAAAAATCATATTGAAATATAACCAACACCAGCCGGTTTATCTTCTAGACCACTTGGTCCAGCATTTCCTGTAAAACTCACACATACATGAGTTTTTAATTTTTTATTAGTCTTAATAACCATCTCTTCAGCGCATTGCTGAGAAACTACACCATATTTTTTAATAACTCGTTTATTAACCTTGACAACTTTAGTTTTAAAGTTGTTTTGGTAACTTATAAATGATCCTTTAAAAACTTTAGATGCACCACTAACATTTGTAATAGCATTTGAAAATGCGCCACCTGTAAATGATTCACATGCTGACATCGTTAAATGTCTAGCTTCAAGTTTCTTAAAAAGCTTTGTAATCTTTTTATCCATGTTTGTATCACCACAAACTATTAAAAAATAAGATGAGATTTTGATAATAACCCACGTTTTGTACTGTTGCCAGCGTCAACCATCTATCTAGCATTGCTGCTCCTATTTGACATTCAATTCTGTCAAACAAGCTCCTCTACCAAAATTTGAGTTTCTTGCTTATGGGGTTTACCGCGTTCCATTTCCAGGTTTCCCTTTATTCGTCTCTGTGGCACTTTATAGCTTCACCATAGTTTCCCTTAGGCTCTTCTATGCCGTCAATATTTTCATACTGCCTAGTCTTATTTTTTCGACTAGCATAATCACTACAACCATCGCAGGTTGTGCAAGCGTGGAGTTTCCTCTATATCATTTTTCAGATATAGCGATTGACCCTCAAAACCTCTAATTGATTTTACCTTATTTTCCTAGTTTATCTTTCTTTATTTATTCATTTTTTTAGCAATATCCGCGATTGCTGATTCAATTCTATTAATTTTTTGGATAACATTTGAATCTGCTAGTTCATTTTTAACAGCTTCATGTCTTTCCTTACGTAAGTGTTGAACTTGGTTAGTAAGATCATCAATCTCTTTTTCAGATTTGTTCTTATCTTTTCTAAGTTCTATAATTTCTTCTTTCATGATATTAATAGTTTCAATGAAGTGAATGTAATCTCTTTGAACATCATCTAAAAAATCATTGACTTGTTCCATCTTGTAACCCTTAATTTCTGTTAAGAAGTTTGCATCTCTAATATCTTCACTTGTAAATTTATTTGTCTTCATAATTATCATCCTTTAAGTAAATATTATCATTTTTTTCCTAATAATATATGAGGAGGACTTATGTATCCATTAAAAAACAAAGGCAAATATTTAGAATCACTTTTAAACATCACTCACCAAAAATATCTTGAAGAAGATATATGTGTAGTTAGTAATATATCACCTGGTGTTTATTTCACCAATCCTTCAAAGAACTTGAATTTTAAAGCTAATTTTAATTGCGATTATATCGGAATTTATAAACATCATTACTTTGAGTTTGAGGCCAAAGAAACTTATCAAGAATGATTTGATTTCAAGGCCTTCAGGCCCAATCAAATCAAAAAACTAACACTTGTAAGACAACATGGAGGAATAGCCTTTATGATAGTTTATTTTGCCAATTATGATGAATTTTATTTAACTTCATTTGATAAAATTGCGAATTATGTAAAAGAAAACAAAAATAGAGTTCCATATGAATGATTTAACATCAATTCATATCAACTCTATTTAGATAGTCATCTAAAGTTGGATTATTTAAAATTTCTTAATTATCTATTCAATTAAATCTTGTAATAGATTTAGGTTTAGATGTTAACTCTTTAGAAATTTTCTTTTTAAGATCTTTGTAGTCAACTACATTTTCATGATTAATAATTTCTCTTAATTTATTTTCGGAGATACTTACATTTATCATGTTAGAAAGTTCAGCTAATTCAGGGTCTGAAATAACTATTTTTGATTTCACAAATTGAACAAAATCTTCATTTTCCAAAGCCATATATCCGCTCTCTTCAATGATTGCGATTTTTTGGAATAATGGAGAAAAGTCAATAATTTTTGACGTAACTTTTACTAAATCTTGTTCCATTAATAATTCAATTTGATCTTCAATATCTTGTTCTGAAAGATTCATTTGTTTAGATAAAACATTAGGAGTTATGAACTTCTTGTCATCTTCACTCAAAGTCATAATCATCATAACTATCATAGTTTGATTTTCAGTTAAACCAATCTTTTTGTAGTTAGTTAATAAGATGTTTCTCTTCGAAACAATTCCCTTTTTCATTAAGTCTAATAGCATTTCATCCTCCTGTTGAATAAAAAAAGTTGCTTTTTAATATGCAACTTTATTTTAAATCATTTTTATTATTTATTTAATGATTCTTTTAATTGTTTAGCTGGTTTAAATTTAGCACTTTTTGAAGCTGCAATGTTGATTTTTTCACCAGTTGATGGGTTGATACCTTCACGAGCAGCACGTGCGCTGATTGCGAATTTACCGAATCCAGCGATTGAAACTTCGTTTCCAGCTGCTAATTCGTTAGCAATTTGCTCAAATACTGATGAAACAATACCTTCACATTGAGCTTTAGAAATATCTTCATTTTTAAGAATTTCTTCAATTAATTCTTTTTTAGTCATATGTATGATCCTCTTTTTCTTTTTTGATTTTTGTGTTTAATCTAAACCAATTTAACACCTTTAAAAAGATTGTTAATTAATGTGATTGGTCTACTATTATTATATATAATTTGATAAATAATATCAAAAAGTGACGAATTTATTTTATATTTTTCACACATCTTGTATGCAATTTCAGCTGAAGCTACTCCTTCAACTGTAAATTCAAAACTTTCCATAGCAACTTTAGCATCTCCAGTTTCAGCGATTGCTAATCCTAATCTAAAGTTACGTGATTTTTCAGATGATGCAGTAAGAATTAAATCTCCAAGTCCTGCAAAGTTTAAGAAAGTTTCCATTTTTGCACCATATTCTTTGGCAATTAAATACATTTCATTTGCACCAACTGTAATTAATGAGGCTTGCGCATTATCTCCTGCATTGAACCCTTTAAAGATTCCAGCAGCGATTGCCACCGTGTTTTTCAAAGCTGCTCCAATTTCACATCCCGGAATATCATCTCCTGGATAAACATAGAAATATTCATTTGTAAATACTTCACATAATTCAGCTGCATTTTTAATGTCATCTGCAACCATCATTAAAGCTGTTGGTTTTCTTTCAACAACCTCAATAGCTACCGATGGTCCATATAATGCTGCATAATATTTCATTAAACCAGTTCCATCAAGTTCTCTTTTAACAACTTTAGATAATAAATCTAAGTTCTCTTCATCTAAACCTTTAGCTGTATTAACAATGATCATTTCATTCTTAGCATATGTTTTAACATCAGATAATACCTTGTTAAAAGCAAATGAAGGAACTCCTAAAACTAAAATTTCAGTATTTTCTAAAGCTGCTGCTATATCAGTAGTAGCTTTAATTCTTTCATTAATTTTAATACCTTTAAAGAAAGTGTTATTTTCATGTTTTATATTGATGTCATTCACTTGAGATTCTTCAATCCCAAACATAACAACATTGTGACCATTATCACTTAAAACGTTTGCTAATGCAGTTCCATAAGCTCCTGTTCCGATAATTGTAATATTTTTTTTCATGTTAATTATTTCCTTTCTCTGAAGATTAGTGAGATCGGTACCCCTTCAAATCCAAATTGTAATCTAATTTGATTTTCTAAGAAACGTTTGTATGAGAAGTGTACATAAGTTGGGTTATTTACAAACATTACAAATGTTGGTAAATAAGCTTCAACTTGAGAACCGTAATAAATTTTTAATCTTCCACCATTGTGGTTTGGAGCTGGGTTAATCAATTGAGCTCTATTTAAAACTTCGTTGAACACAGAAGTTTTAATTTTTTTATCTAATCCTTCTTTGATGTGATCTACAGCATCAAAGATTTTCCCAATTCTTGTTTTATCATGTGCTGAAATAAATAAAATTTGAGCATATTGTAAGTACTTGAATCACCCTCTGATTTCTTCTTCTTTTTTAAGAATTTCTTTTTCTTTATTACTTACTAAATCTCATTTATTAGCAACAATAATAATAGGTTTTCTTTCTTCGAAAGCTAATCCACCAATGTTAGTATCTTGATCTGTAATTGGTAATGAAGCATCAATCATCAATAATACAATGTCAGCACTATTGATAGTTGTAAGTGATCTTAGGTAACTGTATTTTTCTACGTTTTGGAAAATTTTACCTTTACGTCTAATACCCGCTGTATCAATTAAGGTATATTTCTTGTTATTAACTTGGATTTCTGAATCGACAGCATCAAGTGTTGTTCCAGCAACATCAGATACGATCATTCTATCTTCTCCAACTAATGAGTTAACCAATGATGATTTACCAACATTTGGTTTACCAATAATAGCTAGACGAGTTCTATCATCTTCAACTCTATCTTCAATTTTTGGCATTTCATGGATAATTTTATCTAGTAAATCCCCAATTCCAATACCGTGAGTTGATGATGTCATGATTGGTTCTCCCAATCCTAATGACATATATTCATACGCATCTGTTTCTAAACCTTTTTTATCATATTTGTTAACTGCCACAATAATTGGTTTTTTAGTTTTATACAACATTCTAGCAATAACTTTATCTTCTTCTCTTAAACCTTCTTGGTGGTTTAGTAAGAAAACAATAACATCAGCTTCTTCCATCGCGATTTCAGCTTGCATTTTAATTTCTTTTGCAAATGGTTGATCTTCTAAAGTAATTCCACCAGTATCAACAATAATGAATTGACGAGTTAATCACTCAGCACTTCCATAAATTCTATCTCTTGTTACTCCAGGAAGATCTTCAACGATTGATTTCTTCTCACGAATAACCCTGTTGAATAATGATGATTTTCCAGTATTTGGTCTACCAACAATAGCAACTATACCTTTTCTTCTCATACTATTTACCTTCCTTTTCTTTTATTTTCTCTACAATCATTTTTACAACTTCATCAAATTCTAATGATGAGTTATCAATGTATCAAGAATCTTCAGTTTGAACCAATGGTCCAACTGTTCTATTTTTATCTGTGTCATCTCTTTTGATGATAGCTTGTTTGATACCTTCGTAATCTTGATCTGTAATCCCCATTTCAAGATTTTGTTTATGTCTTCTTTCTGCTCTTACTTCAACAGAAGAATCTAAATATATCTTAAGATCAGCATTTGGTAGAACAATTGATGTAATATCTCTACCCAGTTCAATATAACCTCCACCAATTACTAAGTCACGCATTTTTTGAACCATAACTTCTCTAACTTCAGGGACAATTGTCACAAAGTTAATATATTTAACAATATCATTTTCTTGTAAACGCTCTGTTACTTCTTCTCCATTTAAGATTGCTTGACCATCTTTAACTTGATAATCAAATTTATCTAAAAGATTAATTATCTCATTCTTATCTTCCAAATTTATCTTTTCTTGAAGAGCTAGTAAAGTGAATGCTCTATACATTAAACCAGTGTCAACAAGTTCGTATCCAACTTCATCAGCTACTGCTTTGAATGTAGCTGTTTTACCAGAACCAGAAGTTCCATCAACAGCAACTATAATTTTTTCACTCATAAATTACCTCTTTCTATTAAATAAATATTGGAACTATAATAGCTGCTAGCATTATTAAAATTAACACTGGAGCTATAATTACAAATCACTTAATATTTATTTTGTATTTGTTTTTTTTCTTAGTCAAATCAACAAGTTCATGCATTGTTCTAGTCTTTGCTCTTTTTGTTATTTCAGGAACGGACTTTTCTTTCAACTTATTTGATAAATGTTCATATTCAACTTTTGTTACTGCACTTTTAGCAATTGTTTTCTTTTCTTTATTTCTATCTTCTAGATTTTTTACTTTTTCAATTGTTGTGTTCTCGATATTTAAAATAGCATCGTATATCTCTTGGAAAATATCTGTAAAGAATTTTTGCTCACTATTTAAAAAGTTTTTTCTGATTCTTTTATCATCATCTGACAAATCGATATCAGGAGTTAGCACTTCTAATTCCTCTAAATGATCTTTTATAGTTTTGATAATCTCTGGATTAATAATTTCCTTTGATTTATCAGTCCCTAAATAAAATTTTCCTAAATCAACTTTACTCTTTTCATTTTCATAAACTTCAGTGAAATATTTAGAATCAATTTCTTTTAATATTTCCATAACACCAGATAGGTATTCGTTACGTTCACGTCTATCTCTTAATTCAGTAATCTCATTATTTGTGGATAAAATCTGATCGGCAAATTTTTGACTTCTTGATACAAATTCCCCCATAGTACACCCCACAAATTACATATATTATTTTATAACAAAAACGCAGTGTTTTACTTACTTTATAGTAAAAAAACACATTACGTGTTTTTACTTGTATCTATGATTGATTGGACGCATTCTTCCTTCAATTAAAGCAAACAATACATATGCTGCTGCATACCTCAAGACATTTCATCCAAAGATTGCAAATACAACTGAAGTGTTAATATTACCAAAAGAGATTTCCCCTTCATGGTCATGACCCTCATGGCGCATTTGAATGGCGCTTCTGATTAAATCATCATCGTGACCAGGTGCTAATTGTTGTTGAATGTATAAAGCTAAGACAAACATTGCTGTTGCTAGTATTGCTACAATTGGCACAATAATTACACTTGGAGTTCATCTTTTGAAATTGTAAACTTTCTTGTTGTCATCTCTATGGATTGGAGAGTTTTTAAACAATATATAAAAGATAAATCAAACAATAAATACAATTGCAATATTTTGAAAGATATCAGTAATTGGTTGGACTCATCCATGAACCATACCATGCATTAAATTATGAATTATTGGAACTATCCCACCAACAATAGCACTAAATAGTGGACCCAATACTGCAATTGAAGATAAGATAACTGCAATATCAAGGAATCTAGTTTGAATAAATACTTGATCCCCTACAGGAATTGCAAATGATTCTAATAACATATCTAAAGCACTAACAGCAATTGCGAGAGCTAACATAACTGCTGTTAAAGCAATTTTAAATGTTAAATTTTTCTTTGTCATTTTGAAGTAGTGAGATGGTTTGAATTCATTTTCATCTATATCATCATGATTACCAAATTTATCAAAGTGATGTTTACCATGATAATGGTCTTCTACTCTATGCTCTACAGCTTCAATGTCTTTTTCTTCTAATGGATCAATTGCCAAATCCCTTTTTAGGTCATTTAGCAAATCCTTCGGATTTTTATTTTTTCCCATAATACATCTCTTTTCTTATTTATAAAAATTATAAAGTAAAAAAAGTCTAAATAAAAGAC
Organism: Tullyiplasma multilocale ATCC 49900; assembly: GCF_000483165.1. GTDB lineage: Bacteria > Bacillota_I > Bacilli_A > Mycoplasmatales > Mycoplasmataceae > Tullyiplasma > Tullyiplasma multilocale. The sequence continues at coordinate 119,459 of NZ_KI519557.1, read as the reverse complement.
TTTGTTTATAATTTTTATAAATAATTATATTTTGTAAATATTAACCAAACCAATCATTGCCTTGTACATTGACATATATATTATTGCATTCAAAGAATATTTCAAAATGTTAAATCCGAATATCGGTCATAACATAGCACCTGAAGCCTCATCTGGTATTCCATACATACTTAAGATAAATGTTCAATTGATTAAAACACCAATTCCCGAAACCACGATAACCATTACAAATAAAATAACTATGTTTGAATACTTTATGAACTTAATATTTTGTTCTCTTGTATTATTAGTTCTTACAAGGAAAAATTTAATCAGAAATATTAAAAATGCGAATAACAAAAGGAAAGAACCATCTGTAATTGTCATAGCAATAAGTCCAACAGGTTCAGCTCCCGTTATTCCCATCCTCATTCAAGTAGAAGCCAAGAAGATGAGCATTGCATAGAATAAATTAGTTGCCAGTAGAATCAACAAGATCATGAAGAAAGAAAATTCAATAACGAAGAATCCATTCAAAGGAATTAAACGCATTATATTCCCTGTAACTGCTGTAAGCACCACTTCAATTGCTAATAACATTGCTAAAACAGTAATTTTTTTAGTAGATAATTTGAAGTAATCTCTAATGATTTTATGATAGTTTCTTTTATTGATTTCAGCGAAGTCAAATTTATGTCTTCACAATTTATAGCTATATATTTCTTTTTGTTGCTCTAACTCGTTATTTAACATAAATTTTCCTCCTTTATATCTTTAATTATATATTTATTATTATAAAATATATAATGGAAATGAAAGAGGTATTTATATGTCACAAAATAACGTAATTGATATGATCGTTGAAATCCCAAAAGGGTCATCAAACAAATATGAAGTTGATGGAATTACTGGAAGAATTAAATTAGACCGTGTACTATTCGGAGCTAACTTCTATCCTGGTGAATATGGAATGGTTGAAAATACATTAGACTGAGATGGAGATCCATTAGATGTTATCTCATTATGTACTTACCCTACTTTACCTGGTGTTCAAGTAAGTGTTAGAATTTTAGGTTCTGTTAAAATGATCGATGCTGGAGAAATTGATACTAAATTATTTGGTGTATTCAATGACGATCCAAGATTCACATCATATGATACATTAGAATCAGTTCCTCAACATTTAAGAGATGAAATCGAAAACTTCTTCTTACAATACAAAGCATTACAAAAAAAATCAGTTGTAATCAATGGTTGAGGTACTAAAGAAGAAGCGATGGAAGAATTACATGAATGTACAGAAAGATTCCAGGAATACAAAGAACGTTTAGCTGTTGAAGGTGGACGCGAAGAAATTCTTGCTGAATGAAAAGAAAAAGGATTAGGTCAAGCTTAATTATTAATTTAACCAAGAATCATTCTTGGTTTTTTTATTCCACTTTTACAATATAAAAGTTATTTAAAGCATCATAAGTTTAAAATATTATTAAAGGCAGGTATTTATATATGAAAAAATGATTATTCACAGACTTCGATGGAACTATTACTGAAAGTGATAGTGTACACAAGCCTGTAATCCCAGAGGAAAACATAGAATTTTTAAAGGAATTTGGAAAGGATAATAATCTTGTAATCACAACAGGAAGATCTTATTCATATCTTAAGGACTTTTTAGAAAAAGAAGTTGGAATATTCCCTCAATATTACATTTGTAGTACTGGAGGAATAAGTTATGATTCAAAGGATAATTTAATCTATGACAACTCATTCACTAATGAAGAAAAAAACCTCTTCATTGAAACCCTTAAACAATTTGAAGATGAAATTGATGTTCTTTGCATCACTACAACTACTTCATTTGAATGTATTATAGCCAAAGAATGAAATGATGATTTAGCTGGATTTACAGGCAAAGATAAAGTGAGTGATTTGAAATTAGATGATTATAAAAATCTTTCAATTCTTTCTTCAGATATTGTGATCAGTGAAAATATTTGAAACAAAATCAAATCCATATTCGTTAATTCAAATTTAGATTTTGGGTGAGTTGAAAGAATCGAAAAAGGAATCGCTATTATAGAATTCCACAGAAAAAGCACTTCAAAGGCAAACGGTATTACAAGATTTAAAGAACTTTTCAATATTAATCATGATGATATCATAACAGCCGGAAATGACTATAACGATATCTCTATGTTCAAAGAATATAATAAAAATTCTTATATCGTAGTACAAGAGAACTATAATGAAGATATCCGTCATGAAGCACGTTATGAAATTAAGTTATTAAACGAAATTAAGTATTAAAAAAAATCAGGGAAACCTGATTTTTTTACATGTATGTGAATGGCCCCATTCACTTTCAATTATTTCAAAAGTCATTACCCTTCATTAATGGAATTGCTGGCAATGTTATATTTTGAGCATAAGTTCTGGCTGCCACAAAATCATTATAAAAATCATAAATTACATTTTTAACTAATCCAACAATTTCAACATTGTATTCAGTTTCAATAATTTCTTTAGCCTTTATTAAAAACATATAATTAATTAATAAAGCACCCATAAGTACAACAATGAAAGTTGCTATCAATGGTATTCTTCATAAGAAATTCATGAATCCAACCAAACTAGTTGTATCGGTTCCTAAAGTTGCATTCGGAGTCGTTTGACTTAAACAATAGAAGAATATTACAGTTTGCAGTGCATACCCAACAAACATTAGACCCATGAATAATTTTGGAGTAAACGAAAGTGTTGCTCTATACGTTCTGACTTTACTATCTTTTTCAATTTGCTTTGCTGATATTCAAATTCTAGAAATAAGATAATCAATCTCATATCCAACAGATTCAAATATTTTTTTAGAAATGATTATTTGTTTTTTCTTCTTATTCAAGTTTTTAAATATCTTAATGAATTTGTCTGTTTCAGTGTAAATTATTTCATAATCTTTCAAGTTAAACATAAGTTTAAATTCAATCAATAATTTTTCAATGTTCTTGGAATCAATTACATCATTGTATGTACTTATTTTAGGTACTACGTAATTATGATAGGTTTTAGTAGAAAAACTATATACTAAAATTATTCCTAAAATACAAACTGAATCAATTGTGAATAATGCTATGTTCAGATAGTGTTCATATCCCATATTTACACCCCCATATTACTATTATAGAATAAAAAAACACCCTTAGGTGTTTAAATATTATAATGCAGCATTATGATATACGTTTTGAACATCTTCTAAATCATCTAATTTATCTAAAAGTTGTTGTAATTGATCCTTAATTTCTTGGTTATCAATTTCAATGTAATCATCAGTTGGTATCAATTTAGTTTCAGCCATTAGGTATTCTTCAACACCCATGTCGTCTAAAGCGTGTTTAACTGAACTGAAAGCTTTAAATGGTGCATAAACAACAATAGCTCCATCTTCTTCAACAACATCGTTAACATCAACATCATTCATCATTAATGTTTCTAATGTCTCATCGATAGTTTTTCCTTCAAATGCAAAGATAGCTGCATCTTGGAACATGAATGCTACTTTACCTTCGGGATTACCATTATTTTTATTAAATACTTCTCTAATGTTTGAAGCTGCTCTATTAACATTACTTGTTAATGCATCAACAATAATAGCAACGTTTCCTGGTCCCATTCCTTCGTAACGGTTAGCTGTATATGATTCAGCATCCCCTCCTTGAGCACGTTTAATAGCTCTTTGGATTACATCACTTGGAATTTGATTTGATTTAGCTTTATCAATTGCCGCTCTTAATGTTAAGTTCGCTGTTGGATCTGACCCTCCAGCTTTTGCGGCCATGTAAATTTCTTTTGAAGCTCTTCCGTTGGCAGCTGATTTTTTAGCAGCTGTTTTTGCCATTGAAGACGCTCTAACCTCGTGGGCTCTTCCCATAAAATTTCTCCTTTAAGTTTTAGTTTTAATACTTACTAATTATAAAATAAAAAAAACCTTATTAAAGGTTTTTACAATATTATTTTTTTAAACTTGGATCTAGTTCGTAGATTCTATTCATGATAACTTCCATTTTTTCATCCATGTTGTCTGTTTCTGCATCAACAACAAAGAATGGGAAATCATAAACATTTTTATCATAGAACTCTGCGTAGTTATTGTTTAAGATTTCTCAGTATTTATTATCAACTTCAAGTTCTCCACTACGTCCACGTTGGTGAATTCTTTCAATAGCTTTTTCAGTAGATACTTTTAAATAAATAACAATATCAAATTTTACTCTTTCATCTGGAATTTTTAAGTTTTCTAAAACTACATTTTCGTAGAAATCATTGTAAGTTTTAAAATCAACATCATTAACATTTCCTAAGTCATAGTTAACCTTCATAAAGATAGGATCTTCTAAGATAGTTCTATCGAAGATAATATCTTTCAATTGATGTGCTTGTTTTAATTGTTTTGAACGTGCTGCTAGCATGTAAATTTGCATTTTAAATACTGTAGCTTTTAAGTCTTTATAATAATCGTCAAAGTAAGGATTTTCTTCTACTGGTTCAGGGAAGATTTCGTGTCCTAAACGTTTACTAATTTCTTCAGATATTGAAGACTTACCTGCTCCTACAGTTCCAAATATTGCTATTCTCATTTTATTCTCTCCTCTTATTTATTGTTTTATAAATATAATTATAAATCACCTTTACGTCTTGTGGCATTATAAATACCATAAAATTGTTTTACTTCATGAGCTTTTAATTCACGGAATTCTCCAACCTCAAGATTTCCTTCTTCAAGGAACTCGATTTTAGTTCTTTTTAATTTAGCCAAATCAATTTCTGCGGCTGCTAACATTTTTTTAACGTGGTGTTTTCTACCTTCGGCAATTGTCATTTCTACAATAGAGATATTTTTTTCTTTATTGTAGTTAACCATTTTAGCATCAATAGCTTTTGTGAAGTAATCATCATCGATAGTTACCCCTTTAATTAATTGTGATACTTGCTTCTTAGAAACATGTCCTCTACACATTGCTTGATATGTTTTAAAAAATTCATATCTAGGGTGCATAACAAAGTTAGCAAAATCACCATCATTTGTCATCAATAATAAACCAGCTACGTCATAATCCAAACGACCAACTGGGTAAACTCTTGCAGGAATTTCTTCAAAAAATTCAGCTACCGTTCTACGCCCTTTTGGATCATCCATTGTTGTTAAAACTAACCTTGGTTTGTTGAATAAGAAGTAGTATTTCTCATTATCAGAAACAACTTCATGTCCGTTAATTGTGATTTCAGCATCAGTTGAACACTTGAAACCCATTTCAGTAACAACTTCACCGTTTACCATAACTTTACCTTGTTCGATAAGTCTTTCTGCTGCTCTTCTTGAAACCGCTCCACGGTTTGCAATAATCTTCTGTAATCTCTCGACTGCCATTATTCTGATACCTCCACTTGATCATCTTCATCGGCGAAAATATCTCTATTTTTATTTTGTTCTTTATTTTTGTCTAATTCCGCTAAGTTTTCATCAATAATATTTTGTAACTCGTCTTCTCCGATTGAAGGAAGCACTTCTAACCCACCTTGTAGGTTAAATAATTTATAGAAGTTTTCAGTAATTGTATATAAATTAGCATTACCGATTTCTTCTGATTTACCAGATACTCTAATTAAGTTTCTCTCTTTAAGTTTGTAAACTTGGTAAGAAGAATCCACACCACGAATTTCATCAATTCCACTTTTTGCAATTGGCCCTTTATAGGCAACGATTGACAATACTTCAATACTTGAGTTTGACAGTTTAGATTGAGATTGAGCCATTTCAAGTTTTGCAAAATATTCATGTAAATGAGGTTTAGTTTGTAGTCTAAATTTATTTTGACCAAAATTTTGAATAGAAAAAGCAGACCCTTCATCATTATCATATTTAACTTTTAAATCTTGAATAGCATTCTTAATAGCTGAAGACTTTTCATTTTCTAACACATTTTGTAAATCAGAAAATGAAATTCCTTCCTCACCATAAATAAATAAAATACCTTCAATTATTGCTTGGATTTCTTTATTATTCATAACCCTCTACCTCAATTCTTTCGATTAAACTTTCATCATTTATTACATCTTCAGTAAAACGAATGTGTAATGTATTTTCAGCTTGCTTAACTGTTGCTATTTGGTGTCTTACCAAATCTAAAATAGCTAAGAAAGTTGATATTAAATTCTTAATATTGAATTGATCACTTGTTAATAACTCTTCAAGTGGTCATTCTTTAAATTTATTGCTTTTCATTTTATTTAAAATAATATCAGCAATTTCTTGAGGTGAAATAACATCTGTTGTAATAGTGTTATATTCCTCTTCGATTAAATCAAAATCATCATAATTTCTCATTTCAGCTTGCATCATGATTTTTTTAAATATTTGTGCAAATGATTCCATATCCATATTTAGAGGATCAACTAGTAAGTCTCCCTCATCCTTTGCTAATTTTGTAGCAAAGTTTGTTTTAGTTTTAGGTTTTGAGAATGTTTTTAAATATTCTTCTTGTCTAAATGCAAAGAAATCAGTCACACTTCTTATTTGTTCATATTTTGTTAATTGCACCAATAGGTCTTCATATGATGAATCTTCATCACCTTCAAATTCAACTTCTTTTGGTAATAGCAACCTCGATTTAATTTCAATTAGTTGTGCAGCCACTACTAAATATTCACTAGCAATCTCAATATCTAATTGTTGTTGTACATTAATGTAATCAAGGTACTGAGATGATAACTCAATCAAGTTCACATCCATTATATTAATTTTTTTATCTTTTACCATCGCTAATAACAAATCCAAAGGACCTGAAAATTCACCGATATTAACTTCTTCTCAACGTCTCACGACATTCCACCTCATTGCTTTCTTCTTTTATAATTCTATCTTAATTTTGCTTGTTAATCTTTTCTTTGTTTAAATATTCTAAACATCTCATTGTCAGTCTTGAAATCACTTTTCAATTGTAAAATTGTTCTGAAAATTAAAATGAATAATAATTCTATTTCTAGAGAAACTGAGTAATCTCTTTCAGGGTTTGTGAACGAATGTTCTAAGTTGTTTCTTAATTTTCGCACATAATGAAAAGATTGTGATTTATATAGTTTTTCTACATATTTCTGCATTCTTACCATTGCTGCTCTTGTCTTAAATAAAGGGCTAGAAATTTTTACAAAATCATTAATAAATTTATATTCTCTTGCTTCCTTAAGACTTTCTAATTCGTATTTTTTGATAATAAAGTGATTAATGTATGTGATTTTATCAAAGAATGAATATATGTATTTAAACATTTGGTTTTGCAAATGATATTCAATGTCATTTATGTTAAATTTTGTATCAGTAACATCATACATTCCAGAATCAATTGATGACTTAATATAAAAATTTAACATAGTATTAACTTCAGTATAAATGTAAAAATCAAAAGCCTTATATTTAGTCAATAATATCGCACCAGTTGTTTTTAATAAATATAAAAAATTATGAACAAGACTCATATCAAGAATTGTCTTATCAAAGTTTCTGATTTTCATCTCTAGTACTCTATTACTTTTTTGTTGATTTTTTTCCAATCAATAAGTTATTATAGAATCTTCTAAAACGGTTTCGTCAATTATTTTTATTAAAACTTGAATCAAGTCTTTTAATTTCTCTTCATCTTGTTCGCCAGTTTTAAGGATTGTAATTATTTGTTTAAGTTGTTTTATATACATACTTAATTTTTGACCATTCATAATTTTCCCCTTTCAACCATTCAATACTCTTATTATATAAAAAAACACCCATAAAAAGGGTGTTTTTAGTGACAAATATTAAGCTAAGATTTTTTTAGTTAACATTGTTGGAATTGAATCTTCTTCATTTCATCAGAAGTAAATGTTTACGATAATTCCGATACCAAATGTACAGAAGAAAGTAACTAATGTCATTAATCCGAAAATTAATTGTTCATTTTTATCTGTTGGTAAAGCTGTATCAAATAAGTTTTGACCAACTGGTTTTTTACCTAAGAATTATAATACAACGTTAATGATTGGAACGATTACTAATCAGTTAACTAAACAAGCTACTGCTCTTTTTAATTTGTTGTTCATGTTTATATCCTCATTCTTTCTATTTATATTATATTACAAAAAAATAATTATAAATAGACTAAGCATTCTTAATTATTGTAAATCCAACATTATGTCATTTCATCATAGTGATGATTTCTGCAATTTTAGATTCATAAAATTCTGATGCCTCAACTCCTGTTATTGAATTAACTAGTTGTGGACCAGCCAAAACAGATTCTTTCGTAGATTCAAGTTCAACAATTTTATTAGTTGTTCACTCAAGTAGTTTAACAGCATGCTCTTTTTGTTCACTTGAAAGACTTCCATTTTCAAAATCCGTAGTCGCTTGATCTTTAAATTCGATATTAGCTTTTAAATAAACATTAAGTTCTCTAAACATTGTATTTTTCAAACACATGTCAAATAACTCACTAAAGTTTTCAATTTCGTCTTGTTCTAAGTATTTCATCGCTATCAAATCAGATTGAGTAACGAATTCATGTTCATTATTGGCTGCCACAATTTTAGCAGACTCATTCAATTTATTTAAAGTATCAAGAGATATATCTTCCTTATTTTTGAATACTAAGTATTTTAGGAAGTCTCTTGAGACTTTATCATTGATGTTCTCTAAATTTACATTTAGATCAATTTTATCTTCAAATTCTTTTTTAAACATATTTCTCCTTAATCAAGAGTTATTCTTGACTTGATTTTGTTTTGAATATTTTTCTTTTCTAAACTAATCAGTTTTGCTTCTATATCTTCCAGATTTGTATATTCAACTAATACTATTTTTGATGCAAAAATATGATAAGTTAAATACCCAGCAATGGCTGCAAAAACGATACATCCTATTATGGCCATTGCGTTCTCCAATTTTGTAATAAATTCTGTAATATCAAAATCATTATTTACAATATCACTGACACTAGCGGCTGTTCCAAAGAACCCAGCACCAGATAATCTACAGATACTTGTTATTAATGTTGGAAGGAAGTCTCCGATTAGGTATGCTGATGCAGCCAACCCAGTGATCGGGATACCTGAAGAACGATAGTTTCAAGCTATAGCCATTCCAAATCAAATATAAAATATCTGTGAAAAAGCTATTCCAAAAATAAATCTTGCAAACAACAATAAATTCTCATTATAAACAAATGTAGTTGACACAACAACTATCAACATTATGATTAAAACCCCTGTTATAGTTTGTCTATAACCAATTTTTCTTGTTAAATATCGGTATATTGGATACCCTAGTATAAATTGAGCAATATAGAATAAATCGCTATATCTTCTCAAGAATCCGTATATTGCCCCTAATGACATATTATGTGATTTAAGTTTTGCAGCAATAAATAACTCATAAACCGATGAATTTAAAAGACTAAAAATAATTCCTAGACCAACCATTAAGATTAATAAGTTTATCAAAACTTTTTTATTGTATGGCATTAATTTTTCCTTGGTATTGATTGAGAATGATTGAATATACGAAGGTTTTTCGATGTTTTTAAAACTCAACACCACTGAGATTAATAACGCTATTAGCGTTACTATAAAAACACCAACGTAACTAATATTAGTTCCTTGTTCATAACCCTTCTGAGCTACAAAATTAGTGTTGAAAATTCATGTACCTATAAAAGTTCCTAATGTTATTACAAAAGCCATTTTAAATGAAGATGTCATCGGAAATATCTTATAGTAGTGTTGTTCATTAACTAGTAAAAAGTATAGAGATTGTGATGCTAATGAAAATCCTATAAAGATAGCAGAAAATACGATCAGTGCAGCCGAACCACTAGTGTTATAACCAATGAATAATGACATCAGCAATGCTATAGCACTAGTTCCTTGTGCAGATCACATCCAAACTCGACGACTTCTTATTCGACCCGTTAAATAGGTTGCAAGAGGTTTTAATAATATAGCAAAAAAAGCAGAAGCTCCAAAAAGTGCTAATGCTATTGCGCCAGGCGTAGAATAGCTTTCACTAATTTGAATATGCTCTGCTCCCTTCTTGATAAGGAAACCATTTACGAATCATATTAGTATTGTTTCTACGTAAAATATCAATCACTTCTTAGAAGCATTCTCTTTTTTCCAAATATATCCAATACCAATTAAACCTAATAGTATTATTAATGGATCTAAGATAAATAAATCTCAATTATTTACCATGATTTCTCCTTTATTTACATTTTTTCAACAGCATTTACATCGATAAGTGCGAAAGCATTTTGTAATACTTGTAGAACTGCTGAAACTAAAGCTAAACGCATTTCAGATAATTCTCTATTATTTTCATCTAAAATTTTTGTTTCTGAGTAATAAGAGTGGAATTGTTTTGCGACTAATTGAATGTAATCACAAATCATTTGTGGCGCTCTATTTTTTGAAGCTGCTTTAATAACTTCAGCATAATTGTCTAAAGTAACAAGTAATTCAGATTCTTTAGCAGTTTCTAAAGCTGCTCCAGTATTAATGTTAGCTGTGAATCCTTTTTCGTTTGCTTGACGTAAAACAGAATTACATCTTGCTGTTGCATATTGTGCATAGTAAACAGGGTTGGATGCATTTTTTTGTTGAATTAAATCTAGATCTAAGTCCATGTGTGAACTTGATGATTTAGATGCCAACATATAACGTAAAGCATCTTTTCCAACCATTTCTTGAATATCAACTAATCAAACAGCTGTACCTTTACGTTTAGACATTTTATACTCTTGACCATCTTTAATAAGACGTACCATTTGTACCATTTCAATTTCAAGAATATCTGGGTTGTGTCCTAATAAAGCTAGTCCAGCTCTCATACGTGCGATATAACCATGGTGATCTCCACCTCATACATTAATTAATTTTTCTGCACCAGTTCTTTGAATTCTAATATGGTGAGTTGCTAAATCTGGAACGATGTAAGTGTATGATCCATCTGATTTGATCAATACTCTGTCTTTGTCATCACCAAAGTCAGTAGTTCTTAATCAAAGGGCTCCATCTTTTTCATATGTTGCTCCCAATTTTGCATATAGGTCTAACATTTTTTCAATTTCGTGTTCATCATACATAGCTTGCTCACTTGAGTAATGTGGAATCAATACTCCGAAGTCTGCCAATTGTTCTTTAATAATATCTGTGAAATGCTCAACTGAACGTTTTCTAAAAATTTGGTGAACTTCTTCATCATTAATTTTAGTATCACTAAAAGTTACGTCTTTAAATTTGTCTCCAAACTCATCAACGAAGTATGCAGCAACTTCGTCATACATATCTCCACCATAAGAATTTTCAGGTTTTTGAGCATCAATTCCTAAAGCCTGTAAGTAGTGTACAAATACAGTAACTGCTAAAATATTGATTTGGTTACCCGCATCATTCATGTAGTATTCTGTTTGAACATCAAATCCATCTGCTTCAAATATTTTTTCTAATGTAGAACCAGAAACCGCATTTCTTGCATGTCCAACGTGTAAGAATCCTGTTGGGTTTGCTGATACATATTCAATATTAATTACTTTGTTGCGTCGAGGTTGTTTTCCATATTCAGATTCTTCAGTCATAATTTTCTTAATTACACCATTCAAAATAACTTTGTTAATTTTTACATTAACAAAACCAGGACCAGCAACTTCAATAGTTTCATAGTTCCCTGTTTTTTCTAATTCTGACTTAATGATTTCAGCTAATTCTCTAGGATTTTTTCCTAATTTTTTAGCAGCCATCAAAGCTAATGTTGATGAAAAATCACCATTAACACCATTCTTGTTAATCTCTACAATTGGATCTGCTTCAATCCCTAATGATAGAGCAACGGTTTTTAAATCTTGTTTAAATATATCTATAACATTTTTCATAATTTCTTTACCTCTCACTAATTAATATAGTTATCCTAATTTTAATATAAAAAACACTGGTTTCCCAATGTTTTTTATATTATCTATGTTATTTTTAAATATTGTTAATTTTTTTAGAAAATTTATTCTTTGAAAATGATTTCTTCATAAGTAATATCAGAATAACCATAACAATTAAAGGTATTATCGCCACTAAAATAATATTAGCTGCAAAATCAACGTTGTATATTAATGATCCTAATTTATCTATATCTAATTCAAAAACTTTATCTGGCCCAATTAAGAAGTTGTTGTTTAAACCACCTTCAAAATTAAAGGCTTGATTTAATACTTTCATCATGAAGAAAATCATGAATGCTGCCAATAATAGTGATGCCATTATAACAAGCGCTTTATTGATTCTCTTTTGAACTGCTAACATTGTTTTTAAAGTATTATATTTTTCTTTGTTCTTAAATGCTTTACCATTTAAAACAATTGTATTAGTTTTATCATTGAAGTATTTATTCTCTGTTTCTTCAAAAATAATAGATGTATCATAAGCTTCAATATCAATTTTTACAGCTGAGAATCCATCATTAATTTCGTCTTCAACGATCACATCTACAGCTTTTGTAGATTTAAGATTTTCAGAAGTATTCTTAGAAACAACCCCAATTTTAAATTGTGATACTCCATCTTCATTGAAAGTTTTCTCTGATTTGATAGGAGTAGAAAGAACTTTTTCTTGATTCACTAATTCTAAAGTATTTTTAATTCTCTTATTTTTGTTTATTGCATATACTTTAGCTTTTTGTAATTTTGAAGCGCCCCCAATTAATCCATCATATTCTTCTGCATCTTTGTAAGCATTAGGTGCAGGAGTATGTTTAATGATTGGTTCATTATTTGTTTTAGTTAATTTAACTTTAGGTTCAACAACCTTTTTAACTTCAACTGGTTCAGTTGGTTTTTCAGATTTAATTTCCTCAGTTGCAGTCTCTTTAACTTCAACTTTGATTTCTTTCTTAACTTGAACTTTCTTTTCAACAGTTACTTTTTGTTTTACAACTTCTTTAATAGGAGTTTCTTCATCAACAACTTTCACAGACTCAACAACAACTTTTTCTACAGTCACTGTTTTAGCGGCAGAAACTTTGATTTCTTCTTTTTTCGCTAAAACATTTCAAAGTTCATCAGCATCAACAATAACTAGTTCCTTAGTCTTTTGGTTTTCAATTTTAACAGTTTCAATTCTGTTATTTTCATCGTCAAAACGAACTCCCGCCCCAACAATTGTTTGTGGCTGTTCATTGTATTCAACCACTTGTCCTAATTTAAAATTCTGACTCATATTTCCTCCTATTTAATGTATAAATATTTTCTTATAATGAGATTATAAACAAAATGACAACTAAATTGTCATTAATTCTTTTTCTTTCCCTTTTGTCAAGTCTTCTAATTCTTTTACAAATTTATCAGTTAAAGCTTGAATATCTTTTTCCATACCTTTAACTAAGTCTTCAGAAATATCTTTAGATTTTTTAGCAGCATCAATAGCATCACGACGTGAGTTTCTAATTCTTACCTTAAAAGTTTCTAATTCTTTTGACATTTTTTTAACTAAATCTTTACGTAAGTCTTCAGTTAAAGCTGGAATATTAATTCTGATTACTTCAGCATCAGCAATAGGGTTAACACCTAAATCAGCTTTGTTAATTCCTGATAAAACTTCTTGAATTTGTGATCTATCGTATGGTTTAACTAAGATTTGTTGTGGTTCAGGAACTTGAATTTGTGAAGTTTGGTTCAATGGTGTTGGTGTACCATAAAAGTTAACCATAACTCTATCAAGCATAGAAGCATTAGCTCTACCTGTTCTAATTTTTGTCATATAGTCTTTTCAAGCTGAAATAGTGTTTTGCATTTCCATTTCAGCATTTAATAAAATTTCGTCCATCATAATATTTTTCTCCTCTTTTTATTCAATAATTGTTGATTTTAAATCTCCATGCATAACTTTAACAATGTTATCTTGTCCTTGCATGTCGAATACTTCGATTTTTAAGTTGGCATCTTGTGCTAAAGTAGCAGCAGTTAAATCCATAACTCTTAATTTCTTTTCTGCCACTTCATTGTGTGTTAAATGTTCAAATAATACGGCATCGGCATTTGTTCTTGGATCTTTATCGTAAACTCCTGCAACCCCGTTCTTAGCCATTAAGATAACATCCGCTCCAATTTCAATAGCTCTAATTGTCGCGTTTGTATCTGTTGTGAAATATGCATAACCAGTTCCACCAACGAAAATAGAAATGTGTCCTTCTTCCATTTTTGTTCTAGCCTTTTTAAAGTTGTAAGGCTCAGTTACAGTGTTAATTTCAAGTGATGAATATACATCGACTTTATCATAACCCATTGTCTTGATTGTTGACTCTAAAGCCAAACCATTCATAACTGTCGCTAACATCCCCATGTAGTCTGCATTAATTTGCGGCATGTTGATACTTGGGCCAAGGTTACCTCTTCAGATATTTCCTCCACCAATAACAATTCCCAATTTTGCTCCTTCACGAGCCAATTGAATAATTTGTTTAGAAACATTTTCTAATGCTTCTTTGTCATAAATTTCATTTTCACCTTTTAAAGCTTCTCCACTAAGTTTTAAAAGTGCTGTATTGTATTTTAAAGTCATTCTACACCCCTATTATTCTGTTTATCCTATTAATTATACTAATTAAACCCCTAAAAATCTAATGTTAATTTATAGAAATAAAAAAACATCTCTTTGTGAGAGATGTTTTAAAACAATTATTTTTGATCGTCTTTATTTTTAATTTTTTTAACTATTTCTTTTTCTTTTTCAATTTCAGCTTTTTTAGCTAACGCTGCCATATTTTTGAAATATTCATCAGCATTACCTTTTTCAATTTTATGACCTGTAAGTTCGATGTTTTTAATAACAAATGGTCCAAACATAGAAGATTTAGATATCTTTTGACGCTTGTTAGTTCTTTTACCTTGTAGGTAATTAATATAAACAGCACCTTTAGTTTCATCATCAATTACTTTTGTAATTTTTGAATATCCAATTGATTCTCCCATGAAAGAAATTTGTTTCTCATCGAATGCAATACCAAATTTTGGTAAAGCAAATCATAATAGAACAACTGTCGCAATTAGGAATACAAACCCTACAGCGATTAAGGCCACGATTGTACCTAATGCTGAACTTTCTGTAGTGAAGATTTCATCCGCATTTGAATAAATCGCAATTACAGAGATTGCTAGTGCAAGTTGTACTATATACATCCCAACTAAAACAAATAATAAATTTTTACCAATTATTTTAGCCTTTGACTTAGCAGTTACGAATTTATAAACGTAGTAAGTCATCATAATAGCTATTAATGTTGAGACAGCTAATAAAATAACTCCTAAAATTAATAGATTAGTTGAAACTTTTGGAAATAAATTAGTTAATTGATTAAACATAATTAGTTACCGGCAACTTGTGCAGCAACTTCACTAGCGAAGTCTGTCACAACTTTCTCAATACCTTCTCCAACTTCGAAACGTACCATTTCAGTTAAAGTAGCACCTTTAGATTCGATGAATTTTCCAACTGTGAATTTTTCATCAACTACAAATGATTGATCTTCTAAAGAAATTTCTGATAATTTTTTAGATAATTTTCCATTTAAGATGTTTTCGATAATGTTTTCAGGTTTTCCAACTAATTTAGGATCTTCTTTTGCTAATTCTTTAATAATGTGCATTTCTGATTCTTTGAATTCAGCAGGAATTTCTGATTTGTTTTTGTATTTTGGTGACATTGCAGCAACGTGCATTGCAACGTTGTATGCGTCTGAAGCATCCATGTTTCCATCAAATGCTAATAATACAGAAACTCTTTTGTTTGCGTGGTTGTATAAAGTAACTGTTTTATCAGCACCTTTTTCAACGATTACAAATCTTCTTAATTCAATTTTTTCCCCAATTGTAGCTGTTGCTGTAATTAGTTCTTCACCAATAGTTGTACCTTTTGATGTTTTAACTGCTAATGCTTCTTCTAAAGTTTTAGCATCTGAGTTTAATAAAGAAGTTGCAACTTCGTTCATTAAGTTTAAGAATGATTCGTTTTGAGCAACGAAGTCTGTTTCTGAGTTAACTTCGATAATTGCTGCTTTTGTATCGTTTTCAACTGCTAAAGTAACACCTTCAGCTGCTACACGATCAGATTTTTTAGCTGCTTTAGCTAATCCGTTTTCTCTTAATCAAACAATAGCATCATCGATGTTGTTGTTTGTAGCTTCAAGAGCTTTTTTACAATCCATCATTCCAGCTTGAGTGATTTCACGTAATTCTTTAATTAATTTTGCATCTACTGCCATATTTTTATCCCCCTGATTTTTATGATAAATAATTTAATTTAATTATTTAGTTGTTGGTCTTTCAGTTCTTGGTTTTCAAGTTCTTTCACCATTGTTGTTTGTGTTTTCTCTGTATTCTTTTTTAGGAGCTACAGTTTTTAATTTTGATTCTGGCATTTTGATTTGTGCTGCATCAGCATAAGCATCTACCATGTTGTTTACAATGATGTTTACTGATTCTTGTAAATCATCGTTTGCAGGAATCACTAAGTCAACCATATCTGGATCAACGTTTGTATCACAAATTGCGATAACTTTAATTCCTAATTTTCTTGCTTCTTTAACTGCAATTTCATCAGTTTTTGGGTCTACTACAAATAATGCTGCAGGTAATTTGTGCATTTGTTTGATTCCACCTAAAGTTTTTTCTAATTTAGCTTTTTCTTTTAAGATTAAGATTTGTTCTTTTTTAGTTCTTAAAGCTAATTTTCCATTTTTTTCTTCTTCTTCAATTTGTCATAAGTGTTTAATTCTTACTAAAATTGTTTTTAAGTTTGTTAATGTTCCACCTAATCATCTTTGGTTTACAAAGAAGTTTCCTGAACGTAATGCTGCTTCAGCAACTGCATTTTTAGCTGATCTTTTTGTTCCAACGAATAATACTTTTTCGTTTTTAGCTCCGATTGCAGCCATAACTTTTCTAGCTTCTTCTAATTGAACCATTGTTTTTTGTAAATCAATGATGTGGTTTTTGTTTTTTGTTCCATAAATGTATGGAGCCATTTTTGGGTTTCAACGTTTAGTTTGGTGTCCGTATTGAACTCCCGCTTCTCATAACTCTTCTCTAGTTAATTCTTTTGCCATGTTTGTGGTCTCTCTTTCTTTTTTGTTATACTTCCAAATAATTCGAACATATACCACCTATATATTAAATAAGGCACTGGGCATATGAATTCTTACTTGTGATTGACTATATTTTTTATAAAACATATCAATGGTTTAATTTTACCAAAAAAAGCAAAAAATATAAAGCGTTAGCTCTATATTTTTGAGTATTATTTAGTTAATAAAGTAATGGCTTTTGCGTAAATTTCAAGCATCTTTTTAAGGTCTTCAACTTTTACATATTCATTGTAAGCGTGCATTGTTGATTCTTCCATATCAAATTCAGCTCCGAATGCTACAACATTAGGCATTGATTTAGCATAAGTTCCACCACCAATAGCTAATGGTTGTGATTCCATGTCTCCAGTAACTTCTTGATATACTTGCATAATTTTTTTAATTAATTCAGAATCTTTTGGTACATAAACACTATCTTCAACAGCTTCAACAACACCATTTAATGAGTAATCTTGAACAAAGTCTTGCATTGTTGGAATAAATACTTCTTTAGGATCAGTAAACACAGGAACTCTATAGTTACATGCAATTCTTTGGAATCCATCTCTAATATCGATAATTCCCAAGTTCTGAGTTAGGTCTCCAGTTTCATCTTTAATGTCTTCAAAAATGTTTGAGGCATTATAATCCATGTGCATGTTTTCAGCGATGAAATCTGTTGCAGCGTGATGTACTCCAGATTCAAACATAGCTTTTGCTAGGTAAGTTGCAGCGTTAATCCCAACTCATGGTAGTGAAGCATGACCAGCAGCTCCTTGAACTGCCAATCTACCTTCTGCATCATTTGATGTAGAAATATTGTTTTCATTTAATCATTTAGCAATTTCAACTTGTTTTGGTCCCTTGTATGTAACTTGATCACAAATTACGTTATATGCTGATCCACCTGTAATTTCAAATTCAGCTGGTAATGTTCCGTTAATATCCATATCAACAATTCATTTCTCTGCATAAACTACAGGGAATTCACCATCTGGTACATAACCAGCATCAGCAATACCATAATCTGCTAAATAAGCATTGATTGATTCTCAAGTTGTTTCTTCTGTTAAACCAAAAATTAAACGAATTTTGTAGTCTTTAGATTTGTATCCGTGGTCTTTTAAATATTTAAGAGCATAAAGATTCATCATTGTAGGACCTTTGTCGTCAAAAGCACCACGTCCAATTAGTTTTCCGTCTTTTTCAATTGGTGTAAACGGATCTGTTACTCATTGTTCCATGTTTCCTGGTGGAACTACGTCTAAGTGACAAAGGATAACGAATAATTTGTCCCCTTCTCCATAATCTACAAAACCATATCTATTTTGAGCATCTTGATGAGTTTCGAAACCCATTTCATTTGCAAGATTAATTGCATAATCTAAAACATCTTTAGTTCCTTGACCATATGGTGCACCAGGCAAAGCTTCAGTTTTAAATGATGGGATTGATAAAAGTTTTTTTGTTTGTTCATACGCTAATGGGAAATATTCTTCCATTAATTTTTTTGTATCTATTTTCATTTTGACCTCCATTAGTTGTCTATACAATAATTATAATACTTTCATTTTGATATTCCTTTCTAATTTTAAATATTGATAAAGTATCCCCTAGAAACAAGATCTTTATTTTTAAATTCATACATAAGTTTTATTTTGAGAGTAATGTAATATAAAAAATATTTTTGGAATACAATATATTTAACAGGCGAGGTGCAATGAAATGAGTTATATATTCGAGGGTTTATTCTTCTTCGTTCTTATGTATTACTAGCTTTCATTTTTAGCAAGGAATGAAGGCCGAAAGACGTGAAAGAAGAGCAGCAAGAAAAGCTAAAAAACTTGCCAAAGCCGGATGTTGCAAAGCATGTTTAGAAGAAGAAATTGAAGATTATGAAAAAACACCGTAATTTATTTACGGTGTTTTATATTTTTTCGATTTTCTTAATTAAGTCATAAGCGGCATTTATTTTTGCCATCATTTCTTTTGCTTCTTCTGATGAATTTTTATCTGGGTGATATTGTAAAGCTAATTTACGATAAGCCTTCTTGATATCAGTTGCTGATGTACCCTTTTCAACCCCTAAAGTTTTATAAGCTAAAGTTATATCATCAAATGATTCTTGGAAAGAATCTTGTTGTTGGTTTTGACTTTGTTGATTATATTGTTGTTGGTTAGAACGTTCTTGGTATGATTGTTGATTACGATTCCCATAATTATGTCTGTTGTGATCACGATTATAAGCACTTTCATCTCTTTGATAATATTTGAAAGGATTTTCCCTTTCTTTAACATCATCATATAATTTAGAAATTATTTGATTTGTTTTTTCACTTAAAATTTTCTTTATATCAAAAAAAGCTTTGTTGATTGTTTTATGGCGAACATCTCCATTAATTTTATTAAAGAAGAAATCTAGTTCAGCTACTAAAATTACCCCAACAAATTGATCTATCATTGTTTTTCTAAATGCATCTAGTAAGACATTATAATAAGAAATCAGAAATTGGATATTTTCTGGAGTTTTATTTAACAATACTTTATCCAATGATTTTAAAAGGTTTCCTGAATTTAACTTCCATTCATTGATAACTAAAGCTTCATATCCGTCAAGAGTCTGAATCAGCAAATTCACATCAGACAGAGACACTCCCTTTTGTTTATTCAAAAAAACCTTAGTTTCATTGTAATTACTTAAAAAGGGATATTCTCCGTAAACTTCAAAATAATCATAGTAAGGTACTTTGATTGTTTTTTTACTATTGTACATTCAAATGGTTTTATTACGTTCAAAAGCTTCAGCAACAGGATTAGAAGATTCTCTGTTTTGTTTTGGTTTTTTATTTTTTGAGAAAAACTTCATATTATTGTTTACCTTTCATTTGTAATATATCATCTTAATTATAAGGGAGAACTTTTATGAAAATTGAAAATAATGAAATAAAAATGATAGTCACAGATTTGGATGGAACTTTATTACCTTTTGGAAATGAAGAATTAAGTTCAAAAACATTAGAAGTGATTAGACAAATGATTGATAAAGGGATTTATTTTGTCTTAAATACCGGTAATATGCCCTACATGGTAAATTGAGTTGTGGATTCAATTGGTCATGCAAAAGCAGAATACTTAAGATATTTTATTGGAAATAGTGGTGTTGTCATCCATGATTTTAAAACCAATCAAAGTAAAATTGGTGGTTATTTCAAAAATCACGAAGTTAAAGAAATCATTAAAGTTCTAAAAGAATTTGATGTCATTTTTAATATAACAGATATGACTTTGAAAAATATATACTTCTCAGACGAAGAAGAACTTGAAATGGTCAGAACAAGAAAAGCTCAAACTCTTAAAACCAATAAATATGAACTTATATCAGATGAAATTTTAGAGGGACTAAACTCACCAAAAATAACTTTTAAAGTTAAAAATAATAATCTTGAAGAATACAAAAAAGTGATTGAAAAATTAGATACATACATTGGCCAAGACCATTATCACCCTATGTCATGAATGATTGGAAGTGCTGATCTGATTAAACCTGGTTTTACAAAATTTGAAGGAATAAAAGAATTAATAAATATTGTAAATAATGAAAATCCAAATAACTCCCACATCACTTTAGATAATGTTATTTATTTTGGAGATCAAGGAAATGATATCGACGTTTTTAAAAATCATAAGTACTCAATTGCTGTAGATAATGCAATTGATGAATTAAAAAACTTAGCTTATAAAATCACTGATGCTGCAAATGAAGATGGTTTAGCAAACTTTTTACTTACACTTTAATACTTTTTAATTTTTAAAGTACTTTTGATTATTAACAAAAGGGTGAATTATTTTTTAATTAAGATTATTATCAAGACATATAGGAGATATTAAATATGAAAATTAATGGAAATGAAGTTAAATTAATTGTCGCTGATATGGATGGTACCGTTCTAGATCACTCTAATAAGGACTACTTTGGATTATCACCAAATACAGCAAATCAAATTAAAAAATGAAATGATGAAGGTATTTATTTTGCGTTCAACACCGGGAACATGCACGATATGGTTTCTTTCATTGTAAAGCAATACGCCCCCACTTTTAATGAATACAATAGATTCTTTATTGGGAATAACGGAATCATAATTCATGACTTTCTAAAAGATGAAAGCCATGTTGAGGGTTTTTTCGATAATCAAACAGTTAGAGAGATTGTTGAAATCTTAAAAAATAATGATTGTAACTTTTGTATAAATTCAGATGAACTAGAAGTAGCTTACTTTTCAAATGAAGAAATGGGAGATTATAAATTATGAAAAACTGGACTTATTCCAGATTCAGATTACAGAATTTTCGATGATTCAGTATTAGAAAATATTAAATCACCAAAAATCATTATGGAGACTAAATCTCATGACGCATTTGATAAAGCAATGGATGAGTTAAACCAAAAAATCGGAACAGATAAATTCGCTGCCATGTCATGAAAAAAAGGAGCAGCTGATCTAATTGTTCCTAACTTTGACAAGTTCACTGGTTTACAAAGAACGATTGCATTAATCAATGAACAAAATCCAGATAAAGAACCAATCACTTTGGATAATGTTGTCTATTTTGGAGATGCTATGAATGATTATTCAGTTTTTGCAAAACATAAGTATTCAATCGCTATGGGAAATGCTTTAGATGAAATCAAAGAAATTGCTTATGATGTTTGTGATACAGTTTCAAATGATGGATTAATTAAATATATGAATGGGTTAGAAAAATAATTGCTATAACAAAAAAACACTTCATTTATTGAAGTGTTTTTTACTATTGATTATTAATTTGTACCAACTTAACATCTCTTCTTAAACTAAATCCAGTAATGAAGTTCACTAAACCCAATGGGAAGGAAGTAATACTAAACATGCAAGTTATAAATAGCATCTTAAACATCTTTTCATTCATCACAAACTTGTTATTAGCAATAATTGATGAAAGAACGATTTGTGTAATTGATAGCCCTAAATTAAAGTGAGCCAGAACCATTAATATAATATAAAAAACTCTATCACCTTGAAGTTCTGTTTGCCCTTGAATGATATGATCGTTGATCGTAACATCAAAGAAAATACAAAATATTAATAAGGCAAAAGCTAAAACACAACTCATCACAAGTATTATCAATATATTTTTTCTAGAATGTATCATTTTGCACCTCTTATAATTTGATAATACTCTTTTTTATAAAAATAGTAAAAGTTAAAAATCGGAAATAAAAAAAACTAGCGATGCTAGTTTTTATTTTTAAACTAATTATTTAGCTTCTTGAGCAATAACGATAGCTCTTGTACGGTTTTTTCCAAATTTTTCGTATTTAACGATACCTGAAACTAATGCAAATAGAGTATCATCTCCACCACGACCTACATTTTGACCAGGGTGAATTTTTGTACCTCTTTGTCTGAAAATGATTGATCCTGCATTAGCGAATTGACCGTCAGCTTTTTTAGCTCCTAAACGTTTTGATTCTGAATCTCTACCGTTTTTAGTTGACCCTACTCCTTTTTTAGAAGCAAAGAACTGTAATCCTAATAAGAAACGCATATTAACGTACCTCCTTCAATTCTGCATTGGCTGGATATTGAACTGCAATTGTTTCCAATTGAACTTTTAACATCTTGAACATTATTTGTAGTTCTTCATTTTCGAAAGTATTAACTTCGATAATGATTTTGTTATCAAGAACCTTGATTTCAATATCTTCCTTATGATAAGTATCCATAGCATTCATAGCTCCACTAACAATTCCTGTTAATGCGGCGCATACTAAGTCATGACCATAGTCACCAGCATTAGCATGTCCAGACATTTGAATACTTTGATATTTATCGTTTTTGTATTTTAAGTTAATTTTAACCATGGGTTTAAATTAATTATTTTGATGAAATTTCATCAATTTTAACTTTTGTAAATGGTTGTCTGTGACCATAAACTTTATTAACATTTTTCTTTGGGTGGTATCTAACTACTCTAATTTTTTTACCTTTTGAGTGTTTTACAATAGTACCTGTAACTGTTGCACCTTCGATGAAAGGTGTTCCAATTAAACCATCGATCATTAATACTTCATTAAAAGTAATTTTTGAATCAACTTCTCCATATACTTTTTCAATGTAGATTTCTTGTCCGGCTTCAACTTTAATTTGTTTTCCACCTGTTTTAATGATTGCGAACATATATATTTCCTCCAGTCTAGACTCGCCTTTGCATGTGAGGTTTTCACCTTCTTGTAAACATACTTTTAAAGAGCGGTTGAAACTTTTTTTCAACATATATATAATACAATATTTACCTATATAAATACAATATAAAAAGGTAAAAACTTTTATGTTTCTACCTTTATTTTTCTATATCAAATCTAGTGAGCTAAATTCTTGGATTTCAAGATTATTTATTTCATCTTCGATTGTCATTTCAGAAAAGTTATCGTCATTTAATTCAATACTTCTTAAATTAACTTGTACTTCATTTGGTTGTTCTCTTAAACTGTTATCTCATGTCATAGCTGAGTCGCCAAGTTTAATTGAACCCTTAACTGCATCAACGTTAAAATTTTTATGTATAAAGATTGAATTAGATATCGTTGAATAGAAATTTGCAAAGCCATTTATAACTTTGGCTATTCCATCAAATAATGCTCCAGTGATGTTTATTGCACCACCGTGAATATCTTTTGTTTCTTGTTCTGTTAATTTTCTCATGTTCACCCCTATAGTATTAGGGATTATTTATAAAAGTTTAAGTATATTTTGTAAATTTCGTTTTTCTTTTGGTTATAAAGGTTAGCAACAATTTCAGATGCTTGTTTTAATTTATAACCTTGTTTAATATATTCCTCGACTTTATCAGCTAATTCTTGATCTGATAATTGAGCTAATTTTTGCTCGTATTTATCAATTACAATTACAAATTCACCTTTCTCAATAAACTTATCTGAGTTAATGAAATCAGAAACTTCTCCGACTTTCCCACTGATAAATTCCTCATTTAATTTAGTTAGTTCTCTAGCCACTGTTATTTCTTGTTCAGGATTTAAGATTTCTTTAAGTAAGGCTGTTGTATCTTTGATTCTATGAACTGATTCATAAAAACTTATAATAGCTGAATCATTATATTTATTAATAACATTTACCAATTCATCTTTTTTAGATTGATAATTTTTATTTTCAATAAAACCATAAAAGTAGTTTTCTTTATTTGTATAACCAGCAGCCACAATAGCATGAATATATGCTGGTCCAACATTCACTGATGTTACATTAAAATCAACTTCAGTTTGTTTTATGCGATTAATAAAAGCTGCTCCAGGATCCGAAATTACAGGAGCTCCAGCATCAGATACAATCGCAATATTTTTGCCTTGATTCAAAGCAATAGCAATTTCCTCAACTCGATCAACCTCATTATGCATATGTAATGAGATTAGTTTTGATCTAATATCAAACTTTTTCAAAAGGACTTGAGTTGTTCTCGTGTCTTCACAACAAATGAAATCAACTTCGTCTAAAACTTTGATAGCTCTTGGACTCATATCTTCTAAATTACCAATTGGTGTTCCTACTAAATAAATAGTTGGTAAGTTGTTCTTAAATGTTTGTTGTAGTTTCATATATACCTCTTTGCTTATTATATTTTACCAACTTATTAGGCAATAAAAAAATACTCTTACGAGTATTGATTAATTATTTAATTTTTTTAATTAAGATTTTGTAAGGTGTAGCAACATCTCTAATTTCAACTGTTGCCCCTTCTTTTTGTCCAAGCATAGCTTTAGCAATAGGTGATTCATTTGAAATTAAGTTTTCGAATGGGTCAGCTTCAGTAGCACCAACAATTTTAATTGTCATTTCTTTTTTCTCATTTACTGAAACCATTGTAACTGTTGATCCAATTTTAACTTCGTCTTTAGCACCTTCGGCTTCGTCAATAACTTTAGCTTGACTAATCATTGCTTCAACTTCTTTAATTTTAGCTTCAACTTCAGCTTGTCTGTTTCTTGCTGCATCATAATCAGCATTTTCAGATAAATCTCCTTGGTTACGAGCTTCAACTAACTCTTCAATAACTTTTGGTCTAACAACCTCTAATAAGTTTTTTAATTCAGCTTGTTTAAGAGCTAAACCTTCTTTTGTTAAGATAATTTCTTTTGACATAATAAATCTCCTTTTACCTAATTTAACTTTTCAATTATATAATATTTTCTATCTTATATCTACCCAAATGTTTTATAGATTATTTTTTAAGAAAATCTTTATTTTGTTTATATCTAAATCCAGATTTAGCATAAGCATCAACTCTAATTTGGATACCACTTAGCAAGTTGAATAACTTAGCATCCTTTTTAATTTCAATCACTTGCTCATTTAAATCTAGTAAATGATCTGTTTTATGGTGTTCATCTTTAACTAATCCAACAACCGGGATTCGTTCAAGCCCTAATAGCTCTAATTGCTCTTTTGCAGCATGTATCTGGATGATACCACCATCCATGATAATCAAATCAGGTAATTCACGTTTTTCCATCAAAGCCTTTTGAAAACGACGATAAATCATATTCTTCATTCTTGCATAATCACTTGGTTCATCGATTTCGATATTATATTTTCTAAATTCATTTCTACTTGGTTTACCTTCTTTGTAAACAACACAACTTCCAGTTACATATTCATTTTCAATATTTGAGATATCAAACATTTCAATATGGTATGGATATGTTTGAAGCCCCAGAATATCTTGCAGTCTTTCAAGAACAACTTTCTCATTACTATTTACAGTTTGAGAATTTAGATTTGATTTCCTCATTGTTTCTTTAGCGTTTTCACTTGCTAGTTCACTAAGAGTTTTTTCTTTTTTAGTAATCGGTTGGTAAATGATTTTTTCAATCTCTTCATCAATGAAATCTATTTCGATATCGCTTGGAATCATTATTTGATCTGGAAGCATATTCTTTTGATAAAGTTGTTGTAGATAGTCCCCCATCATTTCCCCAACTGGTAAATCATAGTAGCTTTGAATATGATCATCTTTAAATAATAATTTACCTGCCCTGAAAAATAAAGTAACAAAAGCTATTTTATCTTCTTCTAAACAGTAGTTAACAATATCACGATCTTTATTATCGATCATTTCAACAGTTTGTTTTTCAGTTATGAAGTCTAGACTTTGTAATGTTTCTTTAATACGTTGAGCTTCCTCAAATTGTAAATTTTCAGCAGCAATAACCATTTTGTTAGTTAAAGTTTCAACAACTTCGCTAATATCTCCTCTAAAAAATTTTGAAATCTTTTTAATTTGATCTCGATAATAAGATTTATCAACTTCTTTGAAACACGCTCCAGAACATTGATCAATATGATAATAAAGGCATGGTTTACCCAAGTTACCTTTGCATCGACGTAATGGAAAAATTCTTTGTAAAGTTATCATAACTTCTCTAGCATTCGAACCTTGTGGAAAAGGTCCAAAACTTCTAGTGGCTTTACGATCATATTTACGAACATATTTATATTCAGGATCTTTTTCATTGGTAATAATAATGTATGGGTAAGCTTTATCATCATTCAAAAGGATGTTGAATCTTGGACGATACTTTTTGATTAAGTTCTCTTCAAGTAATAGAGCTTCTTTTTCATTGTTAACAACAAAGTATTCTAAATCAGTTATTTCTCGCACCAATCTTGTAGTTTTAATGTTGTGCACTCTATTGAAATATGAAGCCACTCTTTTGTTTAACTTCTTGGCTTTTCCTACATAAATAACTTTATGTTCCTTATTGTAATATATATAACATCCCGGCTTATTAGGGAGATTCTTAACTTTTTCTTCTAATGTCATATTGTCCCCCTCATTTTTATAATTTTAATCTATTTACTAAGCAAAAACACAATCTCGCGATTGTGTTTTATATTATTTGTCAACTAATACTTCACGTGGTTTTGAACCATTCTGAGGACCAATAATTCCTTTAGCTTCCAAATCATCAATGATGTTAGCTGCTCTATTGTATCCAAATCCAAATTTACGTTGAATTAAAGATGTTGATGCTTTTCTTTGTTGGATAACAAATTGTTTAACTTCTTCAAACATGTCATCAGAACCTTTTGAAGAATCTGTTGAACTTGCTGAAATTTTTTCTCTTGAGAATTCAGGATTATACATAACCCTTTGTTGGTTAGTAACAAATTCTACAATATCTTCAATTTCATCATCAGACATATATGCTCCTTGAGCACGAATTAATTCTGAACTTCCTGGAGGCATGAACAACATATCTCCACGACCTAATAAGTTTTCAGCTCCAATAGAATCTAAGATTGTTCTTGAATCTGTTCCTGTTGTAACGGCAAAGGCGATACGTGTAGGAATATTTGTTTTAATAGTTCCTGTAATAACGTCAACTGATGGTCTTTGAGTAGCTACAATTAAGTGAATTCCTGCTGCACGAGCCATTTGAGTAATTCTCATAATTGACTCTTCAACTTCTTTACGGTTACCAGTCATCATTAAGTCGGCTAACTCATCGATAATAACAACCATAAATGGAAGTTTTTTAACTCCGTTATGTTTCTTGTTATATCCTTCAATGTTTCTTACTCCAGCTTCCATGAATAATTCATATCGACGTTCCATTTCAGAAACAACCATTTTTAAAGCGTTTGCAGCTTGTTTCATATCTGAAATAACTGGTGTTAACATATGTGGGATATTTGTATATACTGATAATTCAACTTTTTTAGGGTCAATCATCAAGAATTTAACTTCACTTGGTTTCGCTCTTAAAAGGATAGAACAAATCAATGTATTAATCATAACTGATTTACCAGATCCAGTACTTCCAGCTACTAGTAAGTGTGGCATTTTATTTAATTCAGCTGTTAATGGTTCACCTAAAACGTTTTTACCTAAAACAAACAGTAATTTTGAATCATCTTTTTCTTTTGGGATTGATTCGATGATTTCACGCATAGAAACCATTTCTGAATTTGTATTGGCTATTTCTATACCAACAAGGTTTTTACCTTGGATTGGGGCCTCTAAACGGATAGTTTGACTTGCTAGAGCAAGTTTTAAATCGTTTTCTAACGCTGTAATACTATTTACCTTAGTTCCAGGTTCTGGTTGAATTTCAAACTTAGTAACTGATGGTCCAATAATTGTATTAATAACTTTTGCTTTGATTCCAAATTGATCAAATGTTTCATTAATTGCTAAAGCTTTTAATGCTCCATTTTCTTTATTAGCCTTTTCTTTAGCTCAATCACGTTCTAGAACTTTTAAAGTTTCAAGAGGTGGTAATTTATAGTTTTTGTTAGTTTCGACAATTGAAGTTTCAATAACTTCTGGTTCTGCCACTACTTCAATAATTGGAGTTTCTGAAACATACATATTGTGTAAAGGCTCTGAAGGTTTAGATTCAACAATTGGAGTTTCAACTGGTGCTTCAACTATTTCTTCTTCACCAAATAGTTCACCAAAGAATTCAGTATCTGATATTTCATCTTTTTCATGAACATCATCAACAATAATTTCTTGAGCTTTACCAAATGGACTAACGTTCAATTCTCTTTCAAACATTTTTCTAGCTTCACTTGGGTCAATATCACCAAAGTTTCCTGTTTCAGGCATTTCATTTAAGATTGATTCTTGAACATTTTCAACAATTTCAATTTCTGGTTTAGATACCATTTCATAATCATCAGGAGCTTGCATTTGTGATCTTCTAGATCTGAAGACTGGTGTTGTTGATTCTAATTCTTTATCAACATTTTCTGATGCTTGTTTAATAATTTGTTCTTCTCGTTTTGCAATTTGATCAAAATCTTCAAAATGAGGTGTTGCTGGTTCTTCAATCTCAAATAAACCTTGTTCAAAGTTATATATCTCACCACTATTTAAATCTTGTTGGCGTTTTTGATATGATGGCATTTGAATAGTTAAGTCAGAATCTCCAATTGTTTTATCTAGATCTGAATCTCTGTCAAAGACATTTAATGAATTTCAACCAGTATGAGTTTCTTCTTGTTCTTTAACCGATACTAAATGACTTGGTTGGTTTGGGTTGTTTCTTGATTTAAGAGATAAAATACGTAAACCTTTACCACGACGTTTTTCTTTCTTTTTGAAGAAGTAGAAAGCATCTCCTGTAAATATTCATATCATATCAATTACAAATAAGAATGTTGCTAATATGAATGAGAATGGGATTGATAACAATGAAGTTGTTGAAGCCAACAACGTTCCAATAACCCCACCTCCAGAATAGAAGTTTACATATCCACTATTTGAAATGAAGTAATCGATAGTTTCTGTATAAAAACTTCCGCTAAAAATAGATGTGTTTAATCACTCTGTTCAATAGATATCAAATGATACCGAAACTATATCTCACTGGTGTCCTTTATTAATTGGGAATTCTTCACCATAACCTTCATAAGCTACTTTAGTCATTAATGACAATGAGATAATTCAGCAAGTAAGCGCGAATGTCACAATCACCATTCCTAAGAATCGCCCCTTGAATTTGAATCTTATTCCTGCATAAATGCATATGTCAATTAAGATAAGGATTGCATAAACAGGGAATTTAAATCAACCGAAGATAAGATTGAAAAAGACATCATCAAAAAACTGTCCAACAACAGTAATTCTTCCCAATGAGAATAAAGTGAAGAAAAATAATATTAGTCCAGTTACAATTCAAGCAATTGAGTCTTGTTTATATTTTTTCTTAGTTGTGTTAAAAGCTACTGTGCGATCTTCATTAAATGCATGATTGGCAAGAACTTTTTGGTTTGTCTTTCTTGATTTTGATTCCATGTTAATTTCCCCTATTTATGTATTACTCTTATAATTATACTTTATTGTGGTAAATAAAAAAAAGGCATAAGCCTTTTTTATAATGTTTATTATTGAACAACTTCACCAGAGTTTTCTGAGTAATCTCAGATATGTTGTGAGTATTCATTATAGTAAACTTTTTGAACTTCAGTTAAATCTGCAACTAAATCATTGTTTCTAACAGCAGCTGATGCCGCTTGTCTGTCAGAATATTCTTTAGCAGTCATTAATTGTTGAGTCATTTTAGCACCAAATAATCTGTATTGACTTCCTCCAGATGGGAAAGCTGCACGAGTAAATGGATCAGTATAACTTAACATTAATGCCTCTTTAGGTGATTTTACAAATAAAGGGGTAATGAAGTAGTTTAAATATAAAGCTGATACTTCAGAACCTGCAAAACCAGGATAACGTGTTGATGGGTTACCATCTTTATCTGTGTTTTTAATGTCATTTACAAATGTTTCAAATCTAGATTTGAATTCATCATAGAAAGGTTTAAGCGAATCAGAAATTTTCTCATTATAGTTTAACTTGAAAACTTCTTTTTCAATAGGTTCTTGTTTCTTAGAAGGATCTGAGAAGATTTTTGTTAAGTTTTGGTAAACTTCATATGAACCTTCTCAACCAATAGTTTCTAAGAAGTTGTATGGGTCAGTGTAGTCAGGTGTTCAACCATTACTTGTAATATCAAATGTACCTGATGACATTTTAGTTCTATAATCAGATGCATCAACTGCTATTAATTTATCAATTTTAATAACATCTGAATGATCTCTATTAAATAAATCGATCATATTGTTAATGTTGATGTTAAGTGTAGAGTTATTAGCCCCATTCAGAATGTAATCTAAAGTAATAGAGTTTTTACCAATTACATTTTGTAAATCGTTTTTCACTTTTTGCTTTAAAGCTTCCATTTTAACTTTTTCAGCTTGAACTCTTGCTTCACCTTTTACAAGGTTTCCATCGTTATCATATGAAGCTAGAACACCTTCACTAAATTTTAAAAGTAATTCTTGATCTTGTTGTTCTAATTTAGCCTTTGTATCTGCAGCTAAACCAGTTCCATACTCAGTCTTGAATAAATTATATGCCATAAAGTCATTTTTCTTGAATGGGTCAAAACCATCATCCAAGTTGCTGTATTTTAAAGCATTTTCAATAACGTTTTCACCAGTTTTGTCCGCCAATAATGTTTCAGCCGCTTTCTCAACGACATTTTCTCTATAAACTTCATCAATGTAAGCACCATAATCTTTGTTATTGTTTTTAGCATCATAAACAAAGTCTTTAGGAGTATATCTATTTCTTACAAGTTGAGCAACGATTTTACCATCAACATCACGTTCATTACTTTCCCCATCCATCGCTTGTGAATAGTATGAAACTAACTCACTTCTTTCAAGGAAGTAAGATAAATAACCACGAACTGATTTTTGTGATAAAGCTTTTGATGATTCTGTCAAATTTTCCTTACCATCAAATCTTCCATAGTTAAATAATTGGAAGAATGTTCCTGCACTTTGAGCTGGTTTTGCAACTGCATGAGTACCTTCAAAAACAGGATTAAACATATCTTCTCCAACGTATCTTTTTCATCCAGAATAATCTGTAGATTGGATAGTTACTTCACTAATATCTCCCGCTTCAAATAATAATCTAGGTTTAGAAACATCTGCTCCACCTAAGAAGTTGTATGTTTGAGTTTTGATATATGCCTTTTCTTTATTGAAGTAGTATGGGTTTTGAACCAACTTAATAATTTGACTTGGATTGTAATCTTCGACAATATATGCACCTGAATATCATAATTTAGTGGGACCTTCTCCGTATGCATTACCAGCACTTAAAGGACGAGAATAATCGACTGATTTAGGTGGCATTGGTGCAAACGAAAGGAATGCAGCAATAGATTCAAAATATGGGGCTGGTTTCTGGATTCTGAAAGTTAAATTATATTCAGCAGAAGAACCATCTTTTAAAGTTTTAGTAAGAGTCTTTTTAGTAACATCTTTATCATTAATTCTGATAATTCCACCTTTAAGACCACTTTCTTTGATCAATTCTTTATAACCATTAGAAGTTTTATCTTGTGTAAATACTTTTGCAGCTAATTTTTCAACATACGCTTTAGAAGTCATTTGTTTGAAAACACTTGAATCATTTGTAAATGATCTTGTGTGTTCAAGACTTGCTCCTGAACCTTGAGTTCATTCGTCTTCTCTTCCACCTTCGTTATCTAATCAAAGCCCGTATTGTAAGTTGAAATCTAAAATAGCGGCATCAATCATTACAGATGATTTGAATAATTGCTTCTCACGATTTGATTCGCTTCCTTCATTTTGAGAAAAGTACTCAGGGAAATCTTTAACCAATTTGTTAATGTAATCAGTAAGCTGGGCACCTTCAGCAACCATTGTAGATCATGAAGAAGCAGTAGCTGATAAATTGTTTGGGTTGAAAATAAAGCGGAAGACATCTAAGAAACCTTGTCCACCAATTTTACCCATTTGCTCAGGTTTACCGTTGTCCATGCTTGTTCATGTAGCTTCGTCTCTAACGTTGAAATATCATTCAATACTATTTTCATCGCTACCTCATCAATCAGCTAGAGAACCTTCAAAAACGTCCACTGCATTGGGAGTTAAAAGAGTATCTTGTAATTGGGTTTGGATGATGGCATCTTCTGCCTGTTGAGTAGAAGCGTGAGATCAAGTTGTCATAGGGAATGCGAATGTTCCTCTAAAATTTTCTGTATTCACTTTTCTAGCTAATAACTTTGTGTTAGTCAAAGGACCACAAGCAACTACTGCTGTAGCTGTTGAAGCAACCATTCCTAAAGCCATTAAACTTGTTAATAATTTTTTCATACTCTTTCCTCCTTGTTTATTTATTTGATTTTACAAATTTTGCGTATTCTTTTTTATATCCTTTTACTTCTCTGTCATTTCCGTAAACGAAGTGACCATTTTTGATCTCTGTTCATTGTGGGAAGTCAGTGATGTAATCAGCATGTTCTTTTTCTGGTTCATATTTGTAATGAACTTTATTTCTCTCTTGTTCTGGGTCTGGTAAAGGCACAGCACTTAAAAGAGATTTTGTATAAGGGTGTAATGGATTGTAGAATAATTCATTTGCTTCTGCAAGTTCTACAATGTCACCACGATAAATAACAGCAATTCTATTTGCTACGAATCTAACAACTGAAAGATCGTGAGCAATGAAAATATATGTTAATTCAAATTCTTTTTGGAATTTAGCTAGTAAGTTCATAACTTGAGCTCTAATTGAAACATCAAGTGCTGAAATTGGTTCATCAGCTACAATGAAACTTGGTTTCATAACTAATGCTCTAGCGATACCAATACGTTGACGTTGACCACCCGAGAATTCATGTGGATAACGTGATAAGTGTTCAGGTAACATTCCAACTGTTGTTAATAATTCTAAAATTAAGAATTTTTTAACATCTTTGTAGTTAACTTTGTCTAAAGTGATTTTCTTATCATCTTCTTTATCTTCGTTATATCATTCAACATAAGATTTAGCAGCTTCTTCATTTTTGTATAATTCTGGGAAGTTTTCTAAACCTTCTGCAATAATTTCTTCAACTGCCATACGATCATTTAGTGATGATGCGGGGTCTTGGAAAATCATTTGCATTTTCTTTTTAAGATCTCTTTTTTCAGATTTAGTTGGTAACTTAAAGTTATCAGCTTCTGCAATAGAATCTTGAATGTTGGGTAATTTCATCAATTCCAACACTTCTTTTAGTTCTTCAGCTAATAATGTATTGTTTTTAGCTTCATTTTTAGCAATTTTACTTTGAATTAATTTTTGTGCAGCTCTTTTTTCTCCACCTTTTGCAGATAATGAGAAATTGATTCTGTGTTTTTTTCTTGCCATATCAATTAATGTAGAAATTGATTTGTGGTATTGAACAATTAATTCTAATTGTTTTCCTAAATCATTAAAGAATTTTGTTGTTGATGTATATTTACCAGCGATAACATCTTTTCTAATTTCAATCATTTTTTCCAAAGTGTAGTAAATTTTATTTTCTAATTCTTTAACACCTAAAATGATATCGTGTGATTCTTTTTGGTATTTAAAGATAGCTGTTTCTAATTCTTTTGGAACATCAGCATAATCAGAAATTTGATCTACGAATTGTAAAGTTTTTTGTTGTAGTCTAATGATTTTTAATAAACGTTTTAAGTTATCTTCAACAGATTCTTGAACGAATTTTAAGTTAGCATCTTTTTTAACTCCAACAATTTTAGTATCTTTTAAATTTGTTCCCTCAGGAATAATTCTATTTTTACCATCTGGATAATCTCTCACTTCTTTAGTTTTGAAATCATAAAATTTTGATTCGATGTATTTGTAGTAAACACGTTTGAATTCATTTACATAAGCATCAAGTCTATTAGTTGTTGTATTTTGGTTCATTTTCATGATTTTAATGTTACGAGCAATT
Organism: Tullyiplasma multilocale ATCC 49900; assembly: GCF_000483165.1. Classification (GTDB taxonomy): domain Bacteria; phylum Bacillota_I; class Bacilli_A; order Mycoplasmatales; family Mycoplasmataceae; genus Tullyiplasma; species Tullyiplasma multilocale. The sequence goes on along the minus strand of NZ_KI519557.1, from coordinate 84,933 downwards.
TTAGTATTTAATTCATGTAAGTTTGGTGGTGTTCCATAAGCTACTGTGTTATTAAAGTAGATTGTTCCATCACTAACTTCTTGAATTCCCATTACAGCACGTCCAACAGTAGTTTTACCAGAACCTGATTCTCCTACTAATCCAAAAGTTTCACCTTTATATACATCAAAGTTAACACCTTTAACAGCTTTAACTTTTTTACGGCCAGATCCGAATTCAATAACTAAGTCACGAACTTGAACGATTGCTTCATCTTGTTTTTTCTTAGTCATACTATTCACCAACCTTTGCTTCACTTACAGCTTCTGCTAATCTACTTAATTGTTTAGGTTTATTTACTTTTGGTGCACGAGGATCTAATAATCATGTTTTAGCTCCATGTGTTTCACTAATTTCAAACATAGGTGGATCTAGTTCATAATCGATTGCTAATGCAAACTCATTTCTTGGAGCAAATGCATCACCATTAATTTCATTGAATAATGATGGTGGTGTTCCAGAAATTGAATATAGTTCTTCACCTTTGTTACCTAATTGTGGTAAAGCAGATAATAAAGCTCAAGTATATGGGTGTCTTGGATCAAAGAAAATGTCATTTGTAGTTCCATATTCAATAATTTGCCCAGCATATACAACAGCCACTCTATCAGCAATATTTGCAACTACCCCTAAGTCGTGAGTAATGAAAATAACTGTAAATTTGTATTCTTCTTTTAATTCTTTAATTAAGTCTAAGATTTGTGCTTGAATTGTTACATCTAAAGCAGTTGTAGGTTCATCACAAATTAAGATTTTTGGTTTACATGCAAGAGCCACCGCAATAACAATACGTTGTCTCATCCCTCCAGAGTATTTACCAGGAATATCTTTGAAACGTTTTTCAGCATTTGGAATTCCTACTTTTTGCATTAATTCAATAGCTTCTTTTTTAGCTTCATGGTAAGACATTTTTTGGTGTGCTCTTAATACTTCAGTAATTTGGTAACCAACTGATAATAGTGGGTTTAATGAAGTCATAGGGTCTTGGAAAATTGTAGCAATTGTTCCTCCACGTAATTTTTTAAGTTTTTTAGTAGCATCAATTTTTGACTTAAGGTGAGAAGTTGTTGCAAATGATCAAGTTTCTAATAATAATTTAACTTCATCTTCAGTAACTTCTTCTTTACGTTTAAGTTTTAATAACGCTTCTTGAACCATAATTTCAATTTCTGTTAAGTATTCTTCACCTTCAAGGTGTTTTAGAATTTCTTTTTGCATAGTTTTTTTAACTTTAGCAAAAGAAGTTGTTTCTTTTAAGATTCTGAATAATGGGTATAACTTAAGTTTTGTTCTTCTTGATAGTCTGTTAAATGATGACATTTCATGGTAAGCATTTTCCATGATATCATGTTGTGTTTCGATTTCTAATTTAGCGTTCTCAACGTCAATATTTTGATCGATTTGTTTTTGTAAGATGCTAATTTTTGCTTTAGCATCTTTAATTCTTGCTTTGTTGTAAGTTTTAATTGATTTACGAGCTTCAGATGTTAAAGCACCTTTGTGGAACTTAATTAAATCCGTGTCTTCTTTGAAGAATGTTTTTGGGTCATTTTTAGATGCCTCATTTGGATAGTACATAATTGAACCATTGGCAATATAACCATTTGATTCCAACATGTTAGTAAGAGTCTTTGTTAAAACTGATTTACCTGATCCTGATTCTCCAACGATTGCGACAGTTTCTCCATCGTAGATATCAAAAGAAACGTTACGGATTGATGTAAGCATTTTTGAACGTACTCTGAATTTTACTACTATATCTTTTAAAGATAATATTTTATTTCTGTTTTCCATAACGTATCTCCTTATTATCTATGGTTTTTAGGGTCTAATGAATCAGCAAATACTTTAGCAACAACGAAGAAAATAATTGAAATCACTGTTGTTAAAATAATTGGAATGATGATTAGGTGCGGGAAGTTTTGTCATAAAGTTCCAGCCATAATCTCATTCAGAATAGCTCCTAATGATGTTGATTTTCTTCCTTCAACGAATCCGAATCCTAAGAATGTTAATGATGCATCAACAGAAATAGCATTTGGAATTGCGAATGTTCCAGCTTGAATAATTACTGGTAAGATTTTTGGCATAATGTTTTTGTTAATAATTCTTGTTGAACTACTTCCTAATGAAACAGAAGCAGTATTGTAATCAGTGTTTTTAACTAACATGATTTGAACCCTTACAGTTGAAGCAATTGCAATTCAAGCTTGAAGCGAAACCCCTAAAACAACTGGTCAATAACCTTTATCTCAAACGAATATTACGAATAACAATAAGATTAATGATGGTACTAAAGTTAAAATGTTTGTTAATTGAACGAAGAAGATATCTGTTTTTTTGAAATATCCTCAAATTGAACCCAAGAAGATTCCGATCGCCAATTGAATAACGGTTAATATAAAAGCAAACATTAATGTTGTTCTCATACCAGCTCAAACTTTAACTCAAAGATCTTCTCCTTGAACACCAAGTCCAAATAAATATTTTCAAGTTGGTGCATGTGGCATACCTGAACCAACAATCGGATTACTTGGATCCAAAATGTTCGGTTTTTCTAATGGTGTTGCTTCTAATCCTCAAGGTACTACGATAGCTAAAATAATAAATGTTATTAAAATAGCCATTGCAATAATGAAGATTGGACTTTTAATTAATAATTTACCTACTGATTTTCAGTAACTATATGGTTTTGATGCTAAATGTTCACTTTCACTTGATTGAGCACCTACTAAGGCAAACTTAGATGAGTCTATTTCATCGTAAGAAACTTTAGTGTCTTTTAAAAATTTTTCTTTATTAAGTTCCATAATTAATAAACTCCTTTTCTATTTTTTACCTAAGCTTACACGTGGATCCATTCAAACCATCATTAAGTCTGAGACTAATGTAGCAAAAATACGAACGAATGCAGCAAATGAAATATATCCTAAGATAACGAATGAATCTTTCTCTCCTGAAATCGCTTTAACGATAAATGGTGACATCCCTGGGATTCCTCATTGTTGTTCAGTTAAGATTGAAGCTCCGAATAATGTAACTGCTAAGTCTAATGGGAATTGACGTAAAATTCTAATTCCGGCATTTCTAAAAATGTGAATGTAGTAAACTTTAGCTTCACCCATACCTTTTGCAAATGCAAATTTAGTATAGTCTGATGTCATTTCATCAATTACGTAACGTCTTGTTAAAATAACTGTTGATGGTGTCATCATAATAACTAATGCCACTACCGGTCAGAATTTTGTTCAGAATGATCCAGATGAGAAAATAGCTGAATGTCCAAATCCTGAGATTGATAATAAGTAAATACCAATAATAATAACTACTCCAGGTATAGCCACTAATAAGATGTTTACACCGTTGATGATTGAATCAGATGTTTTACCTTTTCTTTTCGCTGCTTGAATTCCAAGTGGAACTCCGATTAAGTAAGAAATAATTACTGACACTGAACCAAATGCGAATGAATATGGAATTGCTTTATTGAATAACCCCATAATTTCTGTTGATCCCGGTTGACCGATTGCTTTTGAAGAAACTACTCCCAAGTGAACTAAAACTGTTTTAGTTTGAATTGATGAGTTAATAATTGAATCAATGTTTCCTGGATTCATTTTAATTAAGTCTTCTAATACGAAAGTAACGTTTTGTCCAGTAATTGCTGAAACATCCATTCCATCAATTGAGAAGATTTGACTAGTAATAATAGTCTTTGGAATAAATGGTGTTAAGTTACGTAAATATGTTGCAAGTCTATCTCCAACACTTCCATAAACCCCAAATAACCTCATCCTTTTCTCAAGGAAAGCCATGTATTTCTCTGAACCCTTAGAACCAAGTCCTAATTTATTTCAATATTCTGGCATGTATTGCTCAACATCAGTTACTGCATTAACAATTAAGAATAAAACAATGATTGCTACTAGTAAAGTTGCAAATCCATAAAAGATACGTTTGAATGAGTATCCAAATAATGGGTGTTGTCTAAAGAATCTGTGCATGTCAGCTGTAACATCTTCATATTTATATTTAGCTTGTTTTAATCATGATCCTTTACCATACATTAATTCATCGTCTAAGTTAAAGTTAATTGATTCAATATCAATATTATTAGATCCTGTTTTTTTCTTTACTGTAAATTCGTTTGTGTTTTGTTTATCGGTAATCATATTTTATATTTCCTTCCTGGTTATTTTTATATAAAATGCCCTAAATTGTAGAGAGTACAAAAGTATACTCTTTACCCATCTTTATATTAAAAATAGTCTATTTAATTGTTTTTATTTTATTGTTTACTTTATATATTGAGTCTTAACTCACTAGGCCATTCGGCGCATTTCTGCAGGGCAAGCAGGTCAAAAGCTGCAATTTTGAGTATTTAGGTATTGTAAACGCATAACCACTTGTCCCTTCTGTATTAAATTGATTTATTAGTTATAACTATACATTAATATGGACGTAAATGAAATAAAAATTTTTAAAAAATTTCATTTTAAAACTAATTTATTTCTAGTTAATGTTTCTTATGAATTTAAATAGTTTAATATTTATATTATATATGGAGGTGCATATGGGAAAGATTAAAAAAGAATTAGGTGAATTTCGTAGTTCGCAAAAACGAGTTCATGAAGAAGAAGTTTCAGAACGAGTTAGAGATACTTATTATAGTTCTGAACATGCTGAGAAAATGTACTTCTATCGTGAAACTATAAAATTTAGATGATGAAGTTATTTAATCGCTTTAGCAGTTAGTGCAGTTAGTGTTGGTTTATCATTTTTACTAGGTTACTTATTAAGAAATAATCCGAACTTAAACGAATTTGATGAAATGCCTGGTTGGGGAGCTACCAAATGAATGATGTTAATGTTTTGAATGTTAGCTTTATTAGTTTATATGACTATTGCTTGAGTTCGTAATCATCAAGCCACAAAACACTTCAATGATCGTCGTAGACGCTATCAAAAGATGATGACTGAATGAGAAGCTAGAATATTACATGTTAAAAAAATTGTTTTCCTAAGCATGTTCATCTCTATCATTCCTTTAGTTTTAACTTTCACAATACTATAAAAAAACCTGACTTGGTCAGGTTTTTTTAAGGCTTAATAGTTATTTATTAAAATGATTCTTCAAGTATTTTAAAATTTGGCTTTCAATCATCAATTCATTCGGCTAGAGTTTCTTCTGAAAATTTGTAATTATTAACAACGTTAGAAACATCTCATTTGGAAATGTCTTGATTGAATTTTTTAGAACCATAAAACATTGAACTCATATCAGTTACATTTGAAGTGTTCCAATCAGAAATAACTTGATTAAACAGTGAAGTTCTTTCGAACATCCTACTCATATCTTTAACTTTTGAAGTGTTTCAATCCGAAAGATCTTGATCAAATTTTTCTGCAAGAGTAAATGTCATATACATGTTTTCGACATTAGAAGTGTCTCATTTGGAAATGTCCTGATTGAACGCTTCAGAAGATGAAAACATCGCCGATATATCAGTCACGCAACCTGTATCCCATCCACCTATCGGTTGATTGAATTTTATTGAACCAGAAAACATCCCAGATAAATTTGTTGCATTAGAAATATTTCACTTTGAAATGTCTTGGTTGAATATTGTATCCCAATAAAACATTTTACTTAAGTCCACGGCATTAGACATATCTCACTCACCAATTGGTTGGTCGAATTTTTCCGCTAAAACAAACATTCACGAAAAACTTTTTCCTTGCGACACATCCCAACTTCCGATTGGTTGATTAAAGGCTTTAGCGCTTCTAAACATTTCTGCAAAACTCTTTATGTTTGAAGTATCTCACATCGAAATGTCTTGATTAAAAACACCACAATCTTTAAATAGACTTTCTAAGCTTTCGATTATGTAGGTAATTTTAGTCGGTACCTTCGTTACTCTGGGTGGCATTTTATGAGCTTTTCCATAACCATCATAACCAATGAAAATTACTTCAGTTACTTCTTTTGGAATCTCAAAGCCTCTTGCCTCTTCTCCATTTAAAATGTATATCGATTCACTCGGATAAATAATTCTGTGATCCAAAATAATATCACCATTATATTTACCCTCATTATATTTAGTACCTTCACCAGTAAATTTATATGAATTTGTTTTATAAAGACCGTCATCACTTTCAACTTCTTCAACTAATTCAATTTTTATGAATGAATCTTCAATACCTTGTTCTGTGATATTAAACATGATCTCTTCTGTAGTCATCTCAAGACCAACTAAAGCACTTTGAAGTTCTTCTTTAATTTCAGAAATGTGGACAGTTGTGTCTTTTATACCGCTTCAATCTTGAGTTAGGGTTATTTCTCCCTCATATACTCCATCATTTTCAAGTGTTCCATTACCTTTAAAAATAAAACCTGTGCTTCCTGATTCAAAAATCCCTGTTTTAGTTTGGATAGTTTTCACAGTGATCATTTTGTCAAAGTCTTCTTGAACTTTACTTTGAAGTTCTTGAACTTCCCAAACAGTTTCTGGTCTCTGATTTAAAATTTCTTGTAACTCATCACTTATTTCAGAAATATGTTTAAGTTGTTTTTGTTCTAACTTAACATCGCTTTTCAGCATCATAAGTACTACAGGGGTAGAAAGTAAAATAAATGCACTAGCTAACATGAATAATTTCTTCATTTCCTATACCTCACGCTAATTATTATATTAATGTATATACAATGAATATTTTATAATTACATACGCAACGACTTTCCGATATGGAAATTATTCTACTTTTCCTTTTCCAAAGTACTTTATTTGGAAATATTTTCTATTTTTTTATTCTCAAAATGGAATTAATATCTAGATATAACAAAAAAGGAGAATTAATAAAATGAAAAAATTATTAAGCATATTAGCTGCAGTTACATTAACAAGTACAGCAGCCATTACAACAGTTGCTTGCAGTGATAGCAACAAAGATACAGAAAAGCCAACTACACCCGGGGAACAAAAATACCCAGAGCTATCAGTCTATGATAAATTAATTGGAACTAACATCAAAAAGAATACTGGGATTCCTGAAGACGAAGCTAAAGATACTTGAGGATTTACAAACTTCTATACTCTTGGAGATAGTCTTTCAGACATGGGTGGATTTTCAACAGCGATTGGAGCTAAATTAAACGCTTTAAAAAGTACCCTATTAGAAAACGAAACTATTAAAGGATTATTAGAAGGAGCTCTTGGAGATTTAGGCGGTACTATTCTGCCTTTATTAGGAATGATTGATATTACTTCATCATTTGGTGGACCAAACTTAGAAGGTGGTTTTACAGATGGTAAAACGGCAGCTGCTTTCTTAGCTGAAAAAATTGGGTTAACAGAAAGTGAAGATTTCACAACTGCAGTTAACTTCAACACAAAATCAGAAGGTGATTTAAATACAGATAAAGTATTTGATCAATGAGGACGTAATTACGCGATTGGAGCTACAACTGCATCAAATACCGAAGGAATTATGGGAATGGTATTAAACAGCTTCCAAATTCATGATCAAGCAAGATCACTTATTAAACAACACAACGTTAAATCAACTGATTTAGTTATCTTTGAAACTGGTGGAAATGATTTGATGAACATGTTGGATAAAGACCATGATCAACAACAATTCTTACTAAATGAAGCCATGAGCAATATTAGATATGCCCTACTAACATTATTAAATAACGGAATGGGAAATGTTGTTGTTCTTAACGCACCTAACATTTCAAAAATACCACGTATGATAACTGATGGTAGAACTTCTGATGAAATTAAAAGAGCTGATGAACTAAGCAAAGAATTTAATGCAAGATTAAAAACAATAACTGATGAATTATCATACCACTTTGATGGAGCCGTTAAATTATATGATTTAGAAAATAAATTCAACACTATGTTAGATGAATTTAAAGCAGAAGGTGGAATTGTTGATGTTCCTGCCACAAAAATGTTAAGTGATATGAAAATAAATATTAAATTAGAAATTAATGATTTAGAACCAATTGAACTAGATTTATTAAATGAAATAATTCCGGCTTTCACATTGATTTCAGAAGCTGATGCTAAAATTAAAGAAGTCAAACCAGAACTAAGTGCTTTGGAAATTATTATGGCAGCCGTTAGTCAAGATATGTCTTGAACTGAAGGGTTAACAGATGAACAAGTTGAAGCAATCGGTGAAATTCTTAACTCTGTTATGGAGGATGAAATATTCGGATCTCTTTTAGGTAAATTGATGCCCGTATTAGGAGCTCTTGGTGAAGGTATTGAAAACTTCAAAGCAGCAATAGACTTAAATATGGCTAATGCATTTGGATCAAATGAAACAGGATTTGCCGGTGGTGCTCAATCACAAGATGAAATAGATAAATATTTCTTCTTCGATGAAGTTCACCCTACTAAATGAGGACATGAAAAAGTTGCAGATGATTTATTTGAATTAGTTAAAACATTTGAAGATTATAAAGGATAAAAAATATGACAAATCTCGGCGATGAGATTTGTTTTTTTGTTGTTATAAAACAATAAATTACCATAAAAGTTTTTAACTACCACATATAGTTTTGAGTTTTTATAATACACACCAATGTTGATGTAAAATTTTTACCAAGTTATTAATACAAGGAGAAACTATGAATAAATTGTCAGAACAAGATTTGTTAATTGGTACTAGAATTGTAAAAAATAAAAATATCCCACTTGAAGAAGCTAATGAAAAGTGAAATTTCACCAACTTCTTTACAATCGGTGATAGCTTTTCAGATATGGGAGGTAAGGTTTTGGCGACAGTTGCAAAGTACGAAAACATCAACAGTCTTCTATTTCAAAATTTCGTAATTAGAAATTTATTGCGAAAGGAATTAAAGTGTGACTTATCAAATTTTGCAGAATTACTACACCAAGCAAAAATTATATTTGAATTTGGATACCCCTCTTTATACAATGCATATACAAATGATAAGACAGCTGCCGGATTCCTTGCAGAAAAAATTGGATTGAATGTAAAAGAAGAATTCATACCAGGAATTAACTTTAACAAGAAAAATATTGGTAATCATAACGAGAATAAAGATTTTGATGTTTGAGGAAGAAATTATGCAATTGGTGGTGCTGCAAGTTGTACGATTGATGGAATCGACGGGCTGTTATTAAACAGTTTTCAAATCCAACAACAAGCAATTGCCTTAGTTAAACAACACCATTTAAAACCAACAGATCTTGTTCTTTTTGAAATTGGTGGAAATGATTTAATGAATATGTTGGACAGGACTCTCGAGCAACAAAACTTTTTATTAACCGAATCTATCAACAATATAAAATACAGTTTATTAGTTTTACTGAATAACGGAATACGAAACATTGTGGTTTTGACCATCCCTGATATTTCAACCATCCCTTTTGTACACACAAGCGGTAAAAATGGATTCCAAATTGAACAAGCTAGTTTATTAACAAAGGAATTCAACACAAGACTAGAGAATGTTTGTACGGATCTTTCTTCTGAATTTGATAGTGCAGTTCATTGTTATGATTTCTCACAAAAGTTTGCAGATTTACTAATTGAGTTCGAGAAAAAGGGTGGAATTACAAACATACCAGCAACCAAGATGTTGAGTAAGACTGAATTTGAAATAGAATTTATTTTAGACAATGAAAAAATTATTAAAATGGATGTCTTAAAAGATTTCATTCCTATTTTAAATAAATTAAATTCTCTAATCGAGGAACACTTACCCCAAGTTGATAAAAATTCTGTCTTTTTAAACTTAAGTGCATTAACCATTTGAAATGAATTAAACTTCTATGAAATATCTAATGCTGATCAAAAAATATCTAAAACACCAGTTATAGAACTTTTCTTTGATAGTTCAGAGTATAAAAGAGTAGAATCAAAACTACCGAAACAAAGAAGTTCCATCAAAGACATTAAATTCAAAATCATAATTTCAAATGAACTAAGCTCTAAAGAACCGGGTTTTGTAGGTGGAGCTGATAGCTATGAATATATTGACAAGTATTTCCATTTTGACGAAGTACATCCAGCAAAATGACTACACATTAAAATTGCCGAAGATATTTATGAATTGGTTAAAACACTCGATAGTTATAAAGGTTAGCAATAGAAAGAGGAGGAATATAATATGAAAAAATTACGAGCAAGCATAATTATACTATTATCATTAGCACTTTTAGCTACACCAATTATTATAATGACAACGACTTCATTAAAGGGAGTAACCCCCCCCCGCTGAGCCGGGACAAGTAACAGTTGATTTATCATCTAAATTTTATGAAATCGAAAAGGCTGTAGTCTATGATGTAGAAGAACCGCATAATCACGATAATCTATTAGAGAACATTAAGGATATTCTTGATGACAGCAACATTGAGTTGAGAATTTCAAATGAGAAATATCAAGATGGAAACTACGCTGAAGGACACTTTACTACTGACTATACCTTTGTAGGTAAAGCTAATCTGGAAAATCAAGGTAAGTATCATGGAGAGGTAGGAATAACGCATCACTGATTTGATTCTTATGATTCATATTGAGTAGATCCTAGTGGTCAAGAGATGCGAGGAGAAAGAATGCCATTCATGGAGGTCGAAGGAAGCGATAAGTATGTTAAAACAGTCACTAAAATCGGATATAGTGAATACGGAATTGCTCACAACATTCCTAGGTATGCTACAGATTTGCCTAAACAAATTTCTAGAAATATAACAAGTCTAGACAATATGTTTAGAATGTGTATTTTTAATGGTGATATTACAGATTGAGATACATCAAACATAACTGATATGCAATGAGTTTTTAGTTTAGCTATGTTCTTTAATCAAGATATTTCTAGATGAGATACATCTAAGGTCACTAATATGGAGTATATGTTTTACAATGCTACATCATTTAAATATGATTTGTCAAGTTGGGATGTTTCAAAGGTAACTAATATGAGATCCATGTTTCTAGGTGCAATCAACTTCGACTTTCCGATTGGAGTTTGAGATGTTTCTAAAGTGACCGACATGGCCATGATGTTTTGAGGAGCTTTTGGATTTACCAACGATTTGTCTATGTGAGAAGTAGATAATGTTTCAGAATATACCGATTTCGATAAGGACACGAGTCTGGAATGGACCTCTGAGTTAAAACCAACTTTTGAATAAAAAAATAATTTGGCTGTAATATGCCAAATTATTTTTTATTTTCTTTAAATTCAATAACCTCATCATATGAAGGAATTGAAGGTTGTGCCCCAGATCTTGTAACTGATAAAGCTGATGCAAATGTTGCCATTTCTATTGCTGAATCAATAGTTCCCCCTTTTGCCAACATCATAGTTATAGTACCGATAAATGTATCTCCAGCCGCAGTAGGATCGACAGCTTCAACAACTTGTGCTTCAATTTGTCTCAATCCCTCTTGATCAACAATAATAGAACCTCTTGAACCAACAGTTACGATTACTGTATTATTAGCTTTTTTTTGTAATTCAATTGCTCTTTGCTTTATTATTTCAATATCATCAGATATCTCATAACCCAATATTATTGAGAGTTCTGTTTCATTTGGAACTATATAATCACAAAGTTTAATTTGTTCTTCATTTAGTTTGATAGCTGGACCAGGATTTAGTATTGTTATTTTACCGGCTGCCTTAGCCTTTTTAAGGAGTGCAAAAGTAAACTCAATTGGATTTTCAAGTTGTGTTAAGACGATATCACTTTCTTCAATTACATCTAGGTAATTTTCTAATTCATTGATGTCAAAGTCGTGATTTGCTCCAGAATTGACAATAATCATGTTATCAGCTTTATCATCAACTAGAATAATTGCAGTTCCGGTTGTTTTTTCACTTGTTGTAATAAAAGTTGTGTCCACTCCTACTTCATTTAAATTATGAATGGCATTCTTTCCGTTCTCGTCATAACCAACTTTACCAATGAATTTATGTGGTAATCCCATTTTAGCAATAGCATAAGACTGATTAGCACCCTTACCACCATTTGAAGTTGCAAACCCATTGCTGATGATTGTTTCTCCGACAGTTGGTAAATCATTCACATGATAAATTAAATCTATATTGATTGATCCGAATACTAAAACTTTTTTCATAAATACCTCTTTCTAATATTATAAGTGAAAAATAAAAAAGGCTTTCGCCTTTTTGTTATTTTTGACCATTTGGTTTTTTAGGACCGCGGTTATTTGAGTTACCATTTGTATTGTTTCTGTTATTTGTGTTTCTGTTTCTATTTTGGTAGTTTGTTACATTTCTTGTGTTTCTTACATTTGGAACAAATTCTTTTTTACCATCAATTTCATTGATGATTGCTAAAACAATTGGTTGTTTTCCTGATTCTTGTTTAATTGATGATCTAACTTTTGAAATAATTTCGCGTTTAATATCATTTAAATCATATTGAGCAGGATTTTCTTTGAATAAAGATTGACCTTTAACAATAATTTCAGCAATTTGTTTTTGTAAGATTTTAAAGATTGGGTTATCTTCATTGATGTAAAGAACACCACGCATTTGAGTATCAATTAAAGAAACTAATTCTTTATTTCTAATATCAACAGTTGCTCCAACAATAATTACACCATCTGTTGCTAATTGTTTACGTTCATTCAGAACTACTGAACCAACATCTCCAACACCAACCCCATCAACATAAATATCACCAGTATCAATTCTCTCTTCAGAAATAGCTAAATGATTTTTAGATAATACTAAGATTTGTCCGTTATCAATAATTCCAACATTTTCAGGTTTAACCCCACCTTCGATAGCGGCTTTTTCAGCCTTTAAGAATTCTTTGTATAAAGCTTTAACAGGGATGAAGTATTTGGGATTCATGATTGAAACCATCATTTTAATATCTTCATATGAAGCATGCATAGATCAAATGTTTTTATCTGATAAAGCAATTAATCTTGCATCGGTTCTAGCTAATTCATCTAAAATTTGAGCATGACGTTTTTCAACTCCAGCTGCTGGTGGTGTTGCCAAGATGATTAAATCTTTTGGTCCAAATTCAACAACTTTATCATTTCCATTAGCAATTTTCGCTAATTTTGAGTAAAGAACATCTCCAGTTCCTGAAATGATTAATACACCATTTTCTGATGTCATGTATTCTTCAACAGAAATCATGTCATCTTTTGTTAATGTTAGGTTTTCATGAATCAAGTTTGATTCGATGATAGCTGACATAGTTCTTCCATAAACAGCAATTTTACGTCCGTTTTCTTTTGCTGCCAAGATAACTTCTCCTATTTTAAAGATATCTTCTTCAAAAATACCTACAGCAATTTTTGTTTTCTTCTCTTTGAATGGTGAAGAAATATAGTTTTCGATTTTATGGTTTGGTACTGTGAAGTCCATTCTTGAAGCAAATTCAGTATCAGCAATTAAGGCTAAAACTCCCTTTTTACTAATTTCTTGTAAATGTGCAAAATCAGTTGAGAAGTATGATTGTTCTTTTCCATCAATAATGTAATCTCCGGCATAAACAATTACACCGTTTTCAGTGTGGATTGCATATCCAAATGATTGAGGTGATGATGAAGTTGTTCTAAATACTTCAACTTGAACATTTCCAAAATCGATAATTTCTTTATCTTTGATAATTTTGAAGTTTTGTTCTTTGTTTTTAACACGTAATCTTTGTGCTTTGATTTTTAATACCAAAGTAGTGATTTCATTACAGTAAACTGGTACATCAATTTCTTTTAGGATGTATGAAATAGCCCCTGAGTTGTATGAAGCAGGATTCGTAATGAAAATCCCCTTAATTCTTTTTTTGTTGTTTTTTAAGAAATCTAATTTAGGAATAACAACATCTACTCCTAAAATACCTTTATCAGGGAATTTGATCCCTGCATCAAAGATAAATAATTCTTTATCAACTTCTAATGCGAAAATATTTTTCCCACGTTCATCTTGACCACCAATGGCCATAAATCTAATATTTGACATAAGTCCTCCTTATTGTATTTTTAATCTTTCAAATGAATGTATATTATTTCAATTTTAAAAGTTCACTAATCGCGGTAAACGTTAGATTAGTTATTAAGTATTTGTTTTAATAATTTTACACTATTTGGAATAAAAAAATAAGGTTACCCTTATTTAAATATTTATTACATTAAATAGCTTGTTTTGTATGTGATAGTACAACCTCTTTAATACTTATATGTTGAGGCATTTCATATATATTTAAAACAACTTCAGCGACTTCGGCCGGAGTTAATCCTCCACCAAGTGCATCACGATTAGATAGGTATTTTTCTAAGATAGCTTTATCGCTTGTTCCATCTGCTAAAGGTGTATTTACAAAAGCTGGTTCAAGAAGTGTGAATCTAATATTGTCTTTCGCATGTTCTCTTCTAACTTGAGTAGTCAATGCATTAACAGCGAATTTGGCAGCATTATACACTGAGTGTTCTGCTGAAACCCATCTCCCAGCCACTGAGCTTGTGTTAATAATTGTTCCCGTTTGTCGTTCAACCATCCCTGGTAAAACCGCTGTCATACCATTCATCACACCTTTAATATTGACATCAAGTGTCATTTCTTTTTCTGATTCTGGTTGAGTTATGAAATCACCAAGAGGCATTGTTCCTGCATTATTGAAGATCATATCCACAGGTCCAAATACAGCTTCCGCTTTAGCAATAGCATCTTGAACTTGTTTCAAATCTGTAACATCAACTTTAGCAACTATTTTGAATTCCGCTGGTATTTTCTCTAGTTCTTTATCTCTTCTGGCCATAACTAAAATAGGATACCCTTTAGAAGCAAATAGTTCAGCTGTTGCTTTTCCAATTCCTGATGATGCTCCAGTAATAGCAATTAGTGGTTTTTTATTTTTCATATTTAATACCTCTTCTCAATATGATTATACCCTCTGATAAAAACCTATCTAAATTATTATGCAAACTTTGTTCTATTTGCTTGGAATCATTCCACCACTTCGGTAAATACAGGTTTAGCATCAGGGCCGACATCTAACTCAGCTATACCAAACACCGCTTTATTAAGGTTTATTATAGCTTTTTCTATATTGTCTAATCTTTGATTAATGATCTTGAATTCTTCTCTTACTTCTATTTTGAATTCTTCTATATCAGCCTCTATTTTATCCATTCTTGCATTCATATTTGTCGATAATGTTTGAATATCGTTTTTAAATTCTTCTCTGATGTCTTTTATCTCTTCTCTGATGTCTTTTATTTCTACTCTGATATCTTTTATTTCTTCTCTGATATCTTTTATTTCTTCTCTGATGTCTTTTATTTCTTCTCTGATATCGCTTATTTGTTCTCCAAGTTTTTTAATCATTCCTGCCAATTCTTCAAATTGTTTTGTGTTCATATCCTCTTTCTCCTTTGTTAAACAATCTTTAATGATTACATTTGTGATTTTAGTGAGTTTTTTAGATTCAATTTTCATCTCCGACTCGGTCATTTTTGTTCAGATATTAACTAAATAATCTGATATTTCATACGAATAATTGCCATTTTCTTCTTTCGGTAATTTGATATATCTTTGATTTTTTCCCATATATTTAATCGCACATACGTGCACCTCCAATATGTATTAGGGGAAAAATAAATTTATTGACCTACAATTTCATATTAACACTACTTTTTACTAATTTTTAAATGTATTTTTTACCACTTTTCATAAATAAATATTAAAAAACAGCCACGTGGGTGTTAGTTTGATTATTTAATATTAATCGATTCTTTTCATTATTTCACCTCATTGCTATTCTAATATAGAGATAACTATAAAAACCTCTTATAATCATAAGTTTTTTATTAATTAGTCATTAAGGTATATTTCCCTTTCCTTTAATTTAATTTCCTATAAAATTAAGATATAGAAAGGGAGATAAAAGAATGACAAGACAAAAAATGTTATCAGCAATTACTTCAAGTGGAACAATGACTTTAGGTAATTACTTAGGTGCTGTAAAACGTATGGTAGATTTCCAAGAAAACTATGATATGCATGTTTTTATTGCTAACTTACACGCAATTACAATGCCTCAAGAAAAAGAAAAATTAAGAAAAAACATCAAAGAAATTTCAGCTCTATACTTCGCATGTGGTATGGATCCTGAAAAATCAGTAATTTGATTGCAATCAGATGTAATGGAGCACGCTCAACTTGGCTGAATTTTAAATACCCAATCTACAATGGGTGAGTTATCAAGAATGACACAATTCAAAGATAAATCTTTAAAAGCTGAAGAATCAGGAAAAGGATATATTCCAGCAGGATTATTCACTTACCCTACTCTGATGGCTGCAGACATCTTATTATATGACGCTGCATTTGTACCAGTTGGAGTTGATCAAAAGCAACACGTTGAATTAACACGTGATCTTGCAACAAGAATGAATAACAGATTCGGAGAAATGTTTACAGTTCCCGAATGCTTAATAACAGAAAACAATATTAAAATTATGGACCTTCAAGATCCAACTAAAAAAATGAGTAAATCATCTGATAATCCTAAAGCCATTATCATGATGTTAGATACACCAGAACAAATCACTGCAAAAATTAAAGCTGCAGTTACTGATTCAGAAAATCTAATCAAATATGATTATGAAAACAAACCAGGTGTAACTAACTTGATGAACATCTACATGATTTTAAAAGGAATTACAAAAGAACAAGCCGAAGCTCACTGAGAAGGTAAAAATTACAAAGACCTTAAAGATGATGTGACTGAAGCAATTTTAGAAATGATTACACCTATCCAAGATCGTTACAAAGAACTTTACAATAGTAAAGAACTTGAACAATACCTAGAAGATGGTGCTAACAAAGCAAGAATCATTGCTCGCAAAAAATTAAATAAAGTTCAAAACTTGATGGGTTTAAATTATAACCGCAAATAAGGAGTCATATTATGGCAAATAACGATAGAGTATGAGTACCAGCATTTAGTAAATACCTAGATGAACTAACAAATGAAGAGTGAATGGAAATGTCTAACTCAACATGTGATAGTCCATTAGCTAGTTGTTCAACAAATCTAGAAGAAATTTTAGAAGGTCAAAAACAACGCCGCGAAGCTGCTGAAAAAGAATCAACAAAATAAAATAAAAACATGATCGCGAGATCATGTTTTTATTTTTACTTTTTAATTTCTAGTAACGATAAGTTTCTTTTATCCTTATATTTGAAAGCTTTAATCTTATGACGTCCTTTTTTATCAAGGTATTCAACATAAATATGTTTCTCATCATTCAAAATATTAAGAATATTATCAATTTTAATTTCTGCTCCATTATAACCAAGAACTTCTTCAGTTATATAAAAACCTAATAATACACCTCTTGTAGTATATAGATAAACTAGTAGTGCTAAGACAAAAACCCCAGTTAAAAATAAAGTGATTGTGTAAGTAAATATATCTCCAGGTTTGTTAGGTAGCATTTCTGCTTTACAGATAAATAAAATCGTCATAGCAAATAAGATTATCGAAACTACATACATTAAAATATAAGCTAAATTTCATTTATTATTTATGACCTTGGTTGAACAATTTTGTTTGTGCAACATCTTAATATAATAATAGACAAAACCACATAAACCTTGAAGTGCAAAAACAAGTAATATGATTGCTATTCACAACATTGGATTTATTTGACCATTTGTATACAACATTCCATTAACTATATTATGTACCATGGTTTACCCCTCTTTATTTTGTTTTATAAATACTTTTAAATTATACAATACATAAAAAATAGTGGCTCAAATGACCATATTTTTATGAAATTTATAACAGTTTGACACAGTTCTATTTAATATAGTTTTTATGTTTGCTTTTGATGGGTTTTTTTGTTGATTTAATTTTTATTAAGACTATAATTATTCATAGATTTTGTTCTCTTTTCAAAAGCAAAATCGACGCTTCAAATGAAGCTACACTATTGTTTTATTTAATATAAATAAACAAAACAATTCTGTCAATGCAGAATATAAAAATGTCATATTGGTAATTAATTTATATGAAATCTTGGTGATGTGTAACTTAGTATTTTTTCGAAAATGCTCAGCTACATTCAAAAAGATTGTTATCAATATAGAAAAGAAAGGTCTTATGGAATTTACTAAATTTAAGAGAAGTAAGAAATTAACTCGTAATTTAACTGATGAAGAAATTCAAACAGAAATTTCAGAGTTAGAGCAAACTGACTTCTTACCTCTTTACAACAAAGATATCCCCTATGCTAACTATGGATATATCCATACTTTCAGGGTTATCTCAGACGGTTTACGTCAAAGTTGAATCAAACAACTAATGGGTGGATTACTAGCAGGTATCTGAATTGGAGTATGTTATACTGCTGTTGCTTATACTACTGCTTACATCAATAACCCTTCTGTTGTTAAATTATTAACAGGGCTAGTTTTCGCCGGAGACATCTTAATGATTTCTTTCCTTGGTGGAGGATTTGCCACAGCTCACATGTGATACAACAGAACAATGTTTAAGAGAGTTGAAAAATGATCAATCTTCTTAAAAGCTTGATTCTGAGTATACATTGGGAACATTGTTGGTATTGGATTATTTGTTTCATTACTTTATGTTTCAAATGGATTTGGAGATGGACAAGTTCTTCTTAAAACTTACGATAACTTCGGGTTACACAAAATATTTGAAGTTGGTCATCAACTTGGAGCAGGACAAGATTACACTAGTTCACACATAGGTAAAACTATGGGATGAGTATTTGGAAGTTCAATTTTATGTAACTTCTTAATCTGTTTAGCAACTCAAGGTGCTAAATCAACTAAAGGTAATACAGTAGCTTCAATGATCATGTACCTATTCATCTTATTATTCTTCGCTATCGGAGGTTACCAACACTCTGTTGCTAACTGATTCGGAGCTTGATTATTAATTGTTATGGCCCTTGATAATGGAGCTGCCACTGAAGCAATAAATGCAGCTCAAATGGTTCTTAATAAGGATACAGGTGAAATGGAATTAATAAAAGGTGCTATTATGTTCAGTAAAGATGCATCATGATTATTCATCTTATTAAACATCTTACCTGCAATTGCTGGAAACTTCCTTGGAGCTTTAATCATCGGAACATTCATGGGACTATATAATAAAGATTACGATACTTTATTATTAAAAGAAGCTCGTTTGAAATTCTTACATGAAATTGTCGAAGATAGAGCACACCCACATCTTAAAAAACACAGACTACACATTAAAAGAACAAATAAAACTGTTTCTGAAACTGTTAAATCTGAAAAATAGATAAACAAAAAACATCTCTTACGAGATGTTTTTTTTAATTCCTATAAGATTTGTTCTTTAACAACTCTTGAGTTTCCTAAGCTTTCCATAGCTTCTTGGAAGTGTTCTTTACAGTAGTAAACTGATGTTTTTCTAAAAGTAGGTTCATCAGTAACTCATCTGTTTTCTGTGATAGTTACATCTAATACGTCCTCTGCAATTGCAGCACTTGCTTGTAAATTGCAATCTTCTTTAATACAAATCATTTTATTTTCCTCTTTTGGACTTATGTCCTTTTCTAACTTGTTTTAACTCATCTACACTTTGACTAAGTTTTAGCATTTTTATATATTCAACACTATTTATATTAACTATTGAATTTGATAAAACCACCCTTTGTGCGATGCTCTTCATAGTTTTAGATCTAATGAAGTAAATGACCATAAATATGGTAATAGCAGATATCGCTATTACGTATGGAAGTCATCTAATACTATTATACCCAAAATTAACCGTCACTTCTACTCCACCATGTCCAATATATGTATGAACTAAATCTGGAGAATTAACAAACCCGGCTTGAATTATGTTCACTGAATATCTGAATGGGTGCGCATACATTGCATAATTCAACCATTCAATTGATGTAATAGTTTCAAACGGGAATCCTAATCCTAAAAATTGTAAGGCTGCAACATATAATAATAAACCAATCATGTTAGAACCCTTAGAGTGGCCAACATTTTGATGAACAACCAAAGCCACAAAATAACATGTTAATCATAATAAAATTAATCCAGTTCAAACCATTAGTTGATTTGCCTGTCCTATCAAGGTTATTTGTGATGGGAATAGTGCAATTGTAATTAAAATAATTACTCCAGCTATCACAGCCGTGGAAAGAATGTTGAATGAAATCAAAGCATAATGTCTTGTTCATACAGACATTGATGTTTTCTTTGTTCTTTCTCAAAATTTCTTATCTCTTCACTCATTTAATGTTCGTAAGAATATATACATTGAATTTCTAATAACAACAACACAAACTCCTGATATCAATAAAAACGGATCATTTGATTTAAATCCAACCCAACAAAGAATTGTGTACAATGACACAAAAACCCCCAAAAAGATATTTGTGTAGTTCATTAATCAAGCTTTGGTTTGCAATTGCATTAAAGATCAAAATGTATTTCACTCTCTTTTAAAATTACTCTTAAACATTTTGATCACCACCTTTAGAATTGGTTTTTCTTTTTGGTTTTTTAACTCTTCTATTCTGTGATTTTATAATCTTCATTTGTTCTTCTAATTCACTCTTAGAACTTACATATTTAATACTTCTTATATTTTCAATTCTTTGGTTAAAGTTTTTCGCATTATTATATTTTCTCAATCTAGATTTATAGCTTCGACTTCTTTTAACTAATCAAATGAATAAAAAGCTAAACCCAAATATCCATACTATTGATATAACAGATGGTAACCACCATCCATTGCCTCCATAACCAAAACCTTGTTGGCCCAATCAAGTATCAGGTGATACCCCAGGGAATTCCATTGAACTAGAAACTCCAGATCAAGAAGCTTGAATTAGGTTCAACGGATATCTATGTGGGAATAAATACATAACAATATTTAACTCTTTAATTTGACCAACAACATTTCAAGGAATACCAAGTCCTAATAGATACATCGGTAAGAAGTAAGAAAGCATTGTCACAATGGCTGCAAATTGACTATTTTTAAATATTTGGACAATCACTAATGCCATCACGTTTGATAAAACTACATTTAAGATAAACCCTATTATGAACGGGAGAATATCCACTTTGTATAATACAGCTCTTTGTGACTCAAATATCATCCCTAAGCCAAAAAGTACTGCAAACATTAATATATTTATGAATCAATTAAACACAAATATACAACTATACGTTAAATAGTTAGATACAGGTGTTGCTGATATCTTTTTGAAAAATCTCTTGTCTCTTCAATCAGACATAATTGTAGTTAAAGTATGCTGAGAATTTCTAATTGAACTTATCGCAATCGCACTTGCTAAAACGAATGGATCAGATGAAAAGCCATCTGTTCCAACTGGTTTCAATGCAACCCACCCCAACATGGTAACTGATGTAATTACGAAGTTCAATACAATATTTGTAGGATCGGTAAAGTAATTCAAGAGTTGTGCCTTAAACAACTTACCAAATACCCTAGCCTTATTTCTATTTTGCATTATGCTTATCTTTGGGTTTCGTATTTTTTAACTTAATGGAATCTTTCAATTTTTGTTTTCTGGATTCGTTTTTTAAACGTTTTATTTCTTCAGCTATATATTTTCTCTTTAATCTATTCAATTCTTTTTTCTCTTTTGCTGAAAGTATGATTTCGGCAGAATCCAATTCGTACAATTTACGTTCGTTAGAGAAAGCATCAGTTAAATCGTTTCGTCCAAAATTAATAATTTTACTTAAAATCTTTGTGGCATAATGGGCGCCTATTTCATCGCTTTTCTTCAATTCCTTATAAATACTTGTAAGTTCAGCCGCTGTAGCTTTAATGCGCTTTAAAGCGACTTTTGTAGTGTGTTTGTTGATGTCTGCTCTTGAGAAATCATGAATAATTCATTTAAGGTCAGCTGTATAGAAAACAATATTTCTAACTTGTGCATCCATTTGATTCAGGTCATACCTTGAGCCTTCAATATCATCAATAACCCTAGTTAACTCATTGATATAAGAATTTAATTTGTTTTCAATTGGTGTAAATATTTTTCTCTTGTTATTAGATGATCTTTCTTTGATAGATTCTTCTTTGAAAACTGTCTTTTGATAATTTGCAATCGATTTATGATCGCGTTTTATTTTACGTTTTTGTAAGTCATCTAAGATTTCACCATCATGAATGTATATAACTCTCGATGATAGTTTTTCTAAGAAACTTGAACTTGGAGAATTCAAAATAACAGTATTACCTTTCTTCAAATATTCAACCAAAAAGTTAGTTATTTGCTCAGTATATTTTCAATCTATATTAGATGATAATTCATCAATTAAAACTAATTCAGGTTTGTATAAAAATATTAAGAATAGAGCAAATAATTGTTTTTTAACTATCGATAGTTTTGAAAGGCTCTTCTCTCATATTTGATTAACCCCAAATACATTCTTAATATTGGCAATCCATTCTTCATCTTTGACATCATAGGCATTTATTCATATTTTTGCGATATCTTTTACGATGAAACCATTGGGTCACTCTTGTTCTCGTTTTTGAAATCCAATAGCTTTTGTTAAGTCATTTTCATTTAGTGAATATACAATTTCTCCAAATGTAGGTTTTGCATCATTAGCAATCAAACTCATCAAAGTTGTTTTACCACTTCCATTTGAACCAAGTATTGAAATACATTCTTTTGGATAAATCTTAAGATCCAAATTTTTAATTGCCCAAACTTTCTTCTTGAAAACTTTTGAGACGTTTTTTAATTCAACCAAAGGTTCAGGTTGGATTTTTTTATCTATTGTTTTTTTCTCTACTTCTCTCATTTTATTTTATTAGATAAGCTATCTAATCCCCTTTTGAATCTATCATTGCTTCTTAAAATTATTTTACTACTGGTTTGAAAAATAGATATATTTTTTCCAAATAAATGGAAAAAAACAAATCCAGCTAGGGATTTGTTAAATTATTTTTCTGAATAGTATCCTTCATCGAATTTTCATTCTGTTGCATAGATGTATTTTAAAATTTTAGATGCATCTTTTTTTGGTCTACTTCCAACACAATTACGGTGAATTGCGATATAGTTAGAATCTTCAAGAACCGGTTTTTTTGTGTTAATTAAATCGATCGTTCAAGCAAAACCATCTTCTGTTATTTCGGCAAACAACTTTCTTTCTAAGTGGAACTTGCAGATATAACATAATCTAAATTCTGTTGCGTCTTTATTAACAAGTACTGGAGCATTATTTCATGCCGCTTCAAATTCACTTAAACCGAATTCTATTATTCCTTTTTCTTCATTAACTTTAGCCATGTTACACCTCATTTAATCTATTAATATTATAAAGCATAAAAAAACAACCTTGCGGTTGTTTAATGAATTATTTAGCTAAAGCTGCTTGAACAGTTTTTACTAATCCTTCAAATTCTTCAGGGTTGTTAATTGCTAATTCTGATAACATTTTACGGTTAACATCAATGTTAGCTAATTTAACACCATTCATAAATCTTGAGTATGATAAACCATAAGGTCTAACAGCTGCGTTGATACGAACGATTCATAATTGTCTGAAATCACGTTTCTTTTGTTTACGTCCAATGAAGGCGTAAGCCATAGAACGAACTACTTGTTCATGTGCTTTTTTGTATGAAGATTTTTTTGTTCCATAGTAACCTTTTGCACGTTTGATTCAACGTTTTCTTCTTGCTCTTGTTACTTTACCGAATTTAACTCTTGCCATTGTATATTCCTCTCGTTCCTATCCTATTTTTGTAATAAACCTTTAATACGTTTTAAATCTGTTTTGTGTACTAAAGTCATTTTTTCTAAGTGTCTTTTTTGTTTTGTAGTTTTACCTGTAGCACGGTGTGATCTACGTGTTTGTCCTCTTTTTAGAGAACCATCAGCTCTAGCAATAACACGTTTTGCTAAACCTTTTTTAGTTTTCATTTTTGGCATAATTTTGTCTCCTGTTATCCTTTACTAATTTTTCTTAGGCACAACGTACATATCTAAGAATCTAGAATTTAATTTAGGTTCTTTTTCAATCTTAGCTATGTCTTCGATTAAGGCGTAGAATTTTTTAAGTGTTTCATGTCCTAAATCTAAGTATGCGATTTCTCTACCTTTAAATTTTAATGAGATTTTAACTCTGTCTCCGTCTTCTAAAAATTCACGAGCTTTTCTAGCTTTAGTTTCTAAATCGTGTTGTCCAATATTAACTGTTAAACGAATTTCTTTGTTTTCAGTTTTTGATGAGTTTTTCTTAGCTTCTTTTAACTTTTTAGCTTGTTCATATTTGAACTTACCAAAGTTAACAATTTTAGCAATTGCAACTCCATCAGGTTGTGTTCCAACTTGGTATAAGTCTAAGTTTTTTGATTCAGCTAATTCAATAGCTTCACGTTTAGACATAACACCTCTCTTATCACCGTTTTCATCAATAACGAAGATTTCTCTCGCTCTAATGAAATCGTTGATAGGATCTTGATTTTTAACTGGTCTCGAATTTCTATTTCTTTGATCCATGTATGATTCTCCTCTTTTTTTAAATATAAAAAAATGTGCCGTTAAAGAATTAGAAAGCACATTTTATATAAGTATAAATCTATATATTTGACTACCACATCGCTTAATGCTAATGGTGAGCTTAGTGCTTCTTCTTTAAACAATAATATTGTATAAGAATGACACACTAAATACAAGTAAATATTTCGATTATTTTAAGATAGCTACTAAATCACCTTTAGCAACTTTTCCTGTTTTAACAATTTCAATTTCTTTTCCAGCTTGATCTGTGAAAATTAATGGAGTTGTTGTTGAAGGAACTTTAGTTTTGATTGTTTTAATATCAACGTTTACTAATTTATCTCCAACTTTAACTTTTCCACCTTGTTCAACGAAAGCTTCAAAACCTTCACCGTTTAATGTTACAGTGTCTAATCCGATGTGGATTAATACTTCAACACCTGATTTGTGTTTGATTCCATAAGCATGTTTAGTTGGGAATACAGTTACTAATTCCCCTTCGATAGGTGCTACGAACTCTCCGTTTGCAGCAGGTACAAATGCAAATCCGTCTCCCATCATTTTTTCTGAAAACACTTCGTCTTCAACTTTATCTAAACCTACTAATTTACCATCAACTGGTGCATAGATTTCGATAGTTTTATTTTTTTTACCAAATAATCCCATAATATTTTTCCCCTTATTTTTATGTATTATACTTATTATTTTACTCCAATTTAAATAAAAAAAACCAAAACTTTGTTTTGGTTTGTTTATTATTTTTATTTATCAGCTAAGAAAGCGTCTACTAATGCTACAACTTCATCTGTTGTTTCACTTGCTAATGCTTTGTTTGCTAATTCTTCAGCTTCTTTAGAATCAATTTTTGACATTAATGATCTAGCTCTTAACATTGAAGTAGCTGACATTGAGAATGCGTCTAATCCTAATCCTAATAAAATTGGTAATGCTTGAACTTCTCCAGCCATTTCTCCACACATTCCAGCTCATTTACCGTTTGCGTGTGCTCCATCAATAGTCATTTTAATTAAACGTAAGATTGAAGGGTTTAATGGTTGGTATAGGTATGAAACATTTTCACTCATACGGTCAGCAGCCATTGAGTATTGGATTAAGTCGTTTGTTCCGATTGAGAAGAAATCTGCATATTTAGAGAATTTATCTGCATTAACTGCAGCTGCAGGGATTTCAACCATCATTCCAACTTGAACTTCTTTATCGTAAGCAATTCCTTCTGCATCTAATTCTGCTTTACATTCTTCAACGAATGCTTTAGCATTTTTAAATTCATCAATTGTTGCGATCATTGGGAACATAATTCCTAAAGGTCCAAATGCTGATGCTCTTAATAAAGCACGAATTTGATCACGGAAGATATCTTTTCTATCTAATGTAAATCTAATAGCACGGTAACCTAAGAATGGGTTCATTTCATGTGGGAATTCGAAGTATGATAGTTTTTTATCTCCACCGATATCTAATGTACGGATAACTACTAATTTTCCATTCATTCCTGTCATAACTTCTTTATAAGCTTCAAATTGTTCTTCTTCTGTTGGGAAGTGATCGTTATCCATGTATAAGAATTCAGAACGGAATAATCCAACTCCGTCTCCACCATGTTCTAATACTCCTTCAACATCTGAAGGAGAACCGATGTTTGCTTCGATTTCTTTATGTTTACCATCTTTTGTTAAAGTTTTAGCATCTTTGAATTTTGCTAATTCAGCTTTTTCAGCAGCAAATTTTTCAGCAGCTGCAGCTAATTCAACTCTATCAGCTTCTGATAAATCTAAAGTAACTTCACCAGTTGCTCCATTTAATGCAAATACTTCTCCATCTTTAACATCTGTTGTGATTGTTCTTAATCCTAAAACAGCTGGGATTTCTAAACTTCTTGCCATAATAGCAGCATGTGAAGTTCTTCCACCAATATTAGTTGCGAATCCTTTTACGAATTTTTTATCTAATTGAGCTGTTTGTGAAGGAGTTAAGTCTTCAGCTACAATAATTACTTCTTCAGAAATTGTTGATAAATCAATAATTTTGATTCCCATTATGTGTTTAATCATTCTTGAAGCAACATCTTTAATATCAGCTGATCTTTCTTGGAAGTAAGCATCTTCCATAGCAGCGAACATTTCATAGTAATTGTTTGTGATTGTGTGTGCAGCAAATTCTGCATTCACTTTATCGTTTTTAATCATTGATTCGATTTCTTCTTTAATTGCAGGATCTGCAGCGATATCTTTATGTGCTTCAAAGATAGCAGCTTTCTCTTCTCCTAATTTAATTAAAGTAGTAGCTTTTAAACTTTCTAAATCTGCAACAGTTCTTGTTACAGCATCATTTAATTTAGCTAATTCTGCATCAACGTCAGAAATAACTTTTTTAGCAATTTTAATTTCTTCTTCAGCTAGTACTAAGGCTTTTGCAACAGCAACACCTTCACTAGCTCCGATTCCGTTCATTTTTTTACTCATATTTTTTCTCTCCATACTATGTATATTATTATAAATTATATTATTTCTATTTCCATTGTCTTATATGATATTTAGAATTATTTCTACGATTAATTACCCATTTCCGTGTTCTCTAAAACTTTTATTGTTTGTTTGTTCATTTCTAGATACTTTTTCATTCTTTTAAAGTCTTGATTTGAAACCATTTCAAGGAATGCTTTTGTTTCATAGTAGAACGGGTCTTTTTGTTCTACGTTGTCAATTCTAACTGGAGCAATTCTTTTTACAAAGTTTCTGATAACCACGTTTTCTAATTTTGTAATTTGTCCAATTGTAATATTCATATCATCAAAACAAATTTCTGAATCAACAGTTTGATGAGATTGTTTAGAACAAGTAATGTTCGTAAGCATTCCGTTTTCATGTTCTAAAATAACTATGTTAGTAATACCTGATTCATTAGAAAGTCTTGATGTAAATGATTTAGATTCTTTAACTTTTCCAAATAAACCAACAGCTAAACCAACTGGATATACTAGCATGTCATAAGTTGATCCTTTACCCAATTTATCATCAAAGACAGAATTATAGATGCCGTTTTTTATATCACCCATTCTAGAAGAATATTGATTCATTATTAAAGTGGCAACTTTAGGTTGTCCCATTTCAACAGTGTGTTGTAATGGTCTAAATTGTGGTAAATGATATCCTTTGTAAGCCTCTAATAGAACGACTTCATTTACTTCAGCTATATTAATTAAATCTTCTAATTCTGGCAAAGTGAACGTAATTGGTTTTTCCACAAAGACATTAACTTTTCTTTCTAGGAAAAATTTTGCTTGTTGATAGTGTAATCCATTTGGAGACGCTATATAAACAGCATCAATATCTTGAGCTATTTCTTCCAATGAATCATATCCTTTTGCATTTAATTCCATTTTTTTAATGAATTCATTAGCCTTTTCAAGTTCTCTAGAATAACAAGCAACTACTTGCCCTAACTCTTGTTGTTTTGAAGATTCAACAAACTCTTCACTAATAGCACTTGTTCCAATTGTTCCGATTTTAATCATATAAATACCTCACTTAATATATATTTTACTCTTTTTAAAACTAAATAAAAAAAAGATAATGGTCACCCATTATCTTTTAGTAAATTAAGCTGTTACTTTTTCTTCTTTTTCAGATTTTTTGAAAGATAACATTTTTTTAAATTTATTTTCTTTGTTTGAGTTTTTAACTTCTCTTACAGTAATACCAGCGTCAACTACTAGTTTACCTCTTTTAATATCTGTTTGTTTTCAGAACCCTAAAACTAGAGCCATAATAACAACACCGATAATAATAGCTAAAACATATAGTGCAATACCCATACCTTTCATCATTCCTGGATCTGTAAATAAACGTGAATCCAGTAATGGGAATACAGCAACCCCTCCATGAGGAGCTCCTAAAGTAATTTGGAATGCTCCAACTAATAAACCAGTTATTGTTCCACCGATCATAGCAGATACTGAAACTCTTTTCATATCTGAAACCATGAATGGAATTGCTCCTTCAGTAATGAAGAATGCCCCCATTAATCAGTTAGCTTTAGCAACATCTCTTTCTTTTGCAGTTCAAACTTTTCTAAATGTAACTGTAGATAAAGCGATACCTAAAGGTGGAATCATACCAGCAGCCATTGATGCAGCCATGATGTTAGTGATCAGAGGGTTTGCATCAATAGAACCTAATTTACCAGCAACTGACATTGTTCCTAATACGTAAGCAATTTTATTAATTGGTCCACCCATATCAATACACATCATAAGACCAATAATAGCTCCTAATAGAATTAATAAGTTGTGATTTGCCATTCATACTAAACCTTCTTGAATACCTCACATTGTATATCCTAAAGGAATATTGATTACAAACATTGCAAATGCTGTTCCTAATAATGATAACAATGGAATTAAAACGATATCTCTAACCCCGTGGAATCCTTTATTGAATTTTGAGAATCCTTTTGTTAATCCAAATACGATAATTGCAGCTAAGAAAGCTCCAGCAATTGCACCAATGAATCCTGATGTCATAGGAATGTCTTCAGGGAATAATTTAGATCACAGAGCTGTTCATTCACCAAATAAACCTTTATCATCAGGTGATCCATAAACGAATCCACCAGTACCATCTGCTAGTAAACCAGCAACTATACCAGGCATTAGTCCTTGAGGACCAACGATTGTGTATGCGATGTATCCAGCCATAATTGGCACCATCATCATCATAGCAGTTTTACCAATAGCTGAGAATCACCCAGCAGCAGGGTTCACTGTACCTAGTAAACCACCAGCCTCACCATTACCAGCAACGAAATCAATTAGGAATCCGATTCCTAAAATAATTCCACCAGCAACTACGAATGGTAACATTCTTGAAACACCAGCTAATACATTACCTTTGAAATCTTTGAATTTTTTAAGTGAGAATTCTTCTCCACTATCATTTCCCTCAGATTTTTGGTTTTTAATAACCACTGTGTCTTCATTGTTTTGGTATCTTTCGATAACCTTTGTTCCATTGAAAATCATATCTTTTGTTGATGTATCAATAACAGTTTTCCCATTAAATCTTTCCATACCAACCAAAGCTTTATCATGAGCTAAAATAATTACTTTAGCATTATCAACTTCTTCTTGAGTTAAACGATCTTCAGTTCCTCTACGTCCTTGAGTTTCACATTTTACTGTCATCCCCAATTCTTTAGCTGCTTCGATCATTTTTTCTTGTGCCATATAAGTATGTGCAATACCTGTAGGACAAGCTGTAATCCCAACAACATCAAAGTATCCGTTATCACTTGCTTTATTTTCTTCTTTAACTTCTGGTAAGAAGTTAACTGAAAGTTCAGCAAAGTCTTTCGCATTTCTAATTGATTGTTGTTTTGTAGAGTTCATCAATACTACAGATAAGTTTGAAAGAGCACTTAAGTGAGCTCCTCCACCTTCATCATTTGTAGCAATCATGAATACTAAGTCTACTGGTTTTCCATCTAGACTGTTTCATTCAATTGGAGTTTCTAAACTTAAGAAAGCAATTGTTGGTTCTTTAACAATTTCATTAATTGCATGAGGAATAGCTACACCATCCCCAATTCCAGTTGAGTCTTGAGCTTCACGAGCCATAATAGCTTTTTTGAACTCTTCTAAGTCAGCAACTTTATTTGTTTCAACTAATTTGTTTGCTAAAAAATCAATAACTTCATCTTTAGTTTTTAAATCTGTTTTGAAGAATGAGACGTCTGATTTGAAAAAATCTTTTAATTCCATATTTCTCCTTATAATTTTTCGACTTTAATTGTGTCTACTAAATTTTCAATATCTTGTTTTTCTGCTAATCACTGTGTAAAGGCAGTAGCCCCTCCACAAGCAGCCCCATATTGTAAAGTTCTTACAATATCAAGGTTTTTGTATAACCCGTAAGCAAATCCGGCAATCATGCTGTCTCCAGAACCTACTGAGTTTACAAGTTTACCTGTAGCAATTCCTGTTTTATAAACAGAACCATCATTTTGGAAGTACAAACTCCCTTTTGATCCCATACTTAATAAAACGTTTTGTGCCCCAAGTTCTTTTAGTTCATTTACCATTTCAACAGTTTCTTCATAAGAATATTCTCTGAATGGTTTTCCTAAAATTTCGCATATTTCTTCAATGTTTGGTTTGATTAAGAAAGGTTTAGCCTTCAATCCTTCCAACATTTGTTTTTTAGATGTGTCAAGAATAAATAATGCTTGTTGTTGGTTACAAATATCACCAATTTCTTGATAGATAGTTGTCGGAACTCCAGCTGGAATACTTCCAGCAGCTACAACAATGTCACCTTTATCCAGGTTTGTTTTTAAGTAATCTTTTAACTTAACTAGTAAATCAGCATTAACTTCTTTACCCAATCCATTAAGTTCAGTTTCCTGTTTAGCCTTTAAGTTTTTAATCTTAAAGTTTGTACGAGTTTTCCCATCAAAGAAGAAGAAGTTGTTTTTAACATTCAATTCATTAAATTTAGTAATGAATGAATCTTTATTACCCTCTCCCATTAATCCTGTTCCAAGAACATGAGCCTTTAAATTATTAAGAACCACAGCTACATTGATACCTTTACCCCCAACAACAATGTAATCATTGTTGTAGTAGTTAGTTTCACCGATGTTAAAACCGTCAGTTTCAATAATATGGTCTAGAGCAGGATTTAAAGTAATTGTATATATCATTTTCTCTCCTAACTAATCAATTCAAGGTCACTATTATCACCAAATCTATAAAATGATTTGGAATTGTACTTGCTTGAATCGGCTAATCCATAAGCTTTTTGTGAGTGCTTAATTATCTCAATTTTGATTTGGGCATGATCCGAACTAGTTGTATAAATATTAAAATCTTCATCAATCACATTTACACCAATAAATGATTTATCGAAATTGTAATTTTTTAGAGCTTCAATTGCTTCAAAACCAGTAATGGCTCCAGTTACAGCTTTAAATTTTCCACCAAGTAAATAGATGTTCTTGTGGCCATTTTCAGCTAACTTGTAAACATTTGAGATTGAATTAGTAACTATCATGAGATCTAATTTAGGATCCAACATTTTTGCTACGAAATATCCGTTCGAACCAGCATCAATAAAAATTGATTCATGCATTTTGATTTTTGAAATCGCCTTACGAGCAACTTCTTCTTTTTCAGCAACATTCTTTAAAACTTTACTTTCCAAGAAATCTTCAGTAACGATGTTTTTCTCTTTAATAGATTCGACACCACCATGATGTTTTAAAACCAAGTTCTTTTTAACTAGTTCGTTGATATCTCTACGCAGAGTAGTTAATGGAATATTAAGTTCATTTGCTAGGTCTTCAATTAGAACTATCTCTCTTTTGTCTAGATAGTTTCTAATAACTTCATATCTTTGTTCTTTAATCATACTTCCTCCTCATGTATATCATACACCAAATAAAACCAAATAAAACCAAAATAAACCACTTTGTAACTTGTTCTATTAGTTATGTCCTTAATACACCTTTATATAAATATTATATCTCTTAAGGGTTATAATCATTATGAAAAAGACAGAGGTAGCAATCGCTTGAGAAATACTCTTAGAACCTGATCTGGCTAATACCAGCGTAGGAAGTTCTTTCATATTACATATACAGTCTTTTTCATGGAGGTTTCATGAAAAAACAACACTATAAATTTTGAATCATAGGATTTGATATTTTCTATTCATTGGGTTTATTGATAACAACCTTTTATTTTGTTACTAGAATTATTATTAATCGGTTTAACAATACAGAT
Source organism: Tullyiplasma multilocale ATCC 49900 (assembly GCF_000483165.1). Classification (GTDB taxonomy): domain Bacteria; phylum Bacillota_I; class Bacilli_A; order Mycoplasmatales; family Mycoplasmataceae; genus Tullyiplasma; species Tullyiplasma multilocale. The sequence continues at coordinate 52,532 of NZ_KI519557.1, read as the reverse complement.
ACCCAATCTGCAATAATCCTCACAATTGCGTTGAGCATTTTATTAATAATCTTGATGATCTGTCAGGTTATGATTGCAATGATCTTAATTAAATATCATAAGTATATCAATCAAATGTTTTTATTGAGTTTAATTTCCCTCAATATTGTGGCAAGCATATATTTTTTTATCAATAGAGATTTTAAATTTAGTCAAATAAAAATACGTAAACTGACAATACTGGATATTTCTTTTATGGGGTTTAGTTTGGGACTATACTTATTGTTTGATTTTGTAACAGGATTTATTCAATTACCAGCATTTACATCTTTGTCTTTAAAATTCTTACCCTTATTTTTCCTAGCTTATTCAACAGATTTCATCAGAACTTTCATTGTGGCCTTATTGGGAGGAATTCTTTCTTGATGAATGCCTAGTAATTGAGACATAGGGATGCCTGTAGCTTATATACTAGACTATATGGTTCCAGTATTGGCAATTTCAATTGCAACCTTTATAAAACCCCTTAAAAGCGATGATAAACTTTTTAACTGAATCAATTGATTTATCTTTTTAACAATTCCCACTATCATAATTTACTTTTCTAGAGTGCTGGCCGGATATTTCTTTTATGGAGCCGAGGCTTGAGATGGATACGGAATTTTAGTTTATTCAATGGTATTAAACGCTATTAATACAACTTTTGATTATTTACTATTCATCATCATTGTCCCACCAATTTGTACAACCCTAAGATATATTTCTACTAGACTAAAATAAAAAACCGATTAACTCGGTTTTTTATTTGTTCTAATAGCTGAAGAGAAATATGTAATTGTTGGTATTGATAAGAATATCAATACCAAAGAACTATATGCATATACCCATACTAGTCAGTTTTTTAAATTTTCCTGGTCATCGAAAGCTAATGCTATCGCTGTACTTCCTGAAAATCCCAAAATTAAAGCAATAACTAAGATAACAACATTCTCAGTAATATTTCTCATGAAAATTTTAGTATTTGTATATCCTAGAATTCTTAAATCATTATTCGATCTCTTCATAGAGTGTAGATACATTGATAATCCATTGATAACCATTAGTAATCCATAAGAGATTATAATTAGGTTTAAATATACTCCAAGGAAGTTAAAGCCTTCAGCATACTTGTTATTGGAACTTTCATATGCAGAAACTCCGGACATAGCACCAATTACATTGACATTAAAATTAAGCAATACAAATGACAATACTACAATAAATATTATCGGTACAATCTTTTTGATATTGTTTTTAATATTTGCAAAGATTATTTTCATTAAATAACTTTTGAAAAAGATCAAAGTTAATAAATCCATCAATCACATTATCAAAATGTCACCCATGATAAATACAGCAATTGCTAAAAACAATCCTCCAAATAAATAGACAACTTCAGAATCTGTGAAAATTGTCAGAGCTAAATATCCAGCTAAGAAACCAATCCCAACTATTAATTTAAAAACTAAAGTTTTTGTTCTGATATTAGCTGAGTTTATATTTGATACAAACAAACTCTTATAACCCCTAGTACTAATGAAGACAACTCCGATTAAGAATACAAATCCAGCAAGGATTGTGATTATTGAATTCACAACACCCATATTTAATTTAAAGGTTTGATCTAAAATTTCTTTATCTTGTAATTTAGCGATTAAAAAGTTATTTAAAGGAATTGCCAAGATAAAACCCAATATGAAAATTGGTATCAAAATTAATAATTGTTCCCTCAATAAATCGCTAAATATTTTCTTGTGAGAAAAGCCTAGCAAACGTTTGTTATTCAATTCTGAACGACGAACCTCTAGATTCACCTTCATGATTGATAAAGATAGTAAACTACAAACAATGAATGTTAACCCTGACAAAATAATAAATATTAATCCCATATTTGATTCTTCATAGTTTTTGATTGATGAGCTTGATAATAATAGAAAAAAGGTTGAAACAATGAATGTTGAACTTATCAGAAATGCAAATGCCGTTGCTAAATTATATTTGGCATAGAATCGCATCTGTTTAAAAATAGAGTTATTAAGCATTATTTTTAAACAATCTTTCTTCAATAGCTTTTATATCAACATTTTTTGCTTCAATAATTTCATCAAGTTTACCGTTATTGATGAATAAAATTTTATCTGTTGATAAGGCCACTTCAGGATCGTGAGTAACAATAACTAAAGTTTTGTTATTTCTTTTACTATTTTCAACCAACTCTTTTAATACAATCTTTTTGTTGACTATATCTAAAGCACCAGTTGGTTCATCAGCAAAAATTATCTTTGATTCCCCAATAATTGATCTAGCGATTGCTACACGTTGTTTTTGACCACCAGAAAGTTTTCTAACATTAACTTTTAGTTTGTCTTCAAGTCCCAAGGCCTTAACAGTTTGTTCATATTTATTTTCGTCTATTTTATTACCATTATTTTTTTCAATTAATTTTATATTTTCTTCTACATTAAGATATTCAACCAATTTATAGTCTTGGAATATGTATGAGATATTTCTTGATCTAAATTTTGTTAAATTAGGTTCTTTCAATTTCGTAATGTCAGTTCCATTAATATGAACCGCTCCAGTTGTTGGTGTTTCTAATCCTGAAATGATATTTAATAGTGTTGATTTACCAGCACCACTATTTCCCATGATACCAATACACTGACCCTCGCTTATAACCGCATTAATTGGTTCTAAGACATTTTTCTTTGTTATATTTTCAATTTTAATAATTTCTTTCATTTTCTTTTCCTCCTTATTATTGATTTAACTAATAAAGATTAGATTGAATTTGTGTTATGAATATACGAAATTACCTTTAATCTACTCAAATACTTATTGTCATTATGGGTATCATAATAATCAGTACCTGCTTGTTGTTTGTTAATAGGTGCATCCACTATATCTATATGATCTTGTTCATCTAAATATACTTGAATCATCATCACCATAAAAACTATTTGAAGAATAATTAAGAACTTAATCGAATCTATATTATTTCAAATTAAATTTGAATTTACGAATGCTATCGAAGATAATACAATTACTATAAAAAATAAAGTCAAAGTCCATATCATCATAAGAGCTGCAAATAATATCACAGCTTTTTTGAATGCTTGTAAACCATTTCGACTAATCAACACTCTCAATGAACTAAAAATTAAATTAAATGTAATAATAGCGATAGCACATATAAAAAATATTCCTAAGATAGGAAATAAGTTACTAATAATTGCAGTTAAAAATATCAGTGTAATTTTTTTGTACATAATTCCCCTATTCTTTGTAATATTTTATATTATTTATTATTGTTTAATCTAATCTCTTTGTTATTAACAGAGCGATGTCTTTTTTCAATTCTCTTCATTTTAGAATCAATTATTTTGTTACTTCAATGAGTTGATATATGACCTATTTCAGCTTCATAATCATAGTGTTTAACCTTGACTACAATTCACTTATCATGATATTCATAGATAACTTTATTATCAATCCCTTTAAATCTTTTGTTGAACTTAGAAATTAAATGTCTAACTCATCGATCAACTATTCATCCAACAATTGGTAATGAAAGAAGTGATAGCATCATTGAAAATGTTGTATCAGTTAATCAGTGGAAACGATATACAACTAAACTAAAGTTCATTGACATCATATGTAAGAATCAAATTCCTCCAAAAATACGTAAACCTACTCTAACTTTTCTGTCTTCGCTTTTACCTACAAATAAATATAAAAGTGATAATAGAGAAAATGTTCCAACTGTGTGCCCTGATGGGAATGCCACGTTATTTCAAGATAAAGGTTGAGCAACTTTTCATGAATCAGGAATAAACTGATTTCACGGTTGTCAATGTGCTAATTGATCAATTCAATTTCCATTTCTTTCTCATCAAGGGAAATATCTTACAACTTCTCCATAATTTTCAAAGTAGTCATTAATCTCTTGATGATTATTCGGCAGGTTATTTAAAGCTTCATTTCATACTTCGACATCCAAAATACCAGATGTGTAGTAAAAGTATGGTCTTCCCATAGATTGTTTAATTGTAATTACAAAAATATAACATCAGATAGCATAAACAAGAATCTTAATAACATCAATTCAATATGCCTTTATTAAAATATCATCACGTTTAGAAAACTTGAATCTCAAGTAGTATAAACCAATTACTTGAAAACTACTTTCAATTACAAAAAGAATTATTCTAGCACTCATTCTAGGGACATAAGTATCAATTAATTTTGCATCAGTTCCATCACCAAAAACAGATGTCATATTTCTCTTTTCAATTATTCAAAAAACATTAATAGTTATTCAAATTACAAATCATCCTATATATAAAATATTAACCAAGTTTTCATTTCTTCTCATTCAAGAGTTCTTCTTTTGCTTATGATAATAAACAAAAGTCTCGATCAAGATAAATGCACAAGCGGCAAACATTCCAATCAACTGACTTAATCCAGCTTCATCTCAAATAACTACTCATCATCTAACTACAGGGTATTTCATTCCTTGAGCAAAAAACTCAGATATTTCCATATCCATAAAACTCGAAATTATAAAAGCTATCATAGCCAAAACAAAAAATATTCCACCAGGAATCCAAAGTCATAACTTTAAATTTTTATAATTAGTTCTATACATATATTTCCCTTTAGAAGAAATTATAACCTATTTAAAAAACAAATAAAAAAGTTGGACTTGCCAACTTTTAAATATTAATTTTTAGCTTCAATTCTGTCTTTTATTAATTTAATAAATTCCTGTTGAGAAACTGTGATTTGTTCTTCGCTTCCGTATTGACGGTAAGTAACTGTTTGGTTCTCGCGTTCAGCATTACCAATAACTAATTGATAAGGAATTTTGTGAGTTTGAGCATCACGAATTTTGTAACTTAATCTTTCATCACGTAAATCTGTGTGAGATCTAATTAAGTTCTTTTTGAACATAGTTCTTAATTCATCAGCATAACCAAAGTTGGCTTCATCTCCAATTGGAATGATTTCAATTTGGTTTGGTGATAATCATAATGGTAACACACCTTTAGTTTGTTCTAATAGAGTTGCTATAAAACGTTCATAAGTTCCGATTAAACCACGGTGGATCATAATTGGTGTTTGTTGTTGTTGGTTTGCATCAATATAAGTAACATCAAATTTTCTTGGTAATAAGAAGTCTAATTGAATTGTTGAAACTGTAATTTCATGGTTTTGGGCAGTTTTAATTTGAATATCTAGTTTAGGTCCATAGAATGCTGCTTCTCCAATACATTTTTTGTAATCTAAGTTTAATTCTTTTAAAACATTTTCTAAAGCTTCTTCAGCTTCATTTCACATTTTGTCATCTTGGAAATATTTAACTTTGTCCTGAGGATCTCTTAATGAAAGACTTAAGTAATCAATTTGAATATTAAATGTTTCTAATACTTCTGAGATTAGTTGATAGATTGATTTGAATTCAGCAGCTACCTGATCAGGACGAACAAAGATGTGTGAATCTGTTAATTCCATTCCACGAACTCTTTCTAAACCAGTTAATGAACCAGATGATTCATAACGGTGTTGAATAGCATGTTCACAAATACGAACAGGTAAATCACGATATGATCTTTGTTCTTGTTTATAAACAGCAATGTGGTGTGGACAGTTCATTGGACGTAGAACAAATTGTTCTTCACTTCCGCTTCCCCCATTAAATGGTTGGAACATATCTTCTCCGTAGTGTTCTCAGTGTCCTGATGTTTTGTATAAATCAACAGTTCCAATTACTGGAGTTTCAACTTGAATATAATCATATTCTCATTCTTTTCTTTTCAAATACGCTTTAATTTCATCTTTAATGATTGTTCCATTTGGCATTCATAATGGTAGCCCAGGACCAACCAAGCTATCAAATCCAAAGACATTTAAAGTTTGGTTAATGATACGGTGGTCAGCATTACGACGTTCTTCCATAATAGCTTTATTTTCATTTAATTTATCTAAATTAGCAGCAGCCATACCGTGAACTCTTTGTAACATAATGTTGTCAGAATCATTCAATCAGTATGAACCTGTTAATTGTTGGATTTCTACAGCTTTAAGAACTTTTAAATCGTTGATTAATCCTTTTTTAATAACCATAGAAACATCATCTAATGTATAAACCATAACAAATCCAAATGACTCATTAGCACTTTCAGCTACATGGATTTGGTATTCATTATCTTTGAATAATTCTTTAGCTTCATCTAAAGATAATTTATCTGATTTAATGTGGTTTCCTTTTACTAATTCATTTACTTTATTTTGAATTTCAACTAACGCTTCTAATTTAATTCTTGGTTCAGCCGCAAAAGTTACAGAGTATTCATACTCATCAGCATTTTCATAGATTTTTGCTAATTCAACACCATAAAGTTTTTGGATAGCCACACCAGTTACAAAAGCCGCTGTGTTATTAATGAAACTTTCAAAGTATTCACTTTTGTTTGTTATTAATTCTAAGTTAACATCTTTATCGATAACAAAATCAGCTGAAACAAACATTCCGTTAACTTTAGCTCCAACTGTCGCTTTACCTAAAGATACAGCCAAACTTGTAGCTATTTCTTTAACGCTCATTGCTTGGTCAAATTCTTTAATTGACCCATCTAATAATTTAATTTTCATTTCTATATCCTCCTAAAAAAAATAAAAAATCGCCCTATAAATATAGGAGCGATTGATCGCGGTACCATCCTAATTCATAATCACTTTGTGACTACATCTTAATTATGGCTTAACGCGCACCCACGTAACACTTAAAGTTAGTAGTAATAACTATTTAGCTTCAATGACTCACACCAACCGTCACCTCTCTGAAAAAGCATCAATAGCATCGTGTCTAACAATGTTATTTAGAAATATTAAATTCTAAAAATATTATAAAACATTTTTAGTAAAATGGTAGTGCTAAAAAGTTAATTTATACTTTAAATCTCTATCCAATAACTGTTTCTTGATTATTTACATCTAAGAACTCTAAAGTTGGTTCAACTTTAAATGTTTCTTTAAATAATCTTACAAGTTCATTTGCTGCAAGTTCAATGCTTGAACCTTCTGCCTCAACTTCTTCTATTACAAAGACAGCATTCTTAGTATCATCAGTTAACATTGTTCTAACTGATTCACGTCAATTTAAACAGCGGCAAATTGCTCCAGCTTCATCTTTATAAACAATTTCAGATTCATATGGTGGTTCACTTTTTTCTGATCCTAAAGTAATGAACTCTTCATCCCCATTAGCTTTAGTAAGCAACATATCACCAACGATATTATCAATATCTTCTCCCCCACAAGGAACTCCAAATCTTAAAGAGATTGAGTTATATAGGTCAACCATTGGATTGATAGTTCCTACAGGATTGTTACCACTAATTCTTTTAAGTAAAGATTCAATTGAAGATCTAACACCCTTTTTAGTTTTAAATTGTTGGTAAGCTTTTCTTCATTTTTGAATTACTTCATTTTCTGAAAAGTTTTCATTTTGTACAAATTGTTTTGATTCAACAAATGCCTCATCTAAAATGTTTTTATAATAATCAGTTTCTGTTAGAACTCTATTATCAACATTTTTAATTGTAATAACAGCAATCTTTGCTTTTGGAAATACTTCTCAAAAGTCTTCTTTAACTATAAATTTTTTCATATAAATCTCCTATTTTTTAAGATTATAGATTAAAAAAGAGCAATGCTCTTTTTTTGTTTTATTATTTTACAAATTCAATCATTTTTGAAACAACATTTTCAAGATTGAATCCGAAGTCAGATAACACTTCTGCTCCATCTCCTGATTTACCGAATTTTTCAACTGTGAACATTAAACCATTACGTCCTGTGTATTTGTATCATCCTAAACCAGATCCTGCTTCAATAACAGCAATCTTGTCAAAGCTTGAAGGTAGAACTGATTCTTGATATTCTTTTGATTGTTCATCAAATAACTCAGTACATGGCATTGAAACAACACGAACATTGATTCCTTGTTCTTTTAATGCTTTAGCTGAATCAACAGCTAGTTCTAATTCTGAACCAGTAGCAATAATAATTGCATCCATGTTCCCTTCAGCTTCAACAACTGTATATCCACCCATTTGTGTTTTTGTTCAACATGTTTCTTCTTGAACTGGAACATCTTGTCTACAGAATGAGAAAGTTGATGGAGTTTCATGCGAGTTGTAAGCTTTTACATAAGCTCCGATTGTTTCTTTAATATCGGCTGGTCTTCAATTGTATAAGTTTGGTGTAGCTCTAAATCCAACTAATTGCTCAATTGGTTCATGAGTTGGTCCATCAAATCCTACCGCGATTGAATCGTGTGTGTAAATAAACATTGTAGGAATTTCTTGTAAGGCTGCTAATCTCACAGCATTTTTCATGTAATCTGAAAAGACTAAGAATGTAGAGTTGAAACCTCTTAATCCACCATGGATTTGAGTTCCGTTTGAGATTGCTCCCATTGCAAATTCTCTTACACCAAATAATACATTATTTCCATCAGGAGTTTCAGGGCTAAATGTCCCTTGGAATCCTTGAACTTTAGTAGCAGATGCTAAATCAGCACTTCCACCAAACATATTATTTGTAAGTGTTTGTAATCTCTTTAAAACGTTTGAAGAACTAATTCTAGTTGCTTCTTTTTTATCATGTAATAAATCTCTGAAGTCTTCAGTTTGAACTTCTTTTACTTCAAAAATTTCTTTTCATAATTCTGGATATTCTGATTTATATTGTTTTTCAATATTTGATCAATTTGCAAACGCTTCTTGTCCACGTTTTACAAAAATATCATTTCACATTTCTTTAACTTCTTTATTAACAGTAAATTCTGGTTCATCTCAACCAAATTTATCATTTAATTTAACTAAATCCTCTTTTGAGAACGGAGCCCCATGCATTGCAGGTGTCCCTTGTTTGTCATGACCATAACCAATGATAGTTTTACATTCAATAATAGTTGGTTTGTCAGACTTGTTAGCTTCTTCAATTGCGGCATTAACAGCATCTAAATCAAAACCATTTTCTACCTTAATGTAGTTTCAGTGGAATGAATCAAATCATGGTCCAAATTTAGGATTTTGAACAAGATCAACTCTTGTATCTAATTGGATATCATTTGAGTCATATAAAACCACTAATTTATCTAGTTTTCATAGACCAGCCAATTGCATAGCTTCTTGAGTAACCCCCTCTTCTAGATCAGCATCTCCACACAATACATAAGTTTTGTGGTTGAATAATTCTAATCCAGGTTTGTTGTATTTACCAGCTAAGTGTTTTTCAGCTAAAGCCAATCCAACTCCCATAGCAAAACCTTGTCCTAATGGTCCTGTTGAAACATCAACTCCAGGTGTCACCCCTAATTCTGGGTGTCCTGGTGTGATTGAGTTCAGCTGTCTAAAGTCTTCTAAAGCACTCATCGGTAGATCAAAACCAGCAATATGTAGTTGAGAGTACATCAAAGCACTTCCGTGTCCAGCAGATAGCACGAAACGGTCTCTATTGATTCAATTTGGATTTGTTACATCTGAATTAATGTGGTTTAAATACACTTCATGCATTAATGGTGCTGCACTCATAACCATTCCAGGGTGCCCAGTTTGAGCTTTGACTATTTGTTGAATACCCAATAGTCTAAGGTTTGTTAAAGATTTGTTTTTTACGTTTTTCATTCTTGTCTCCTATTTCTATCTTTATTCTATCAAACAATTAGATTGATATTAAAAAAAACACCCTTGCGAGTGTTTAATATTTTAATTAAGCAACAGTAATTTCTCTGATGTCTTGGTTTCTAACAACTAAAACTTTTTCTCCAGTTGTTGCACCTCATAATTTAGCGATTGCTGATAATTCAGCATCGTTTGATTCTAAAGCTGTTAAGTCAGTAGTTTTGTTCATGAAGATTGAATGTCATGCACCAAATGCAGTTCATAATCTGTCTGATTCTGAAACTCCTAAAATTGCAACGTTTGGACGGAATTTTGAAATTGTTTTTAATAAAGCACCTGTTCTTGAAAGAACGATAGCAAATTTGTAGTTAGCATCTCTTGTTCTTTCAGCTAAGTCAGCAGCAATATCAGCACGTGGTCCTGATGTTGATTTTCTAGCATTTTCTAATTGAATTTGGTAGTAACCTTTGTTGTAGAATTCTACTTCAGCACGTTTGTTGATTGTAGCCATTGTGTTTGTTGTAATGAATGGGTAATCTCCGGCTGCTGATTCTCCTGATAACATTGTAGCATCTGCTCCTAATTCAGTAGCAAAGTAAACGTCAGTAACTTCAGCACGTGTTGGAGCTGGGTTGTCTGTCATTGTTTCTAACATTTGTGTAGCAACAATAACGATTTTTCCAGCTTCTCTACATTTACGGATAATAACTTTTTCTCAGAATGGTACGTCGTAGTAAGGAATTTCTAATCCTAAATCCCCACGAGCAACCATGATTCCATCTGATGCTTCAATAATTTCATCGATGTTGTCTAATCCTAATTGTGATTCAATTTTAGCAATGATTTGGATATCTGTTTGATTTCCTTCAACTAAAATTTCTCTAATTTCTTGGATGTTTTCTGCTGTGTTTACGAATGATGCAGCGATGTAATCAACACCTTGTGCACAACCATATAAGATATCTGTTTTATCTTTTTCAGCTAAGAAAGGCATTGAGAAATCAATTCCTGGTAAGTTAACACGTTTGTTTGTTTTAACTGTGTGGTTGTTGAAAGCTGTAGCTTCAACAACTCCTGGTTTAACTGAGTCAACTGTTAATTCTAATTTACCATCATCAATTAAAATTTGATCTCCAGCTTTTAAGTCAACTGACATATCGTAAGCAACTGTCATTTCTCCTTGACCACATTCTTTTTCAGCAAATGATTTAGCATCTGTTAAGATTGTAATTTTTTGGTTAGCTGAAACTTCTTGTTTCCCATCTTTAAATTTACCAACACGGATTTCAGGTCCTTTAGTATCTAATAAGATTGAAATTGGTTTGTTCATTTCAGTTCTAACTTTTTTTGCTCCCTCAATACGGTATCCTTGTTCTTCGTGATCACCGTGTGAGAAGTTTAAACGGATTGTTGTCATTCCATTATCGAATAATTCTTTAATGTTTTCTGGTTCATGTGTAGCTGGACCAATTGTAGTAACAATTTTAGTACGTTTAACTTTTGTAGCTAATTCTTTTTTGTTCATTTTAGTTTTCTCCCCATACTTATGTATATGTAAATATTTTATCTTTTATTTCTTAAATTGTGAATTAATTAATCTAATTGTTTTAATTTCTTCTGATTTATCTTTTCTTGGCATGTTTAAAGTTGAGTTGATATCTCTAGCAACTAATGTTTGACCATCAAGTCCAACATAAACTCCACCATTCCCTTTTGCAAGTTCTTCAACAGCAAAGATTGCAGCTGTTGTAGCTAAATAACGATCCATAGCAGTTGGTGTTCCACCACGTTGAATGTGTCCTAAGATTGTAGCTCTTGTAACATATCCTGATGCAGCTTCAATTTTTTCAGCTAATTTGTTTGCGTCATATAGTTTTTCAGAAACTAATACAATAACACTTCTTTTTCCAGCTTCAGCTAATACTTTAACTTGTTCACAGATTTCTTCTTCTGTTAATGTTGATTCTGAGTTTGAAATAACTTCACATCCAGTTGCAGTTCCAGCATATAATGCTAAATCTCCACAACCATTTCCCATAACTTCAACAACAGCACATCTGTTGTGTGATTGCATTGTTTCTCTAATTTTATCGATTGCTTCAACAATTGTGTTTAATGCAGTATCAAAACCAATTGTGTAATCTGAAGATACGATGTCGTTGTCAATTGTCCCTGGTAAACCAACAGCGTTGATTCCAATTTCAGTTAATAATTGAGCACCCATGTAACTTCCGTCACCACCAATAACTACAAGAGCTTCAATTCCCTCAGCTCTCATTTTATCAGCAGCTTCTTGTCTCACTTCTGGTTGTTTAAATTCAACAAATCTTGCTGAACCTAATGCAGTTCCACCACGAGCCATGATATCTTGAGCATAATCAACGTTAACTTTTTCAAATCAACCATTGTGTAGTCCTCTGTATCCGTCTTTAACAGCGTATACTTCGATCCCTTTTGCGTGTGCAGCTCTAATTACACCAGCAACAGCAGAATTCATCCCAGGTGCATCTCCACCTGAAGTTAATACTCCGATTTTTTTGATCATAATTATAATCCTTCTTTCTTTAAATTTAAAAAAATAATACTAATTAATTATATAACATTAAAAACGTTTTTTCTTATTTTAATTAACTAATTCAAAGAAAGAAAAACCCCTTGATAGTGGTTAGATATTTTTAGATGAATCTGTTAATCAACTTTGTAAGTAACACCAAATAAACCTTCGGGTCATTCATCAGTTGTTTCATTTATAAAGTAGAAATAATGTAGATCATTCTTCTGATAATTAAAAACAATCTGCATTCTTCCACTGAAATCTTTAAGGTTAGGATTTTCCATTCTTGCTTCAATTGTTATTTCTTGCGTGTGAGTTAAATCTAGTTTTAATAATTTATTTTTCTTATCAATTTCTAAATTGTGACTTATCATTTTACCAACTGCTAAGTCATGCTCATTATGAATACCTTCAATTTCTCTTGTGTAAAAATTTTGTTCTAAATTAAAGATGCCAGTATAAAAACGCTTATCACCTTCCGCTTTTGCAAGTTTGACAATTTCATCATATTTATCTTTTGAAATGATTTTCATTTCTTTTTTCAATTCTTCGCTTTCAACTCAATCACTTCTTAATCACCCAAGTTTGTTAGCCTTTAATCATTTTTTTAACTTGATAACTTCTCAATTTTTAATGTAGGCAATGATTGGAGTTAAAATACAAACAGAAAATAATAGAGTTATTAAAACTGAACTTAAGATAATTACTAAGTTGGTTCAACTTGAAAATCCTGCATTATGTAATCATAATTCATTAATTAATATTTCTACTGCAATTGGTAAACCAATATGCAACATCAATTCATAAATTCTATCAACAATACTTTCTCGTTTATATTTTTTAAATACTACTTGTTTTTCCATATTCCCTCTTTTTAATGCACCTAAAACAATGTTTGGATAGCATTGTTAAATTATAAACTATTTAACAATAAAAAAATAGCAATGGAAATTGCTATTTTTTCGATATAAATGGTCTAGCTCATTGATAAATATATTTAAGTTGATTTTGTCATAACCCCACTAAACCTAATATTGTTCAAACTCCAAATTGAATAAGTAAAGTAACAACCCATTGCCCTTCACCAAGACCAATCGGAGTATATTGTAATATTTTTCACACGTTTAAGAATGTTCACAATCAGAATTGTTCTGAGACATTCATTAACTGCATTCCATAACCAACAACATTAACACCATTTCCGACTGAGTCAAAAATATGGGTGCTTGTACCAGTCACATATTCGGTTCCCGAACTTCCAGATAAAGTGGCATTATATATTTCTGGAATTAAATAATACCAAACGAATGTGAAAGCCACGATTAATAAACCAACGACCAGGAAGAAAGTTGTTTTTCAATATCAGTCTCTCCCTCTTATTGTGAATTGCCCTTTATGGCGATAGTTAAATAAATATCAACCTAAAGAAGCTCCTAAAACAAACGTTACGTTCATAATAAAATCACCAATGAACCCAGCAACAAGAGCAAACATTGCGTAAAAGACTCCGTTGATTAACCCTCATAAGAATTGTGACATTTTCCCATTAACAATCATAGCAACTGAAAGTAAACCAGTAAATGCAGCAACTCCGTTTAATGAATATAATATTGCGGTAGCCAAAGCTAAACCATGTGAATTTGCGGGACCTATAACTGATCCATTCATATAAGCTTTAGCATATTGGATAAATGGAGCAAAGTGAGTTCCTGAATATTTTAATATTTCCTTTGGCGCATCAACATCTAACACCAAAGTTTCGATACTGAAGAAATTAAAAAATATCACAATTATTGCACCAACCAGTAATAAGGTTTTAAATCAATTTGGCAATCTTTTAAGATCTTGTCATGCACTTCCTAAACCAAGATAATTCATATCTTTAATTAAATGCTTTTTAGTTTTTTGTGTTTGTTCAATTTGCATTTTTCCTCCTATTTTGTATAAAAAAAGACAACTAAGTTGTCTATCACTTTCAATCATCTAATTTAGATGTATCACAAGTTGCTACGTAAGGTAAATTACGTAATTTTTCTTGATAATCTAAACCATATCCAATTACGAATTCATTTTCGATTGTAAAGCAATTTCAATCTGACTTAAGGTCAGCTTTTCTACCTGATGGCTTGTCTAAAAGAGTTAAAATTCTAACACTTTTAGCACCTCTACCATAGAAGTATTTTTTAACATATTCTAATGTGTATCCAGAATCCACTATATCTTCAACGATTAGAATATCTCTTCCACTCAATGTTGTATTAACATCTAATAAAATTTTAGGCTCTCCTGTTGTTTTAGTTCCACCTCTATAAGATGAAACAACCATGAAATCAGTTTCACAATTCATTTCTAAATTAGCCATAACTTCAGCAAAGAATGGTACACACCCTTTAAGTAATCCTACTAGTAGCAATGAATTTTCTGCTACTGTTTCTTTGGCATAAAATTCTTCTATATCGCCAACCACTTCTTTTGTTCTTATTTGAATTTGTTCTCTTGTAAAAAGAATATCTTTAACTAATGGGTGCTTTTTCATTTTCTCTCCTTGAAATATATATTAAAAATAATATTAAACCTAACTAAATAATAATTCAACAAAATCAAACTATTTATTAGTATTTAAGTATTGTTCTAGTATTAACTGAGCTGCAAGTGAGTCTTTAGACTGTTTTTGCTTATCTCTTCTGACTCCAGCTTCAATCATAATTGATTTAGCCATCTTTGTAGTACGGCGTTCATCAACTCTAAAAATTTGTTCATTTTTAAATTGGGGATTGTATGCCAAAACTCCTTCAATGAAGTAATCAACCATTTCAGCACGTTCGCCAATTGTACCATCCATGTTTTTAGGGTATCCAAAAACCAGTATCTCTGGTTGGAATTCATTTATGAACTCTGTAAGTTTCTCAACACCCTCTTCAAATTCTCATTCTGTGAATCTTATTGTTGGTCCCGGTTGGGCAATTGTTCCTGTTGACGTTGATAATCCCACTGTTTTAGAACCAACATCCATACCTAATACTTTAGCCATTTCGTGCCTCCTTTTTCTTAATGATTTTATCTACTCATGTCATCTTATCATTACGTAATCAGTTAAAGATTCCAAATCAAATGAAACTAAATATTGTAGCTCCGGTTACGTCAGTTAAGAAGTGAGCTGTAATAACCATACGTGATGTTGCAACAATTACTGTTGTGGCAATTGCAATCGCAATTGTTGAGTAGTATCTAGTTGTTCTGCGATCTCATACAAGTGCTAAGGCCAATATAGAAATTGCGCTAGTTGAGTGTCCTGAAGGGAAAGATTTATTTATTTTTCAATGTTCAGTGTAATGAATATTTCATCATTCACGATATTCATCAATGTCTGCCATAACCGTTCTTGGTCTTGGTCTTGAAAATACAAATTTAAGTAATTGCATCATTACGAAAGTCGCAATCACAAACAGTAATGCTGTAACAACTTTTTCTAATAATTTTGAGTCATTATAGATAAATTCAGGTTTCTTAAATTTTAAATAATAAATTATCCCTGAGTATAAACTTAAAAATAATATTGTGTTTATAACCGCTGAAATAATCTTAGTTTTGTCTGAATTCTTTTCAGAAATTATATCCATTCAGCCTGTAATCACAAAAATTATTATTGCTATTGAATATATCGAATATTCCAAATATTTATTAATAATAATCCCTTTCTTATTTAAAGCTATAAAAAATAGCACTATTAAAGAAATTACGGGAATAGAAACGGTCATTTGTCCAAAAATGTCAAAAAACTTACCATATCAACTCGAAGTATTAGCTACTGCCTCAGCAATTTGAAGATCTTTGAAAGTTCCAACCATAAAAATTACAAATAATAAAATACCAATGATTGAAAAAACACTGTATTCAATTAATCTTTGTCGATCTATTTTTAGTCTCATATGAACCTCGCTTGATTTATATATTTTACCAAATAAATAAAAAAAGAACCCGAAGGTTCTTAGTTTATTATTTTATAGAATTATTTGTTTGCTTCTAAGTTGTAGAAAGTTGCAAATCCTTCATAAATTGCGTTTTTACCTAATTCAGATTCAATTTGTAATAATCTGTTGTATTTAGCAATTCTGTCTGATCTTGACATTGATCCTGTTTTGATTTGTCCAGCATTGAATGCTACTACTAAATCAGCGATTGTTGAATCTTCAGTTTCTCCTGAACGGTGTGAAACTACAGCTGTTCAACCAGCTTTTTGTGACATAGTAATTGCTTCGATTGTTTCTGATAAAGTACCAATTTGGTTTAATTTAATTAAAGTTGAGTTTGCAGCTTTTTTGCTGATTCCTTCTTTAATGAATTTAGGGTTAGTTGTGAATAAGTCATCTCCAACGATTTGAACTTTTCCACCAATTTGTTGAGTAAGAACTTGGAATCCTTCTCAGTCTTTTTCATCTAATCCATCTTCGATTGAAACGATTGGGTAGTTGTTTACTAATTTTTCTAAGTAAGCAACCATTTCTTCTGAAGTCATAGCTCATGTTTGACCTGTAACTTTTTCAATTTTTTTGAAGTGGTATTTTTTGTCATCTAAGAATAATTCTGATGAAGCACAATCCATTGCGATCATGATTCCATCTCTACCTGTTTTGTATCCAGCTTTTTCAATAGCTTCTACTAATAAATCTAAAGCGATTTCTGCAGGAGTTTTAGCTTGGAAAGCTTCTAAAGTTTGGTTTTCGTATGCTCATGCGAAGTTTGGTGCGAATCCACCTTCATCCCCAACAGCTGTAATATCACCTTTAGCGTGTAATAATGATTTTAAAGCTTGGAATGTTTCTGAAGATCATCTTAATGCTTCAGAGAATGTTGGTGCTCCAACTGGCATAATCATGAATTCTTGGAAATCGATTGCTGAATCAGCGTGTTCCCCACCGTTAATAACGTTTAACATAGGTACTGGTAATCTGTTTCCTTGAACTCCCCCGATGTATTTGTATAAAGGCATGTTTAATTCGTTTGCTGCTGCTCTAGCTGCTGCTAAAGAAACACCTAACATTGCGTTAGCCCCTAAGTTTTTTTTGAATTCTGTTCCATCTAAATCGATCATAGCTTGGTCTAAGCTTAATTGATCTTGAACTTCCATTCCTACTAATACTGGAGCGATTTTTTCGTTTACGTTAGCAACTGCTTTTAAAGTTCCTTTTCCACCAAAACGGTTTTTATCTCCATCTCTTAATTCTAAAGCTTCGTTTACACCTGTTGATGCTCCTGAAGGTACTTTAGCAACTCCGTATCCACCGAAATCTGTTCAGATTTCAACTTCAACAGTTGGTAATCCACGTGAATCTAAGATTTCACGTCCTAAAATTTTAATAATTTTTGACATAATGTTTATTCCCTCTCTTATGTATAGGATTATTATATTATTTATTTAGTCTTTTTGCTACATTTTCCAACAAAATAGAAAAAACACCCGAAGGTGTTTTTTAATTATTTACAGATTATTAATCGAAAGCTTTCTTTTGATCGTTTCTGTGTTGTTTACGTTCAACAATTGTTAATCATTTTTTACGTAATCTTAAGTCAATTGGAGTTACTTCTACTAATTCATCTCATTCGATGTATTCTAAAGCTTCTTCAAGTGTCATGTTACGGAATGGTGTTAATTTTGTTGATTCATCAGTTCCTGATGAACGTGTATTTGTTAATTTTTTACCTGTTGTTGGGTTAACATCTAAATCATTTTCTTTAGCATGTTGTCCAATAATCATTCCTTCGTATACTTCTGTTTGAGGAGGTACGAATAAAATTCCACGATCTTCTAAGTTCCCTAATGCGTAAGCTAATGTTTTACCATTTGCCATAGAAATCATAACCCCGTTTTTACGTGATTCAATTTCACCTTTGTATGGTTCAAATCCATTTGCAGATCTAACCATGATTCCTTCACCGTGAGTATCATTTGTAAATTCACTTCTGAATCCAATTAATGCTCTTAAAGGAATGTTGTATGTTACTTTATCACGGCTTCCATCTGAATCCATGTCTAACATCATACCTTTTCTTTGGTTAAGTTTGTTAATTACAGTTCCAGCGTATTCTGTTGGTACGTTAATTGTAACTTTTTCCATTGGTTCAACAACAACACCATTTTCATCTTTATGTAAGATTACTTCTGGTTTTGAGATTGCTAATTCGAAACCTTCACGTCTCATTGATTCAATAAGAACTGATAAGTGAAGTTCTCCTCTTCCTAATACTTTAAATCCTTCAACTGATGAATTTTCTAAAGGTTCAACTTTTAATCCAACGTTAACTTCTAATTCTTTTTCTAATCTTTCTCTAATGTTACGTGATGTAACAAATTTCCCTGTTTTACCAGCAAATGGAGATGTATTAACTAAGAAGTTCATTGACATTGTTGGTTCTTCAATTGTAATTGCAGGCATTGGTCTTACATTGTTTAATTCACAAATTGTATCCCCGATTGAAATATCTTCAATACCAGCGATTGTTACGATTTCTCCAGCAAAAGCTTCGGGAACAGCAACTCTGTTCATTCCACGGTAAACCATTAATTTTGTAATTTTACCTTGTTTAATTGATCCATCATTTCTTGAAACAGAAACAGTTTGACCTTCTTTAATTGAACCTTCGAAAATACGTCCAATTCCTAAACGTCCGATGAATGAATCATATGCTAGTGTAGAAACTTGCATTTGTGTTGGATTAGCAGCTAATTCAATTGGGTATGACCCAACTTGAGTAACGATTGTTTCAAATAATGGAGTTAAATCTTCACTTGGGTTATCCATTGTGAATTGTGCAATACCATTTTTAGCAATTCCGTAAACTGTTGGGAAGTTCATTTGGTCATCATTTGCATCTAATTCCATGAATAACTCTAATACTTCATCAAGAACTTCTTCGGCTCTTTGATCTTTTTTATCAATCTTGTTGATCATTAAGATTGGTTTTAATCCTAATTCTAAAGCTTTGTGTAATACGAATCTAGTTTGAGGCATTGGTCCTTCACTTGAATCTACTAATAAGATAACTGTATCTACAGTTTTCATAATACGTTCAACTTCTGATGAGAAGTCGGCATGGCCAGGAGTATCAACGATGTTGATTTTAATTCCTTTATATTCAATAGAACAGTTTTTTGAGTAGATTGTAATTCCACGTTCTCTTTCTTGATCATTTGAATCCATGATTTGAGCAGTAACTTCTTGATTATCTCTAAAAGCTCCACCTTGTGATAACAATGCGTCAACTAATGTTGATTTCCCAGCATCAACGTGGGCAATAACAGCAATGTTAATAATTTTTTGATTTGACATATTTAACTCCTTTTATTTGATTTTATATAACTTATAAATAATACCACATTTTTAGGCAATAAAAAAAGGGATTGCCTCCCTTTTTTCACTTATTGATAAATTCTCATTTCCTTAAAATCAATTATTGTTTTTTGGTTTAATTCAATGATTGCCATTGGTTGAGTGTGACAAAAATCAACATCATAGATAATCGGAGTTTCACAATTAGGTCCAAGCACTTCTAATAAAACATCAATTGGTTTACGTCCAGTGCCTTGGTCATCAAAGAGCTCGTGTTTACCAAGAACAATGGCTGCCACTTTGTCATAAATACCATTAAGTTTTAACATACTGAAAAACCTTTCAATAGTTTCAGGATTATAACAAGCGTCTTCTACAAAAAGAATATCACCCTTATTTCATTGAGGTTGATATTTACTTCCTCAAATACCTTGAAGTGTAGAAAGATTACCACCTCTTAAGATACCACTAATTGTTTGTTGGTTGTGATTGATCGATTTTCATTCGTTAAGAATCATTTTTCTAGGTCTTTCAAATTCTTCTCAATTTATAAACTCTTCATTTCAAAACTCTGGTTGATCTATTTCGATTTGATTTTCTTTATTTACTTGTTTCATAAATGAATCATAAGTAAATTCATTCAAATATTCTTCGAAGTTACCAAATCCTTTAAAAAGACCAGGCCCATATAAAGCTCTTGCTTTTGGAGCTTCTAAAAGTGTTGCATTCAAAATTGCGGTAATATCACTAAAACCACAAATTATAAATCCTTCACGATTCATTTTCTCAAAATTTATATAGGGCAAGATTGAGTTGGTTACATAACCACCAACTGATGCCATTAGCACATCGATATCTTGTTCTAATAAATCATTAATTTCTTGAGCTCTTTGAGCAATAGTTCCACTTCGATAAAAATCCGCCTTATCAAAAAGATTACCTTTAATAACTTCATGTCCTTTTGATTCTAAGAACTTAATAGCTCTTCTACCTCTTTCAGGCGCTCTAGATCCCACTGGAACCGAACTAGTAAAAATCCCAATTTTCATAATTACTCCTTAGTTTTTAAGTTGTTCTTTGTTCATAACTTCAACCATTTGAATGCGGTCTTCACGTTCAATTACAACCAATTTATTATCGTAGTCATCAATACCAACATGTCTTTCTTCTGCTAAAAGTAATGTTTCATAAGTTAGCATCAGATAGTATGTAATTGTTTCAATATAAGTTATGAATTTTAAGAAAACGTTTGCCATACCAATTTCTTGAGGACAAACATCCAAGTCTTGATCATCTAAAGATTCAATGTATTCTGCAAGAGTTTCTTGCATCATATACACAGCCTCAATAATATCTTCACGTGATTCAAGTTTCAATGCTTTATTAACATCTCTAATAACTTCATTCGCAAAAGGCATAAATGGTTCTACAAGTTCTATTTTCTCTAAGTTAGACTTGTAATCACGCATATATTCTTTTGCTAATTCAATGAATGTTTTTTGAACTAAGCTATCCATCCCAAATTCGTTCATTGGGATGTTTCCTTCACATTCGTTTAATAATTCTAGGTACAACTCTTTAAAGTCTGCTAGAACTGTTGTGAAAGCATTTAAACGGATAATAATCATCTCACCAATACCATCAGAAAGTTCAACATCATCTGGACCAATAAAGATTGGTTTAATTGTTGTAAACATCTCACTTAATCATTCACGGAATGGTTCAATAGTTTTTTTATCTCTTCAAACTTCCCCAACTGCTTTTGACATTGGATCATATTTAAAATCCGGATAATACTCTATTAAAAAAACTTCGTCATCAATAAGTTCTCAAAAAGGTTTGTCATAGTTAAATTTGTTACTCATAAATTTCCCCTATTCTTTATATTTATTTTAAACAAAAAAACGAGAGAAGATACACCTCCCTCATTTAATTATTAGATAAAAAATTTAAAAACTGTCCCTTTTTTAATCATCTAATTTCAGAACAGCGATGAATGCTTCTTGTGGAACTTCAACAGAACCAATTTCTTTCATTCTTTTTTTACCTTCTTTTTGCTTAGCGAATAATTTTTTCTTACGAGAAATATCTGCAGCATGAAGTTTTCAAATAACGTCTTTACGGTACGCTTTAATTGTTTCACGAGCCAAAATTTTATTACCAATCGCAGCTTGGATTGGTACCTCAAAGTTTTGACGAGGAATTAACTCTTTAAGTTTTTTAGTTAATGCTGATCCACGGTGGTATGCAAATTGTGAATTTACAATCATTGAAAAGGCATCAACCATATCTCCATTTAATAAGATATCCATTTTTACAAGTTTAGATTCTTTGTAACCAATTAGATCATATTCAAATGAAGCATAACCACGAGAAATAGATTTCAGTTTATTGAAGAAGTCAAAAATAATTTCTGCAAGTGGCATATCGTAAACTAATATCATACGTTGATCATCAACATATTCTAAATCTTTATAAATTCCCATTTTAGTTTGACATAAGTTCATCAAATCTCCAACAGATTCTTTCGGAGTTGCAATTCTTACATTTACAAATGGTTCTTCCATTCTCTCAATTTTTTGAGGATCTGGTAATTTAGCAGGGTTGTCAATTTCAATAACTTCCCCATTTGTTAAGAACACTTTGTAAATAACTGATGGTGCTGTAGCAATCAGTTCAAGATTATATTCCCTCTCTAAACGCTCTTGAATAACTTCCATGTGTAATAATCCTAAGAATCCACAACGGAAACCAAACCCTAAAGCTTGAGAAGTCTCAGGTTCATAAACTAGTGATGAATCTGACAATTCAATTTTTTCAAGAGCTTCTTTGAAGTCTTGGTAACGATTAGTATCAATTGGGTAAATTCCACAATAAACCATCGGTTTCATTTTTTTATAACCATCAAGAGCCACTGTTGCAGGATCTGCTACTTTAGTTACAGTATCCCCAACGTTGATATCTTTAATAGTTTTAATCGAAGCAGCAATTCAACCTACTTCTCCAGCCTCAAGATGACCAGTTTTAATAATCTTTGGTGTTTTAACCCCAACTTCAGTGATGTCATATTCAGCACCAGTAGCCATTAAACGGATTTTATCCCCCACTTTTAGACTTCCTTCACGAACTCTAACTGACATAACTACTCCAAGGTACTTGTCATAGTAACTATCGAAAATTAAAGCTCTTAAAGGAGCATCATCAACAGCATCTTTTGGTGCTGGGATTTTAGCTACGATTGCCTCTAAAACATCTTCAACATTTAATCCTGTCTTGGCTGAAATCAAAGGAGCCTCACTACAATCAAGTCCAATAACGTTTTCAATTTCTTCTTTTACGCGATCAACATCAGCACTTGGTAAATCAATTTTATTAATTACTGGAATGATTTCTAAATCGTTATCAATCGCTAAGTAAACATTTGCTAAAGTTTGAGCTTCAATTCCTTGAGTTGCATCAACTACCAGAATAGCTCCTTCACAAGCTGCTAAACTTCTTGAAACTTCATATGTGAAGTCTACGTGTCCAGGAGTATCGATTAGGTGGAAAACATATTTTTCCCCATCTTTTGCTGTGTATTCAAGTTGAACTGAGTTTAACTTAATTGTAATCCCACGTTCTCTTTCAATATCCATTGAGTCTAATAGTTGTTCTTGCATTTCACGCTTTTGAACAGTGTTAGTCATCTCTAAAATACGATCAGCTAAAGTTGATTTACCATGATCAATATGGGCGATAATACTAAAATTTCTAATTTTTGATTTGTCCATTTTTTACTCCTTTTATATTTCTATTAAAAATGATTTTCTTTATTTTCCTTCACGAATTTAAGAATATCTTTTTCTACTTCATGTTTTTCTGGTTCAAATAAAATTTCGTGTCTTAAATTTGGATAAATTGTTAATTCAGAATCATATCCTAGACTTGTAAATTTGTTGTGAACTTTTTCTGGCATTTTACCATAGTTACCAACAGGGTCCCCATCACCAGATGCGATAAGAATAGGTAAATCTTCACGCATCAGTTTCATGTTTTTCTTTTTAGAATTGAATAATAATCCTTTGAACATGTCTTTAAAAGCACTTGTTGTGAAAACTTGCCCACATAATGGGTCTTCAATGAATCAACCTTGTACATCTTCGTCTCTTGATTGTCATTCACTACCATTTGCTGTTGGTGAATCATATTTCTTATTCAAACGTTTGTAACTTAAATTTCAGATAAATTTACTTGGTGTTTTAGCACCTTTGAACATTTGTGCCATTCTTGCAATAAAAATTGAAAGCATCATTAAAGCTTTTGGCTGTTCTGCTGTTCCAGATAAAATTAAACCAGTAATTGATTCTGAATACTTGATAGCATATGTTCTTGCCATAAAGCTACCCATTGAATGTCCCAACATAAACACAGGTAAATCAGGTCATGTTTTTTTAATGTAATTATTTACAACTTTTAAATCATCAACGATTGTATTTCATCCATCGTGTTCAGCAAAGAAAGCAATAGCATGCCCATTTTCATCAAGGTCTGCAGTTCTTCCGTGACCACGGTGTTCATCAGAAACAACAATTATTCCTTTTTTGTTCATCCTTTGAGCAAATTCTATATAACGTTCAGTTTTTTCAGCTGACCCGTGAACTAGTTGAATTACTGCAATCGGTTCTTTCACATCTGTTCATTCAAATGTTGTAAGTTCTTGTCCGTCTATCATTTGTAATTGAAATTGTCTCATATTATTTTTCTCCTTCGAATAAATCAAATGTTGCACTCGCAGCTAACCTGTCAGCAACATCATTATAATAATCTCCACTATGACCTTTTACTCATTCAAAATGAACATTGACCTTTGTAGAAATTTGTTTATAGAACTCTTGATAAGCCTTTGTAGCTTCAAGGTTAGCTTTTCATGTTCCAAGCGCTCATGCAGCAATACCTTGGTAGTCATGATAGAGAGTTAGATATTGAATCTTATTGTCAAAAGCAAATTTCATTGCTTTTTTAGCACCCTCTAATTCGCCAGCAACATTTCTCATTGCAGCTAGTGCAGGATTTTTAAATCTTTGAGAAAATGTATATTCCTTGTTTTGTCAGATGACAATAGCTCCATAAGAATATGTTTGTTCGCTATTGTTATAACTTCCATCTGTATAGGCAGTAGCTGATACCAAATCTTCTAAACCAACAGGCCTAGGACTTGGGGATGGTTTTGCCACAGGAGTTTTAGAAGAACTTGTTCCACTTATTCCTCTAACAAAATCTCAAGCATCCTTGGGATTTGGAAATGATTTATAGACGGCACCTTTAAATCCATCAACTTGTTTTAAACAAGCATCTCAAGTGTCATAAACACCTGTCTTATATCCACGCTTCACAGCATAAAATTTCTTAGCCATCTAAATCACCTCTATTCTAATTAATAGGCTCTTGCAAAGTAAACTTGTTGTTCTGTGTCTTGTCCACAGTTGAAACATTTACCTTTTGTTTGTTCCACAACAAATGGAACACAACGCGAATTTGTTGAAGTTTGTTTTTTAACATCTTCTTCACATTCAATGCGACCACAGAAAGGAACTAACACAAATCCTTGGTTTTCAGCTAATTTAGCTTTGTACTCTTCCATTGTTGAAGCTGTTGAAGTTCTAGCTTCACGGTTTGCTAATGCATGTTCATATAATGATTTATCATAATCAACTAACATTGCTCTTACAGTGCTTTCAACATCAGCTAAAGCTACTTGGATTTTTTCACGTGTATCTCTTCTTGAAATTGTTACTTGGCCATTTTCAAGATCTCTTGGTCCAACCTCAATACGAACTGGAATACCTTTGATTTCAGCTTCTGAAATTTTAAATCCAAATGATTTATCAGTCTTATCGATATCAACTCTCAAATCACTTAATTGTTCTTTGATTGAATTTGCTGCAGATACAACTTCATCAGTTTCCTTAATTTGAATCAATCTAACTTGAACTGGAGAAATTGCTGATGGTAACACCAATCCTGAATCATCTGAGTGAGTCATGATGATTCCTCCAATTAATCTTGTTGATACTCCTCATGATGTTGAGTATGCATGTTCTAATTTACCTTCTCTATTTTGGAATTTAATATCATATACTTTTGAGAAGTTATTCCCAAAGTAATGAGATGTCCCACATTGTAGAGCTTGTCCATCATGCATTAGAGATTCAATTGTATAAGTTTCTTGAGCACCAGCGAATTTTTCTTTTTGAGTTTTTTGACCCATAACAACAGGTAATAATAAAACTTCACGAGCAAATTTTTCATAGATGTTTAAGATTTTTAAAGTTAATTCTTTAGCTTCTTCAGGTGAATTGTGAACTGTATGTCCCTCTTGTCATAAGAATTCTGATGTTCTTAAGAATGGACGTGTAGTTTTTTCTCAACGCATAACGTTTACTCATTGGTTGTAAACTAATGGTAAATCACGGTATGAAGTAACTTCTTTTTGGAAGAAGTTTGCTAACAATACTTCAGAAGTTGGTCTAATGAACAGAGGTTCTTCTAATTTCTTATCACCAACTCTTGTCACAGTTAACACTTCTGGAGCAAATCCATCGATGTGTTCTTTTTCTTTGTTGAATAATGATTCTGGAATTAATAATGGGAAGTAAACATTTTCTACTCCGATTTTTTTAAATTCAGCATCTAATTGTTTTTGCATTAATTCTCAAATTGCAAACCCATATGGTCTAAAAATAGTAGTCCCTTTAACTGGTCCATATTCTACTAATTTAGCATTGATAACAGTATCTGTATATCATTGTGAGAAATCTTGTTCTCTTGGGGTAATTTTGTCTAATTGTTTAGCCATTCTTTTATTCTCCTAATTCTTTCTTTACAAAACCGCTTTCACCTAAATAAAGATCAGTTTCCATATTATTTAATTTTATAATATTTTTAATGTTTTTATAAGATGTTTGGTCTCTAACCATGATTCAACTTATCGCTTCTGGTTGAATATTTTCTGTAATGTTCACTAAGTTAAGTGATTGATCGAAAATTCAGTCCTTTTCAGTTAAGCGACTTAGCACTTTTGGATTAATCCCAATCACTGCAAATTTATCTTCTTTAAAGTTGATATCACTTGCTCATTTTCAAAAGTAACCACGACTTGAGATATCAAACTCTAAATCGATTGATTCATCATGTTGTAAATATGATCACACATAGTAATCTTCATTTTCTAATAACTTGATGTCATTTAAGACTTGAATTCCTGAGTTCAAGATACTCGGGACATTTCTGACATCTGTGTAAAACAATAAGCTTTCTATTTGGTTATTTTTAATGATGTCTAAGACTTTTTTCTTTTCAGACCTATTTGTTAAAAACAAGGTATTTAAGATGTTGTCAAAGTAACCTGTTTGTAATGAGTTTTGCTGTGGTTTTCAAAACGCTAGTTTTCGACAAAACTTTTTAAACTTCTCAACAAACGTTAATTTTTCATCATTCATAAACAACCTCCTTCTTATTGGTTCTAGTATATATAATTATATAATTATTTCCCACCAATAAATATAAAAAGGCCGCTTATTTAAGCAGCCTTTCTTGTTTTTTTACTGGCGGGTTAAAAGAGACTCGAACTCTTGCGCCGGAAACCGACCTATCACCTTAGCAGGGTGACCTCTTCACCAACTTGAGTATTAACCCATAACTTTAATATTATACCTAAAAATTAGGCAAATATTAAAGAGTTTTTAATTAATCATTTTTTTAAAATCATTTATTCATTCTTTTTGTTTTCAATCTTTAAAGGTTTCATTCAGATATTCTAATTGAATTTTATCCTCGTCAATATTGTAAAACTGATTGTTTCTAATCAATCTTCTACGTAATTGTTCTGGTGTTTTTTTACCAATTCTAAATGATCTAACCTTTGCTTTATTACCATGGCGATAGATTACAAATTTAACTTTGTTTTTTTTCAAAGATATATTTAGCTTTACTTTTATTATTCTTAGCCCTTTTATCATGTCATGCAATAATTGCTCGAACGTAACGATTAATAATTGCATTTGCCAATGGGAACATTAATAAGATTAAAGTTGCACTAAATAACATATCTGTCATTCAGTGGAAACGATAAACCACCATTCCAAAAATCATTCCAATCATATAAACGATAGCACCAGCTAATATTGTTCAGAATTTTCAACTTCCCCTTAGTTTGTGATCACGACCAATAAATAAGAATACAGCACCAAAGAATCACATAGCAGAGATAATATGTCCTGATGGGAAATCTCTATTTCATCATTGATCTTTAATAACCCCAACTCCAGTTGGTTTTTGATCAGCTCATAACGGTCAACGTTTAAGGTTTTCTAAAAAGTTGTTTGGTATAAATCAATATTTTCATTGATGTCAGTTATCCATATCAGCTTGACCCATTGGCCCTTCTAAAATAACTTGTTTAACATCTACTCCAAGTCCGATTAATTGTTGTGTATACTGACCATATACTATATTCCCATTTTCATCTAGGTAACCAAATAGGTCATTAAATTTAACACTGTAGTAATAAGGTCTTCCAAAGCTGTGTTTTCCAATAAACTCAATAATATAAGCTAGGAAACCAACCAATAACATCTTAAGAGCCGCAATCCAATATTCAGATTGGATAATGTCATTTTTCTTACTAAAGTTTAATCTAAAGTAAAACATTGATATTATCCCCACGGTTGTAAATATACCGGTGTGAACTAGAATTATTAATCGACGAGAATAATATGATTCAAGTGTTTTTCAGTTAGCATCGCCTCATAAAGGATCAACTTTAAAACGAGCTAGAAATGCTGCAATGAACCCTCCCGCAATCATTAGCACCATAATTACATATGGCACTCACTTAACTCACTGGTTTCGTTCAAAGAACATTTTTTCTTTACTTTTCATAACAGCAAATAACGTTTCACACATGATTGATAGGAAAATCAATACCATGAATATTCATGCAGCATTACCTCCAACACTGAAAAATAGTGCGAAATATTTACCACCCGTTGTTTCCATTCCTTGAGTCAAGAAATCACTGATTTCCATATCAAAGAAAGTCGTCACTATAAATCCGATCCCTAAAACCGAAATTAATGTTATTCAAATTATTTTTAAAATTTTGAAATTTTTATCTTTACTATACAGCATCGATAACACCTCTTCTATATGTTGATATTAAGCTTTCTCTTTGTTTGATATTTATCAAATTTACGATCGAAAGTTTTTTGGTTAGCGTAAGTTTTTAATATTCACTCTTTTTTATAGTGAACAACATAAACTTTAATACTTTTGCCTTCTTTTAAGATAAAAGTCTTATTTTCTATATTTCTTTTAGCATTAAATTTAACAATGATTTTTCGTGTCATTCTTTCAGTGAACACCGAAGCAATTGGTAAGAACACAATTGAAAACATCATTGCAAACGTTGTATCTGTTAATCAATGAAATCTAAACACTATTAGTGAGAAATTCATTGATAGTAAATGAATGAATCAAATGGCAGCAAAAATTTTAACACCCTTATGATTGTTTGTAGTTTTATGTTTTCCCACAAAGAAAAACATCAATGCTAAAATTGCAAAAGTTGAAATAGTATGTCCTGATGGGAAATCACCATCAGTTCAACCTGCTGGAGCATTATTGATATCTGACCCATTGAAAATTCTTCATGGTAATCAGTATTTAAGATTTTCCAATCAGTTACCATTTATTTCATATCATTCCTTGTAATCAGCTTGATTAAACGGACCTTGGTCAATCAATGATGGATCAACTCCAAGTTCCATAGCTTTATCTCTTATAACATCATCAAAAACAACACTATAAAAATAAGGTCTTCCAAATGATTGTTTGAAAATGAAGATCATAATATATCCAAAACCGATAAATATTAAAACCTTTAAACTATCTACTCAATATTCGCCAGTTAAAACATCTTTTCTTTTTGAAAATTTAAATCTCAAAAAGTAGAAAACGCTCATCATAATAATTGATTCAACAATAAATAAAAATATTCTGGCTGTCATTCTAGGGACATATGTATCAACTAACTTAGAATCAAATCCTTGTCCTCATCCGTCATCCATGAATCTCATAGCTAAAATTCAGTAAATATTAATCGCTAATCAAATAGTTAATCAAATACCATAAACTGTGTAAACAGCTCACCTTTTGCCTTGTGCTCATTTAGTTTTTTTGGTTTTATGGTAAAAGACAAACGACTCAAACATCACAAAAAGGATAATCACAATAACTATGATCATTTGTGATTTACCCATCTCATCTCATAAAGCCACTCATCATCTAACAATTGGATAATCCATGCCCTGTGTGAATCATTCTTGAATTTCAAAATCATAAAAAGTTGCAGCAATAAATGCTGCAAAAGCTACAACGAAAAAAGAAATCATTGAGATTAATATTCAATTTTTCTTTTCTCTTTTAAAATCCATTGTGCCTCCTATATAAAACTTTTTACATATAAAGGAAGTAAATCATTAACATCCTCTATTTTTTCAAACATATCCTTTGTGATTAAGAAATTATCTTCAAAATCGATTTCTTCATAATCCTTAACAATTTTGTAGTTAGAATATTCATTTTTTAAATCTTCAATTTCGTCAAGTGGAATAACATACTCTTCAACTTGTGAAATTCCATCTTTATAAATTCCGATGTAATTCTTATTACCACGAGCATCGAACATAGAAATAGTTTTCCCCATTCCAGCTTGGAACTTTAAAGAATTCATTATAAAAACATCATAATTGCTATTTAAAGTTTTAAGTGTTTTAGCAATCCCTAAACCTATTCTAACCCCAGTATAGCTTCCAGGACCAGTTGTTACGTAAATATTTAAAATTTCTTTTATTGTTAAACTATTTTTGTTTAAAAATTCTCTTAAGTCATCAATTGCTATTTCAGATATTTTTTTAGTATCAGGTCTAATGAAAGAATCGATAATTTTGCCATCTTGTTCAAGAAGGTAAATAAGATTCCAATTTGTTGTGTCAATAAATAAATTCATATTACTTTCTTTCTATGACAAATTTCCTTTTGTCCTCGTCAATTATTTTGATGTCAATTTTTATTCACTCATAATCATCTAATGGTAGATCCATATTTTCATATCACTCAACAATATTTAGTGAATCTTCAAATTCATCTAAATACATATCAATTTCCGAATCATTACTTAATCTATAAGCATCAACATGATTAATATTTTTTTCATCTGTTTGATATTGGTTCATTATCACAAAAGTGGGAGAAGAAACACGGTCTGTAACTCCAAGTTCTAAAAGTAATTGTTTTGTGAATGTTGTCTTACCAGCACCCAAATCACCATTTAGTAATAGATAAAAAGCCTCATCAATACTTGAAAGTTCTTGTGCTAATTCTCGAGCAAAGTTTTTTGTATCTTCTAGGTTATTAATAATAATTTCTTTCATATTTTCTCCTAGTCGTGTTTAGGTTTTCTACCAGCATTTAAAACTTCTTCGTTATATTTGATTCCTACAACTTCTTCTTGCATTTCAAAAAATTCAGGTTTATTAGATCAAGGTTCTTTTTGAACTTTCATAGCCATGTTTCCGGCTTTATCCATAATTTCAATGTAACTTATAGAATCATCAAAAGATTTTGTAGCTACCATTATTCCGTGTTTTCTTCAAACAACAACATCTGTTTCTTTAAATTTTTCAGAAATGATAGTACGGTCTTCAACAGTTGCTGTATTTTCAACCATTCTAATACCTTGTGGGATTCAATTAGAAATATGAGGCATTGCATCTCATAGTTCATATGAAAATTTAAATTCATCTTCAGTGTGATCTGTCATAGTTTTCATTGTTAAATAAGTTGGATGGCAGTGAACTAAAATTCTGTGTTTTTTATCCCTTTCAATGATATTGTTGTGAGATAATAAGTGCATGTTTAAATAGTTAGTTGGAGTTGCTCCATCTTGGAAACCTCATAAAATTTTGTAACCGTCACCTTTGAAGTTCATTTTAATAACACCCATCATTCTGTGGCATTTAAATTTAAACTTATTGATGTTACGTAAAGGGATGTTTTTCCCAGTTACTAGGATATATTGTTCACTTAAATTCGGTACAGCAATATCTAACTTATATTCAGTTGGGTTGAAGTAATCTTCAAAGTATGGATAAATATCTTCTTTATCTAAAAGAGCTGTAATGCTCCCACTATTTCCTTCCAATCAACCTTTTTTTGCAATGTGGTCTACAGCATCAAAAAAGTAGTAGAAAGGTGTCGAATTTTTAATGTTGCTATTAAGTCTCATATGAACCCCCTATTTTTATAATTATAAATCAAAAAAGAGTAAGGTATAAACCTTACTCCCTTTTTTATTAAAGTCATCTGTGGAAAACTTTTTTGTATAACACTTTGACTCCTTGAGCCACAAATAGATATCCAACTAAGATTGCTAAGGCAACTGGTATGAATGTTCATGCCGGTTGTTTCATTGCCAATATTCCTGAATATGGAATTATGAATGCAATTGCTAAAATAGCTACTGAAATCACATAAACAGGTCATGGTGATCTTGATTGAATGAATGGTATTTTTTCAGTTCTCAGTACGTGCACAACCAATGCTTGTGAAGCTAATCCAATGATGAATCATGACGCATGGAATTGAGCCATGAATCCATCAGCTAGGACTTTGTTACCAGCATCCATTGCTGCATTGTAATCCCCAATTAGACCAAATGCATAACCAGCGATTACGAATGTTAAGATATCAAATATTGATGAAACTGGACCGTTAAATAATGTGAATGGGACCAGATCTTTAGCATTCCAACGCTGTGGTTTAGCTAAGAAACTCTCATCAACTGTATCAATTGCGATTGCAAATTGTGAGAAATCATAAATTAAGTTTTGGAATAAAATTTGAACCGGCAACATTGGTAAGAATGGTAAGAATGCACTTGCTGCAATCATTGACAATGTATTACCGAAGTTTGATGATGTTGTAATTTTAATATATTTTAGAATATTTCCAAAGATTGTACGTCCTTGAATGATTCCTTTTTCTAAAACTAATAATGATTTTTCTAAAAGAATAATATCTGAAGCATCTTTTGCAATATCAGTTGCGTTATTAACTGATATTGCGACATCAGATTGTCTTAATACTGGAGCATCATTAATTCCATCTCCCATGTATCCAACAACATGATCGTTTTGTTTTAATACTTGAATAATTTTAACTTTTTGTAATGGGTTCAACTTAACAAAGATATTGTTTTGTTCAACCATTTTTTTAAGTTCATGTTCGCTTGCGTTTTCAATTTGTTCACCTGATACTAAACCTTTAATATCTAAGTTAACCATTTTACATACATCACGAGTAACTTGTTCATTATCCCCTGTTAAGATTTTTAAATCCACTCCATATTTTTTAAGTAGTTTAATCATCTTTGTTGTTGAAGGTTTTGGAGTATCTAAGAATGAAGCGAACCCAAAGAAAGTTAATTCATCTTCATCTTTAACTTTAAATCTAGTTTGATTGTTTTCAATTTTCTTGTAAGCAACACCCAATACTCTTTTACCTTGTTCGTTAACTGACTCAAAATGAGCAATTATCTGACGTTTAATTGATTCTGACATGTTCACAACTTTACCTTGGTGGTAAACCTTTGTACATGCTTTTAAAATCTCTTCTACAGACCCTTTAGTAACCATCATTCTTCCATCATCTTCTGAATCGAAAACAATAGTTAATTTACGACGGTTAAAGTCAAAAGGAATTTCATCAATCTTTTTGAATTCATCGTGAGTTTGATAGTTAATGTTTTTAGTTTGTACATAATCAATAATCGCTTTATCCATTGGATTTTTTAATCCTGTTTGGAAGTAACTATTCATGTATAAGAATTTCAATAGACGTTCATCAGCTTTTTTATCTACAGTTGTAAAATCAATTAGCTCAATTTTGTCGTTTGTTAATGTTCCTGTTTTATCAGTACATAAAACATCAATTGCTCCAAGTGATTGAATTGCATCAAGTTGTTTAACAACAACTTTTTGTTTTGACATTCTAGCAGCTCCATTTGCTAAGTTTGTTGTAACAATCATTGGCAACATTTCTGGTGTTAAACCAACAGCTACTGCAATTGCAAAGAAAATCGCTTGGAATCAAGGACTTTCTCTTCAGTTAGTAAAATCTGTTCCATGAGCAGCTCCAACTCCAGCATTAATTAAGTAAACAATCGGTACCATTACTAACATAAATAATAATAATACACGAGTAACTTTTTTAACCCCTGTTGAAAAACTCCCCTCTGGACGTTTTTCCATGATTGCTTTACTAATTGTTGAGAAGTAAGTACTATTTGCTGTTGTGATAACAACAGCTAATGCACTTCCAGAAACTACAGAAGTTCCTGTATAACAAATATTTTCTAAATCTAAAATATTGTCTGTTTTTCTCATGTTTCTAGCATGTTTTTCAACTGGTAAAGATTCACCAGTTAATGATGATTGGTTAATAAATAAATCATTTGATTGAATAATTCTAACATCTGCTGGAACCATATCCCCAGATGATAGATATATTAAATCACCAGGCACTAATAAAGAAACATCAATTTCTTCTCCCAATTTCATTAAACCTAATTGGTTATTTTTATTAATTCTTAGGTAATCTATTAAATCATCATCATTTTTATGACGAATGATGTTTGTAGTACTTTTAACAATTGATCCAATTTTTTTAGAAACCATAAAACTTCTAAGTGATTGAGCAAATGAAACAGTACCACTAATAACTACCATTGCTAATACGATAATAGCTCCTACTAAATCGAAAGAATCAGCATCTCCCGCACCAAAAGAACTTGTAAAGTAACTTACAAAGTAATACGCACAAATTGCAATTAAGATTAA
This sequence comes from Tullyiplasma multilocale ATCC 49900, assembly GCF_000483165.1. GTDB lineage: Bacteria > Bacillota_I > Bacilli_A > Mycoplasmatales > Mycoplasmataceae > Tullyiplasma > Tullyiplasma multilocale. The sequence goes on along the minus strand of NZ_KI519557.1, from coordinate 18,001 downwards.
GTTGAATGGACCAAAATAGGCACTCCCAATTTCTCTTAATCAGTTGAATTTATTTTTCTTTAATTCATTTTTACCAAATTTTTTCAGTCTTTCTTCATACTCATCATTTGTAAGACCAAATTGTTTGATATCTAATTCATGTAATACTTGTTCTTGTTTTAGTGTTGAAACTTCTTTATACATTGCTTCATTACTAAAGTTACTTTTCTTTTGTTTAGATGGAGTTTTTTTGAATTTTGTTATTCTCATATTTCTCTCCTTTTGTGGATTGAACTATGTTAAAAATTAGTTACTTAAAAAAGTGACATAATTCATAGCATAGTTTAATCTTGTATTTTTGTATCCGGACTCGGGACTATCTTCTAAAGGTAAGGGACTCGTTGCCATAAATTATCACCACTTTCTTTCTTCATTATAAAAATTATAACCTTTTTGAAGTCTATAAAACAACCCTTAAAGGTTATTTAAAAAATAAAAAACCGAGTTTCCTCGGTTTGATATTATTTTTTAATCATTGATGCTTGAGTCATTTCAGCAGGAATTTCAATTCCCATGATATCTAAGATAGTTGGAGCAACTTTAGCAATTGCTGCATCTTCTTCGATTAATTCAACTGATTTATCAGTAACGATGATTGGTACGTAAGATGTAGTGTGTTTTTTGTTTGGTCCACCATTTTCATCTAACATAATTTCTGCGTTTCCGTGATCAGCTGTAATAACCATAACTCCGTTATGTTTTAATACAAATTCATCATGGATACGTTTTAATTGACCATCTAATACTTTAACAGCTTCAACAGTAGCATCATTGTTTCCTGTATGTCCAACCATGTCACAGTTAGCGAAGTTAAGAACAATTAAGTCGAATTCGTCTTTAGCAACTTCTTCTAATAATTTATCTGTAATTTCAACAGCTGACATTTCTGGTTTTAAATCATAAGTAGCAACTTTTGGTGAGTTAATTAAATCAATTGAAGCTCCTGGTAAAGTAACTTCTTCTTGAGTAGCTAATCCATTTTTAAAGTAATCATTTCCACCATCAAAGAAGAAAGTAACGTGAGCAATTTTTTCAGTTTCAGCAATACGTAATTGACGTAATCCTAATGAAGAAACATATTGTCCTAATGTATTTTCTAATGGGTGTGGTGGATAAGCGATAAATGGTGAAGTAACTGAATCTGCATATTTCATTGTTGAGATAAATCTAATTGAATCTCCAATGAAAGGAATTCCAGCAAATGCTTCATCACTTCATGCTGCATAATCATGATTTGTCATAACTGATGCCATTTGGATAGCTCTATCAGGACGGAAGTTTGTAAAGATCATTGAATCTCCAGCTTTTAAGTTTCCATCAATATCATTTGCATTGAAGGCAGGTTCAATCATTTCATCATCTTTTCCTAAAGCATATTGTGATTCAACGTATGCGATTGGGTCTGTGAATGATCCGATGTTTTCACGAGTAATGATAGCTTTGTAGGCTTCAGCACTTCTTTCCATTCTTTTATCACGGTCCATTGCGAAGTAACGTCCATTAATTGAAGAAATAACTCCAACATTTCCATTTTCAGCAATAACTTTTAATAAAGTTTCAATGTATCCTTTAACAACAGTTGGAGCTGTATCTCTACCATCTGTAATTAAGTCAAATTTAATGTTTGTAACTCCATAAGCCACAGCTGCTTTATAGATAGCGATCATGTGGTCCATGTGAGCGTGAACTCCACCATCTGAGAATAATCCCATTAAGTGAACTGCACTATTGTTTTTGATTGAGTTTTCAAATGCTGCTACAAATTCTTCATTTTTAGCAATATCATTTGTTTTTACTTCTTTGTTTAATTTAGCTAATGATTCAAAGTTAATTCTTCCTGCTCCTAAGTGGATGTGTCCAACTTCTGAGTTTCCCATTTGACCATCAGGTAATCCAACTCATTCTCCAGATGCGTGAGCTTTAACTCATGGGTATGTAGAAGTCATTTCTTTTACAAATTCCATGTTTGCGTTAGCAACAGCATTTCCAGCTCCTGCTTCTTCAATTCCTCATCCATCTAAAATAGTTAAGATAACTGGTTTTTTTACGTTCATATTAATTCTCCTATTTTAAAATATATTTTTCTACGATTGCTTTTACTGCTGCATCATCAGAATTAATATCGATGTATACATCAGCTGCATCTTTGATTGGTTGCACTGAATTTTTCATAGCAACTCCAACCCCGGCATGTTTGATCATATCTAAATCATTCATACCGTCTCCAACTGCCATAATGTTTTCCACTGGAACATTCAGATATTTACTAAATCAATTGATAGCAAATTTTTTGTTAATTCCAGGTGCATTAATTTCTCCAATGATTTCATCATTTGAAGCAATATTTAGGTTAGTTGTTTCTCTCAATTCTTGAATAAATCCAGGTTTAGCATTTAAAGTTAATAACTTAAAGAATTTGAATTCAAAATTTTCTTTCACTTCTTCATATTGAATGTAATCTCCATGGAAGAATTGGTTTTCTTGGTTATAGATTTCTCCATCACCAATTTCATCTGTTGCATTTACAACAACATCATTCAAGTTATCAACATAACCTCAAATAACTGTTCCTGCAAATTCAGGTTTTTTGGCTAATTCGAATACTTGTTTAGCTGTTTCAGAATCAATTGGATTTGATGCTAAAACCTTTTTATTTTTTAAATCATAAATGCATGCTCCATTGCATGCACCCATAATTGAATGATCTTTAACTAGTCCGTGTCCTTCAATATTATTAAATTTTGCAAGGGCTGGTCTACCTGTAACAAAAGCAAGATGTACACCTTGCTCCATTACTTGTTTTAAAGGTTCGATATTTTCTTCAACAATAGTTCCCATTTTATAGTAACTAGTTCCGTCCATATCTAATACTAAAAGTTTAATATCGTTCATTAATTATTTGTTGTAGTTTACTAAAGCTAAGTAATCGTCTGATAATAATGATGCTCCACCAACTAAAGCTCCATCAATGTTTGGCATTTCCATTAATTCTTTAATGTTTCCAGGTTTAACTGATCCACCATATTGAATTGAAATTTCATCAGCTGTTGCTTGATCGTAAATTGCAGCTAAGTTTTCTCTAATTGCTTTACATACTACTTCAGCATCTTCACTAGTTGCAGTTTTACCTGTTCCAATAGCTCAAATTGGTTCATAAGCGATGATTGTTTTAACAGCATCTTCTTTTGAAATTCCTTCGTATGCTTTTTCAATTTGATTGTTTACGAATGAAATTGTGTTTCCTGCTTCTTTAGTTTCTAAAGTTTCTCCACAACATACTAATGGTGTCATACCAGCAGCTAAGATAGCTTTTGATTTAGCGTTAACAGTTGCGTCAGTTTCTCCAAACATTTCTCTTCTTTCTGAGTGACCGATAATTACGTATTCAACTCCGATTTCTTTTAACATTTCGATTGAAACTTCACCTGTGAATGCTCCATTTGCTTCAAAGTGAACGTTTTGTGCAGCAATTTTAACGTTTTTAGCGTTTTTAATCCCTGTAGCTAAAGCTGTAAAAGGTAATCCTAATCCAGCAACAACTTCAGTGTTGTTAGCTTGTGCATCTACTACTGATAAAAATTCTTCAACAGCAGCGTTTGTACCGTTCATTTTTCAGTTTCCAAAAATAACTTTTTTTCTCATAATTTTAATTCCTCTCATCATATGTGATTTCCATATAATTATATAACTAATATCTAGGTTTTATAAGGGTTTAGACGTAAAAAAAGCAAGTCTTTGGACTTGCTTAAATATTTGTATTTGGCGAAAAAAAAGTAGCATAAGCTACAATAAGTTTTAATTTTCGAATGGTGGTCGTGGACGGAGTTGAACCGCCGACACGCAGAGCTTCAATCTGCTGCTCTACCAACTGAGCTACACGACCGTAATGGCGACCCCAACGAGACTCGAACTCGTGATCTCCTCCGTGACAGGGAGGCGCGATAACCAACTTCGCTATGGGGCCAAATGGTTGCGGGGACAGGACTTGAACCTGCGACCTTCGGGTTATGAGCCCGACGAGCTACCAACTGCTCCACCCCGCGTACCTTTGTTTTTAAATGGCGGAAGATGAGGGATTCGAACCCCCGCTCGGGTTTCCCCGACTCCCGGTTTTCAAGACCGGTCCCTTCAGCCAGACTTGGGTAATCTTCCGTGTCTGTATATCTGGCTATTTCATCCACCAACTTGTTGTTGTCAATAGTGGTGGACCTTATTGGACTTGAACCAATGACCGTCCGGTTATGAGCCGGATGCTCTAACCAACTGAGCTAAAGGTCCAATAATAATTAATAATAATGGTAGCGGGGCCGAGACTTGAACTCGGGACCTTTCGGGTATGAGCCGAACGCTCTAACCAACTGAGCTACCCCGCCAAAAATAAAAATAAAAATGGTGGACCCTAACGGGATCGAACCGTCGACCCCCTGCGTGCAAGGCAGGTGCTCTCCCAGCTGAGCTAAGGGCCCATATAAATGGTCGGGAAGACAGGATTCGAACCTGCGACCCTTCGGTCCCAAACCGAATGCTCTACCAAGCTGAGCCACTTCCCGATATAAATGTTATTTATATGTTTCAATAATAACATTTTTTGGCGTTTCTAATAAATGGTGCGCCCGAAGGGACTCGAACCCCTAACCTTTTGATCCGTAGTCAAACGATCTATCCAATTGATCTACGGGCGCATATATTTGCCTTTGTTATTATTGGCCACCAGTTCCACTACTGGCGACTTTTATATTATAGCAAACTATTTTAAGAAATTACAACATTTTTAATCAAAAAAATATAAATTTTTAAATATCTTTTTTATACGACCTAAAATACTTTAAAAACTAAATAAAAAAAGTGCCAAAGCACTTTATATTTTTAATTGGAGGTACCAGTCGGATTCGAACCGACGATCATGGTGTTGCAGACCAATGCCTTAGCCACTTGGCCATGGTACCATTAAATTACTATATAAGTATAAATGTAATTAACCTAAATTAAAAGTAGATAAAGAAAAAAACCCTTTTAAAGGGTTTTTTATTATCCGAATTTTCCAGAAATAATGTTATTGAATTCATTTACTAGGTAATCATCAGCTGGATTCAATCCATATGCTAATGGTTTATCACCAGTGATAAATGAACCATCTGTTTTAGTAGTAATTGGTTTATAAAGATTTCCATAGTCTTCGTATGTTCCATCTTCTCCAATCATTTCTTCCATTACTTGTCCAAATGGAGAAGCAATTCCTACGTATTCAGTTAAATCATAAGCTTTTTCAGATAAGAAGTTTAAGAATTTATATGCTAAGTCCTGATTTGAACTTTCACTTGAAATAACAGCATTTTCAGAGAAAACATTAGTTGTTTCTCTTCTTCCTGTTTCTTCGTTAAGTTTATTGGGACGTCCGTAAATAAATCTTGTTGTTCCATATTCATCTTGGTCTTCAATATCTTCACCATTGTACACTGTATTTGCGTATGCAGCATCACCATTATACATAACAGCAAAGTCGAAGTTACCTTCTGCAGCTTTAGTAATTAAATCATCTCCATTAAGGGCAACGTTTTTATTTTGAACTAACTTAGCCACTTCTTTTTTAACTTGATCAACTTCTTGTTTTTCTTCAAGGTTAACTTGTTGCAATACTTTTTGAGCACCTAACATGAAAATGTTTTTAGGGTCATTGTTTAACGCAACACGTTTACCGGCTTCAGCAGCATCTCAAAGAATTGATCATGATAGTGAATCAGATTTAATTTCAATTTTAGCTCCATCTTCGTTTTCTACAAATTCAACTCCTCTATCTTCAAGGAATTTGATATTTGATTCAGTTGGTAAAACAATTATTGAAAGATCCCCTCAGAAATAAGGTGAAGCGTAGTCTAAAATAGAACCACTAGCTCCTGAATGATTTTCTTGTTCTTGTTCATCAATTGGGTGAACTTTAGAAGTATTCATTAAATCTAATAATGATGAATCAATTTCCATCGCTTCGTCACGGTCTTCTTCTGATAAGTAGGGATTTAATTCTTGTCCGTTAACAGTTCCGTGAATATTTAGTTTTGAATAATCTAATTTTAATAATCTATTCTCATTTGCAAGTTTTTGTACCATGTAATCACTTGGAACCATAACATCAAATGTAAATGTAAATAATTTATTATATAAAGTTTCATTAGAATCATATTCTTGGTAATTAATTTTTACATCGTATCTTTTCTCGAATTCAGAAATCATACGTGGATCAATGTATTCTCCTCAGTTGGCAACAACTAAGTCATAAATGTTATTCATAACATAAGCTACAGTTAATCCAGTGAAAGCAGCAACTCCTAATAATGTTGCCAACATCACTCTTCAACTTCTAGCGATGAATCCTTTTGTATGTGATACTTCATCAGGATTTGATGGGAATAGTTTTTCTCTAACTATATCTACTTTGTTTTTTACTTTAGCAATAGTACTTTCCTTGTTAGCAATTTTTTTCATATAAATTGCATGTTCAGATTTTAAGAAATCATTTTTTTCATTAATTAATTCTTGTGTAAGTAAAATATCATTTGATTTTGAAATTTTACTATCAAATCTACGTGTGATTGAGCGACGTGTATATAAAGATTTTTCCAACTCATCTGATTTTAAAGTTAACTCTGAAACGTAGTTGTAATGTAAATCACGAACTTCTTTTAATTTTTCAGTTAACATTCTTAATTTGTAATGGTTTTTACCTTCTTCAACTTCAATTTTTCAATCTTCAAGATCTTTAATTTTTCTATTATATCAAGCAATAGTTTTCTTGCTTGGTTGATCTTCGTTTTTAAGTTCTTTTTGCAGATCTTTAATTTGTTTTTGAATTTTTTTAACTTTAATCGCTGCCTTAGCATCACGATCTTTCATTCATTCGATTTCCTCTTCTAGGAATTCTACTTTGTCTTGTAATTTTTCAATTTGAATGGAAATCTTGGCAGCTTTTTTAACATCAAGTTTTTCTTTTTCTAATTGTTTAATTAATTGACGCATTTTTTTGTTTGCTTTTTTCAATCTTGATTCATAACGTTTCTCTTTAGAAATTTCTGATTTCAATTTATATTGTCTTCATTCAAGTTTAGCAATCTTAGCATCATAGTTTTTCATTGTAGCTATTTTAATACGTAGTTTTAGCCAGTAATATTTTGCTCACAGTGAAATTCTGCGAGATCTTCTGATTTCTGTTTTAGTAGATGCTGCTAAATATAATTCATCCAACTCTTTATTAAGTCTTTGAATTTTTTTAGCTTTGTAGAAACCTTTTTTAATTTGGTCTTCAGTTTGTAAACGTTTTTGTTTAACTACTGTAATTGCATTTCAAGCGATAATAGATAAAACAATAACTCCAACTAGAATTGTTCCGAAGGCAAAAATAAATGGTTTGATTTTTTTAGCAGTATAAATAAATGTTGAGACGTTAGTTTGATTTCCCCCAGTGAAGTAAGAAATAATAAAATCGTCAAAACTCATAGCAAAAGCAATCGCTGTTGCTGTAATAATTGCTGGTTTTAAAATTGGTAATATAACTTTAAATAATACATGTAATGGTTTGGCACCTAAATCCATAGATGCTTCAACCAGTGATTTATCAATTTTTCTTAAACGTGGCATTACTGTTATTAAAACGTAAGGCACGTTGAATGATACGTGGGCCATGATTAATGTTCCTAGACCAAATTTAAATCCTGATAATAAGAAAATAATCATTAATGATACAGCTGTAACTACATCAGCATTGATTAATGGGATGTTTGCCACTCCAAATCATGATGATTGTGTTACTCTTTTAGTTCTACTTAACCCAATAGCAGCCATTGTTCCGATCACAACTGACACCGCAGTTGAAATTACGGCAACAAATAATGAAGTGATGATTGATTTGATGAATGGTGAGTTATGAATAAACTCATCGTATCATTTGAAATCAAATCCTGATCATGAAGTTGTTGTACTTCCAGCGTTGAATGAAAAAATTACCATTACAACGATTGGAATGTAAATAAAGGCCATTATTATTGCGAAGTAACTACCTTTGAAGAATCTTTTCATTTTTTCTTCCCTTTCATTTCAAATTTATTACTAAACATTCTGATGATAAACATTAACGCAAAAATCATAATTGCAAGAACTACTGATATTGCAGCTCCGAATCCGAAATCATTCCCTTTGAAGAAATAAGATTCGATAACTGATGATATCAGGTTAACTTTTCCATCCCCTAGATAGTGAACAACAATAAGTGATGTTGCAGCTTGCACTATAACTAATGAGAATCCAGTTAGAACTCCTGGCATTGATGATCTGAATGTAATTGTTCAGAATGTTTTAAATTTTGATGCACCTAAATCTTGTGATGCTTCTTCTAAATCGATTTGACGTGATTCTAGTGAATCATAAATCGGTGTAATTGCAAATGGTAAGAACATATATACCATTCCAATAATAATAGTGATTGGCATACCAATCATTGTCGGACTTAATAAGTAAAATACTGTTTGCAATCCCAATACTTTTAAAAGCATAGAAATTCAAATTGGCATTGTTACTAACACTCACATATTTTGTGCAAGTATTTTTGATCGCATTTGCGCCATCATTAGTGCAATTGGATAACCAATTACAACACATATTAATGAAGCAATTAGAGCATAAGCTACAGATAATAGCAGAGCTATCATAATATTCGAACTCGTGAACATCTTTATGAAGTTTTTAAGTGTAGCTTCAATCATAATTGAGTTACCTGTTGGTTGAATAATTGCGTAAAATATAATCGCTACCAACGGTAAGATAATTAAAAAAATCATAACTATGAAAAACGGTAACAAGATTGGTCAAACTTTTCCTTTTGAAAAGTTGAATAATCTTGTTTTGCTCAATCGCTTGTTGATATCAGAAATTTTCATTCTAACTTTACGACGATTTTGTTGAGAGTTTTGTTCATCAATAGCTTCTTCAAGTTCTTCTTGGTTAAACTCTAAATTTGTTTCAACAATTTCTTGTTTCTTTTTCATTAATACATCCTCCTATTCTATTTCTATTTTAGTTAAGATTAATTATCAATCTCTTTTCACATTACGTGAATATCTTCTACATTTCATTTAATTGAAACTTTTTGTCCAATTTCATATTGGTCAGTTGTATGAACTAATCATTGACGACCTTTTGTAGTTTTAATAGTTACATCGAAGTGAACACCCTTAAAAATTGATTCAACAACTTCACCATTAAAGAAACCAATGTTTGGTTTTCTAATATCAATATCTTCTGGACGAATAACAATATCAATACTTGTTTCATCGGTACCAAAGTTTGTATCCATACAGTTTAGAGTTTTTCCATCAAAAGCAACTTTATTATCTTCTAAGAAAATACCATCAGAAATAATATTTGATGAACCTACGAAATTTGCTACTCAGTAGTTTTCTGGTTCATTATAAATTTCTTCTGGAGTTCCAATTTGTTGAATTGAACCATTGTTCATAACAACAATTCTGTCACTCATTGATAAAGCTTCCTCTTGATCGTGAGAAACCATGATAAATGTAATTCCAATTTCTCTTTGCAGACGTTTTAATTCATCTTGCATAGTTTTTCTTAATTGAACATCTAATGCTGCCATTGGTTCATCTAATAAAAGAACTCTTGGTTTCATAACAAGTGCTCTAGCGATAGCTACACGTTGTTTTTGTCCCCCTGATAAATCAGTTACTTTTTTATCTTCGAAACCTTCTAGACCAACTTGTCTAATTTGTTTCATTACTTCACGTTCAATCATGTCTTTTTTAGTCTTTTTAGCACGTAATCCGAATGCTATGTTATCAAACACATTAAGATGTGGGAATAAGGCATATGATTGGAAAATAGTGTTAATTTGACGTTTGTTGATTGAGATAGGTAATAAATCTTTACCCTCGAAAAATACTTGACCACTGTTTGGTTTTTCAAAACCACCAATAATTCTAAGTGTTGTTGTTTTACCGCAACCAGAAGGTCCTAATAAAGTAATAAACTCTCCTTCGTGGATGTTAAAGTTAATACCTTTTAAAACAACTTTCCCGTCGTAATCTTTTGTAATATTTCTAATTTCTATAATGTTATTATTTTCCATTTTATTCTCTCCTTTAAAAATTAGATTAGCTTATAAAGCTTTTAATGTTTAAGCATGACAAAATAGAAGTCTTATTTAATTTTAAGACTTCTACTTCAGGGAGAGTGATTCAGTTTCTAAGACAATTTCATGTCTTTCAGTACGAGTGATCGCTACATCAAGTCATTCTAAAATTAGATATTGATCTCTATTTGAAAGATTTTTAAAATTCATTAAATTTGACATAGTTTTCACCCCTTTTCCCATTGAATTAATTTTATAACATTTTGAAACAAAAATGTATTTTTAAACATAAAAAAAGATGTTAGCAAAACTAACATCTTTTTTGATTATTTTTCATAATCTAAGGGTCTTCCAAGATATTCAAAATCCTTCATTTCTTTTTGTCATTTTTCGATTCTATTGTTGGCACCAGAATAAGCTCATTCCCCGAAGAAAATGTACTCTACATTTAAATCATCTTCAACAATTTTGATTAATGCATCCATTGCTTTATAAGGGTCTCCTGTTTGCTTGTGATTATTTTCATCTCAAGTATCATTTTCCTTGTTGAAACCTTCAGCATAAGCTGGATTACCCGTTGTAATAACAGCTTTGGAATCACGTTCCAAGAAATCTGTGTTAAATGGGCCAGGCAATATTGAAGTTACCTTAATATTGAATTGTGATAATTCAGGTGCTAAAGCATCTGTAAATCCATCTACTGCAAATTTTGTTGCATTATATGCACTTCAATAAGGTACTCCAACAAAACCAGCTATTGAAGAGATGTTAATTATTCTTCCCGCATTTTGTTCTCTCATGATTGGCAATACATTTCTAATTGTATTGAATGTCCCGAATACATTGACATCAAATACGGCTCTCATATCTTTATCACTAACTTCTTCAAAAGCACCGATAACTCCATATCCAGCATTGTTAACCAAAACATCAATTCTATTGAATCTTCTTTTTGTTTCATGTAATGCATTGATAACTTGTTTTTCATCTGCAAGGTCTTTAACTTCCAAGCCTAAAAATCCATCATTTTTGATATCATCAAATGCTGATAAGTTTCTTGAGGTTGCAGCCACTAATTGTCCTTGTTCTAATAATTTTTTAACTAAGATATTTCCGAAACCTTTACTGGCTCCTGTTATAAATCAAACTTTTTGTTCCATAGTTTATTTCTCCTTTTTTTATATCTTAAAATGATAATAAAAGATTAAACCTACTTTAAGGCAAGTACAAAATTCAAAAAGTTTAAAAACCCTTGCCTTAAAGTAGGTTTAATCTTATAGAATATAGTTAGAAATACAAATGAGGTTATTATGGAAAATAAATATTACTTAAAAGACATTGCTGAAAAATTCAATGTCCCAGAATATCTATTGAGATATTATGACGAAAAAGGTGTTATAAATAAATTTAGACGAGATGATAATGGATACCGTTATATGTTAGAAGCTGATTTAGGTTTCGTAAATACTGTTCTGTGTCTTAAAAAAACCAGTATGCCATTAAAGGAAATCATCACATATATTGAATTAGTTGATCAAGGTGAATCCACTTTAAAACAAAGACAGGAAATGATTCTAAAACAAGAAAAAGTTGTTTTGGAAAAACAAAAAGATCTACAAGATCAGTTAGATTTCATCACATACAAAAAAGGCTTTTATGAAAGACTATTAAATGATAAAAAATAGATCTTAGGATCTATTTTTCTTTATTTATCGATATGTTTTTCATTGGCTTCAGAATATCTGTGACCTAGAATTTCAATATGATCTAAACGTTCTTTAATATCATTTAATTCTTGTTTTGTAAAAGTAATATTTGCTGCACTATTATTTTCAATAACTCTTTCAATTTTTTTAGTACCTGGAATTGGAACTATTCATTCTCCTTGCGCTAATACTCACCCAATTGCGATTGCCGCTGGTGTTGTATCTTTAGCAACTGCTAACTCTTTAACAAATTCCACTAACTTCATGTTTGCTGCCAGATAATCAGGATTATTAAATCTTGGAATTGTGTTTCTGAAATCACCTTCACCAAACATTTCACCTGGTTTCACAGTACCTGTTAAGAACCCTTTCCCTAATGGACTAAATGGAACAAGTCCTATCCCTAGTTCTTTTAATGTATCAAAGATTTTAGTTTCCGGTTCTCTTCAAAACATTGAGTATTCACTTTGTACTGCAGTCATGGGACATATGGCATGGGCACGACGAATTGTGCTAGCTGATGCTTCACTTAATCCTCAATGTTTAATTTTCCCAGTTTCAATAAGTTCTTTCATGACAATTGCCACTTCTTCAATTGGAACATTTGGATCAACTCTATGTTGGTAGAATAAATCTATATAAGAAGTTTGTAATCTTTTTAGACTTCCTTCAACTGCTCTTAAAATATTTTCTTTGGTGCTATCAACACCAACATTTTTACCATCAACAAATTTAAAACCAAATTTAGTAGCGATAACAACTTCTGATCTAATGTCTTTGAAAGCTTCTCCTAATAATTCTTCATTCTCAAATGGTCCATAAACTTCAGCTGTATCGAAAAAAGTTACACCTTGTTTGTGAGCATCTCTTAAAAATTTAACAGCTTCTTCTCTTGTTGGGAATGGTGGGAATGACATACTTAATCCCATACATCCAAGTCCTATTTCTGATACTTCTAATCCTTTTCCTAAAATTCTTGTTTTCATAATTTCCTCCTAATAGAAACTTGGTTTTGCAAAATCAGTATCAGGTTCTCCAACTCCGATATTTGTATTTTTAAACCTTTCTTTGTTTTCAATGATATCTTCAATTAGTTTTGCAACTGCTTGTCTTGTTACTTGAGCACCATAGAATGGTTCTCCCTTTTGGGTTAAGACATAATCTTCATTACCTTCTTGGTTGTATAATCAAGTAATTCTTAATACTGTGTAATCAATGCCACTATTTTCCAGAAGTTCAGCAGTTTTTAAATATGAACTTTCGGGATTATAGTCCCCAAGCATACTTTTATTTCATTTTCCAAACTCGCCTGGCACTTCGTCATAAATACCCAATACATTAGCACCAATCATTTTTTTAACTTGGGTATTTTTAGAAGCTTCAATTATTGAGTTAATATTTGAATAACTTCTCATTTCATTGATGTAAATAACATCAACGTCATCTTTAATGATGTTGTGTAATTTTTCAGTTTCATTAAAATCACCATCAATAATTGTTATGTTATTTTCGTGATTACTTAAACGCTTGTTGGCGTTTCTCGCATATAGCACAATTTCATTTTCTGAATTTTTAACTAAACGTTTAGTCAAGACTTTTGAAATCTGCCCGGCTGCTCCCAATATTAATATTTTCATATTAATCCCTCATTTCTTTATCTACTTATATTGTAAAAGGTTAAAGTTACTTTAATGCAAGCGATATTTTAGTAAATAAAAAATAGATTAGAAAATCTATTTTACTTTTATTAATCTACTCATTCAATGAAAATCATTTTATGAAATACTTTTGAATAAACTGCTAATACATTAGTAGTTTTTGTTTCTAAACTAATGTTGGCTGTGAAATGAACTAATTCAGCTTCTTGATCACCCAAAATATTGATTGAATTTATATTTGTCACATCTTGAGGTAAATATTTATATTCTGATAAACATTCTTGAATTTCATCCACTAAGTTTTTATTTTGTTCCATGGTTTTGAACCCCTATCTTAATACCTAAGTATTAGTTTATATTTTTATTATAAAACTTATTTGAAAACTTTTTCAAATAAGTATTCTCCAACTCCACCTTGTTCACAAGTTGTAGTTATTGCATCTGCATGTGTTTTTACGTAATCTTTAGCATTACCCATGGCAACTCCATGTCCAGCTCATTTAATTGCTTCAATATCATTTTCACCATCACCGAAGTAGATTACATCTTCTTGGTTGATACCCAATTTAGCAATTATACATTCTAAACCTTTGGCCTTATCGACACCTTTGGGTAAGACTTCAATATTTTGGCGTGAATCACTAACATAACTAAATGCAAAAGCGTTATAACCCTTTTCTTCAACTATTTTTCGTAACTCTATCATTTTAGTTTTCTTTCCGAAAAGTAAAAATTTAGTAATCGGTGCCACAAGACTTTCTGTTTCTTTATAAAAAATTGATTTACGACTTGAGCGATATTTCATAAAACACGACATAAAACTAAAACGTTTATTTGTATATGCAATTTTTTCATCTTGTGTATATGCATAGACAGTTACTTTAAAACGTTTTGCTAATGCAAAGATTCAATTAGACTCTTTATCTTCATACGTAATTGTATATTCAATATTTACCTTACCATCTTTTTCGAAAGTGAAAACTTGAGCACCATTTTGAGATACAAATGGAATACCAGTATTCATCATATTAAGTTCTGCTGCTACATTTGTAATTGTTGATATATTTCGTCCAGTCGCGATCACAACCGGGATATTTAATTCTTGCGCTTTTAGAATAGCTTCTTTTGTTTTAGGGTGGACATTTTTACCATGAGGGAATAAAGTTCCATCAACATCAACTGCGATTAATTTATACATAAGGTACCTCATTTTCTTATGTTTATTATAACAAAATAAAAATCTTAATTTTAGACACAAAGCATTTAATATTTAGTATCATTAATAAGATGAATTAGGAGACATATTATATGGATATTAAAGAATTAATCGCAGCTGCTCAAAGTTGTGAAGTTAATATTATTGAAATCATTAACGAAGATGCTGAAAGTGATGCTGAATTCAAAGAATTAGCAATCGAAGATATTCAACACATTTCTACTCTTTTCAGAACATTTTTATTAGAAATGGAAAAAGCCGGAGATCCAATTGAATCTTTATGATTTAAAGCTTCAAAGTTGACTTATGACTACATCGATAATGAAACAGTTTATGAATTAGGTGAAGATGCAGAAGCTGAAACTGTTGAAGATATCAAAACATTTAGATTCCAAGTTTTAGAATTCTATGCTGGATTCTTTGATGAATTTACAGATTTGACAAACGAAGTTGAATAACAAAAAAAAGAAAGAGGCGTCCCTCTTTCTTTTTTTATAGCGCATTGCCAATTCTATGACGATAGAATTAAGTTTTAATTTAAATATTAAGTTTTGTTTTATTTATATTAAGAGTCACAGGTATCTGTTACTCATCTTGGTAATAAGAATATTTTCATCATATTATCACCAACTTTCTGTTGATAAATAGTTCAATGTTTTCAGTGTTTATAAATATTTTACGAGAATATTTTTTGGACTTTACCTTGTATAAACCTTGCTGTAATCCTTAGATGTCCATTGACTTCTTTATCTGTTTTTCTTAGCCTTTAAAATTATTTACTAAGATGTTTTATCAGGTTACTACCGCTCATCTTGGTAGTAAGAAAATTAATTTATTTGTTTTCATATTTACCACCTCTTCCTCGATGATTTTCATATCTGGAAAATGCTTGAATTAATAATTTACTAAGTTATTTTTTGGACTTTACCATGAATCCTAAACATTTATTAGTAATCAGATACTCTTACCATCATTTCTCTAGGCTTTTGTTTGTGAACCCTAGATTGTTTTATTTGGTAATCTCAACTCACGGTGAGTTGATGTAAATTGCTTTAATCATATTTATCACCCCTTTGTGATTGACAAATAGTTCAATGTTTTCAGTGTTTATAAATATTTTACGAGAATATTTTTTGGACTTTACCTTGTATAAACCTTGCTGTAATCCTTAGATGTCCATTGACTTCTTTATCATTACTCTAAGCTTGGTATGGATCCTTAGAATGTTTTGTTAGGTTTTTTCAACTCACGGTGAGTTGATGTAAATTGCTTTAATCATATTTATCACCCCTTTGTGATTGACAAATAGTTCAATGTTTTCAGTGTTTATAAATATTTTACGAGAATATTTTTTGGACTTAACCTTGTATAAACCTTGCTGTAATCCTTGGATGTCTAATGACTTCTTCACCAATTGTTCTAGGCTTTTATTTACTATCAGATCCCTAGAATGTCTTATTTGGTTGTTTCAATTCACTTTGGATAAATGAATATTAGCTTGTTCATGTTACCACCTCTATTCTTTTTTTAATTATTATTTTATTAAGTTTATTTTTGTTTTATTCATTTCATTATTTGAATTTATATTGTATTTTAGATATTTTTATTTTCCCTATAAACGCACTTCTCAGAAATGAATAATGATGATGTTACCATGATTATCTACCTCCTCTTGAAGTTATCTACTTCTTACTTTCATCTTACCCCAAATAAAAAATTTGTCAAATTTTTTTTAAAAGTTTTTTATAAATAAAAAAATAACCCCTAAAGGGGTTATAAGTTTTTGGTACTATTTAACAAATTCTTCTAATTGGTTTGGTGCCATAAATCCAACATGTTTTTTAGCTTGTTGTCCATCTTTAAACATCATTAATGATGGGATAGACATGATTTGGAATTCAACAGCGATGTCTTGGTTTAAATCAACATCAACATCTAAGAATTTCACATCTTCAGTTTTTGCAGCTAATTCTTTAACTAGCGGCATTAGCATTTTACATGGACCACATCATGTAGCGTTAAAGTCTACCATAACATTTCCTTCTTTTACTAATTCTTCAAATTGTGCTTTTGAAGTTACTTTGATCATTTCAGCCATAGTTTTTATCTCCTTATTTTTTTAAAATATTGTCGTAGATGTAGTTCGCAACTCCATCATTGTCATTAGTATCTTTTGTAATGTCTTGAGCAATATCAATTAATTGTGGAATGGCATTTTGTAATGCAACTCCATTGTCAACTGCTTCAAACATTGGGAAGTCATTTGGACCATCCCCAAAAGCATAAGTTGTTACCTCATCAGTAATACCTAAGTATTCTTTGATAACCTTTACAGCATTACCCTTACTAATGTTTTTTGGACATACTTCGATAACTCTTTCTGTATATACATGAATATCTGCATCGCTACCAAATTTGTTTTTGATATCTAAAATCGCAGCTTCAGATTCAGCTTTTGTTGTACCTTTTTTAAGAACAATTGTCATGTGTGAAATTGGATCTTCAATTTCTTCAGGAGTACTTGCTACAACGTAGTCAGTACCCATCATTTGTGCTCAATATAGTGACATTTTACCTTCATTAAAAACGTAAGTAGTTTCATCTCCATAGAAGTGAACTTTCGCTTTATAAGTCCCGTAAAAAGTATTGAATACAGCATTAACTAAATCTTCTGATAAGAATTCATTTAGTATTCATGTATTATTTTTAAAGTCAAAAATTTGTGACCCATTATTACCGGCAATAATTCCACCAAGTTTATCTAAACCTAAACGTTTAGCTTGATCAAGAACATCTTTTGTTGCTCTCGCTGTAATCGGAATTAACATCATATCTTGTGCTGCTAAATCCTTTACCACTTGTTTAGTTCTTTTAGAAAAATAGTGGTTATCCCTCAATAGAGTTGAATCTAAATCTGAGAATATAATTGATTTACCTTTATAGTTCATAAATAGTCTCCCTTTCTGACTTACATAGATTATACATCATTAGTTATCAAAACTAAACATTCCAAAAGAACATAAAAAAAAGAACCCTTTCGGATTCTCTTTTAGTTGAACTGGCAACTCGCTATCTTCTCACTTACGCAATATTGTCGCCGTAATAGAGCTTAACTTCTGTGTTCGGAATGGGAACAGGTGTGACCTCTATGCTATTATCACCAGATCTTGGTTTGTCGATTATTCTTTGAAAACTGAATACTAGATTGAAAAATATATATTTTAAATGTGCGTTGAGTAATAGATTTTAT